>QHSZ01000185.1 GCA_003220595.1 Candidatus Rokuibacteriota bacterium | reverse complement strand
CGTGACCGGCACGATCGTCCTGACGCTCGTCGTCTACGTGCTCCAGCGGAGCCTCGTCCTGACCACGCGCGGGCCGCGCCTCGCCGCTGGCGCCCGCACGCACCTGCTCGTCCTGGGGGCGCTGGTGCTCGCGCTCAAGGGGATCGGGTTCTGGCTCGACCGCTTCGAGCTCGTCTTCTCGCCGCGCGGGATCGTCTTCGGCGCCTCCTACACGGACACCTACGCCTCGCTCCCCGCGCTCGGCGTGCTCGCCGTGCTCGCGGCGGTCGCCGCCGTCCTCTGCCTCGCCCAGATCGCGACCGCGGGCCTCCGGCTCGTCGCCGGCGGGGTGATCGTGCTCGGCCTGGTGTGGGTGCTCGGCCTCGGCGTGTACCCGGCCCTGCTCCAGCGGTTCAGCGTGACGCCGAACGAGCTCGTCGCCGAGCGGCCCTTCATCACCCACAACATCCGGATGACGCGCCAGGCCTACGGCCTCGACCGGATCGAGGAGCGGAGCTTTCCGGCCGACGAGGCGATCGACGCGCGCGCGCTCGAGCGCAACGCGCCCACCGTCGAGAACATCCGGCTCTGGGACCACCGCCCGCTGCTGCGGACGTTCGCCCAGCTCCAGGAGATCCGCACCTACTACAAGTTCATCGACGTGGACGTCGGCCGCTACACGCTCAACGGCGACTACAAGCAGCTCATGCTCTCGGCCCGGGAGCTGTCCTACCCGCATCTACAGTCGCGGATCTGGATCAACGAGCACCTGACCTTCACCCACGGCTACGGCGTCGTCGTGGGGCCGGTGAATCGGATCACGCCCGAGGGGCTGCCGGAGTTCGTCGTCAAGGACATCCCCCCGCAATCCAGTGGCGGGTTCGCGAAGGTCACGCGGCCCGAGATCTACTTCGGCGAGGTGTCGAACGAATACGTGCTGGTCAAGACGCGCCAGCAGGAGCTCTCGTACCCGTCGGGCGACCAGAACGTCTACACGACCTACGCGGGCACGGGCGGCATCTCGATCGGCCCCTGGCTGCGGAAGCTCCTGTTCGCGGTGCGCTTCGGCGAGCTCAAGATCCTCCTGTCGAACGACCTGACGGCCGACAGCCGGATCATGATCTACCGCGCGGTCGGCCAGCGCGTGCACGAGATCGCCCCGTTCTTCCGCTACGACCACGACCCGTACATCGTCGTCACGGACGACGGCCGGCTAGTCTGGATGCTCGACGGGTACACGACGACGAGCCGCTACCCGTACTCGGACCCGGTCTCAGGGGTCGGCAACTACATCCGGAACTCCGTGAAGGTGACGGTCGACGCCTACCACGGCGCGGTGACGTTCTACCTGGCCGACACGACGGACCCGATCGTGCGCGCCTACGCGCGCGCGTTCCCCGGGCTCCTGAAGCCGCTCGACGCGATGCCGGCGAACCTCCAGAGCCAGATCCGGTACCCCGAAGACTTCTTCGCGATCCAGGCCCGGAAGTACGCCACCTACCACATGAAGGACCCGCAGGTGTTCTACAACAAGGAGGACCTGTGGGCGATCCCCCGGCGGACGGTCGAGGGGCGCGACCGTGAGATGGAAGCGTACTACACGATCATGCGGCTCCCGGGCGAGAAGCGCGAGGAGTTCATCCTCCTCACGCTCTTCAACCCGAGCCGCCGCGACAACATGATCGCCTGGCTCGCCGCCCGCAGCGACCCGCCGAACTACGGCCGCCTGCTCGTCTACGACCTGCCGAAGCAGAAGCTGGTCTTCGGCCCGCGGCAGATCGACGCGCGCATCGACCAAGATCCGGTGATCTCGCAGCAGCTGTCGCTCTGGAACCAGCGCGGCTCGACGGTCATCCGCGGCTCGCTCATCGCGATCCCGCTCGACCAGTCGCTGATCTACGTCCAGCCGCTCTACCTGGCGGCGTCCGAGCAGGGGGCGGTCCCGGAGCTGCGCCGGGTGATCGTCGCCCACGGCAACCAGATCGCGATGGAGCCGACCCTCCAGCAGTCGCTCGCCCGCCTCTTCGGCGGCCGGCCGACGGGCGCGGCGACGCCGGCCGCGCCGGCGGGCCCGGCGGGCACCGCCGTCAGCGGGGCCGCGCGCCTGCTCGCCGAGCGCGCGCTGGAGATCTGGAACCGCGCGCAGGACGCGCTGCGGCGCGGCGACTGGGCGGCGTACGGCGTCGAGCAGAAGCGCCTCGAGGAGGCGCTCCGCGCCCTCGCCCAGGAGCGGCGCTAGGTCACCCGGACCTACGTGCGGGCGCGCAGCAGGAGCGAGACGCCGATCCCCATGAAGATCACGTTCGCCGTCCAGGCGGCGAGCAGCGGCGGCAGGAGATCGGCGCGCGCGAACGCCAGCGCGACGTAGTGGACGACGAGATAGCCCGCCATGATCGCGATCGCCAGACCCACGCCGAAGAGCCGACCGCCCCGCGGCGACTGGAGCGCGAACGGGATCGCGACGAGGACCATCACGAGGTTCACGAGCGGGAACGAGAGCTTCGAGTAGAGCTCGACCAGGTACTTCCGCGCCTGGAAGCCCGCCGCCTCGAGCTGGGCGATGTACTCGCGGAGCTCGCGGTAGCTCATGGAGGTGACGGCCTTCTGGATGCGGATGAAGTCGTCCATCTCCTCCTTGATGTCGAGGGCGGTCCACACGAACGGTACCGTCTGCACCTGGCCGTCGGGCGCGATCTGCCGCAGCGCGCCCTCCGAGAGCTCCCAGCCGGCCGACGTCCAGTGCGCGCGCCGCGCGTCGAGGCGGTCGATCAGGCGAAAGTCCTTGTCCACCTCGAGGATGGTCACCCCGTACATGTCGTTGGTGCCGGGGTGGAGCAGCTCGGTCCGGTAGAAGCGCGAGTCGGAGCTCCGCACCCAGAGCCGCTGGCGCGACTGCAAGTGGCGCGGTGCCTGGCCACGGATCTTCACGCGGTCGACCTCGTCACCGCGCTCGTTGAGGCCGGGGAGCACGAGCTCCTGGAAGAGACCCGCGCCCGCGGCGACGACCACGCCGATGCCGAGGACCGGCAGGCTGACGCGATAGAGGGACAGCCCGGCCGCCTTCATCGCGGTCAGCTCGTGATAGCGGCTCAGCGTGAGATAGAGGAAGATCGTCGCGACCAGCATGACGACCGGCAGCCCGTCGTGGAGCGCCAGCGGCAGGCGATACACGAAGTGCTCGACGATGTAGATAAACGGCGGCTTCACGCGCAGGTAGCGGTCGAGCGTCTGCAGGAGATCGATCACGACGAACAGCGCCGCAGCGACCCCGAGGCCGATGACCATGAACGTGACGAACTCGCGCACGAGATACCGGTCGATGATGTGCGTCGAGTCCCGGGCGGCCCCGGCCGCGTGCGGCCGCAGGCCGGCGGGGCGTCGCGCGGGCAGGGCGCGCTGGAGCCAGCCGAGGCCGCGCCAGAGCGCCGGCATCGCCGGCCAGCGCCACTCGTGCGCCGTCGCCACGAGCAGGAGCGTGCCGGCGACGGCGAAGACCGCGTTCGGCGCCCAGATCGCGAGCCACGGCGGGACGTAGAGCCGCAGCGCGAAGCCCTCGAACGACGTCATGACCATATAGTAGGTGAGCAGGATCGCGAGGCTGCCGGCGAGCGCGATCGAGCGGCCGCCTCGGTGCGAGCGGATCGCCAGCGGGAAGGCGACGAGGGCGAAGACGAGCGTGGCGCACGGCAGCGCGAACCGCTTGTGCCACTCGATCTGGTACGGCGCGCGGCCGTGCCGGTCACCCCGGAGCTGCGCGATCCGCGCCTCGAGCACGCCGAGCGACAGGTCCTTCTCGGGCTTCTCGACCCGGGGTGCGCCCTTGAGCGGTGAGTCCACGGAGAGGGTCATGTCGTAGATGCTGAACAGCGTGTGGCGGTAGCGCGCCGCGCTCGCGGCGCCACCGGCCGGCGCGCCCTCGCCGACTACGCCCTTCGGGGGGTCGACCGGCGTCACGTCGGCCTCGTTGACCGCGCCGTTCAGCATCCGCAGCGTGATGCGCCGGTTCACGTCGTCGGTGAGGAGCCGTCCCTCGCGGGCGGTGACGATGCGCGAGAGCCTGGGGTTCCGCTCGTCGGAGACGAGGAGCCCGCGCAGGCCCACCTGTGACGCGCTGACCTCCTCGACGTAGATGATGACGTCGCCGAAGGTGTCGTTGAAGAGGCGCTCCTGCAGTCCGCTCACCGCGCGCGTCTGGAGGATCTGGAAGAGCTGGCGCTGGAACTCGCGGTTCGCGAGCGGGTTCACGACCAGGGTGAGGAGGGCCGTCGTCGTCGTGACGACGAGCCCCGCCAACAGGATCGGCCGGAACAGCCGGAGGGGGCTCACGCCCGCCGACTTGAAGGCGACGATCTCGAGGTCGCCCGCGAGCCGCCCTCCCGCGAGCAGCACGGCAACGAGGAGCGCCATCGGCAGCGTGTGGGTCATGAACGAGGGCAGCATGAAGACGAGGAGCTGGACCACGAGGTAGAAGGGCACGCCCTTGGTGATGACGAGGTCGGTCAGGTGGTAGATGCGATCGATCAGGAGGAAGAAGGTGAAGAGCATCCCGCCGAACACGAACGGTGAGACAAGCTCGCGCACGACGTAGCGATCGAGGACGAGCAACCTCACGGCCCTGTTGTACCATAGCTGCGTGCGCCGGCCAGCGAGTCGCGGAGTGTGGACACGGGCGGGCTGCGCCCTCCTCCTGGCGCTCGCCCTCGGGCCGCGCACGGACGGTGCGGCCGGCCTGCCCGACCGCCTCGAGCGCTTCCGCGAGCTCGCCCAGTCGCGCCAGCGGCTCCTGCAGCTCGACGGGGACGCCGCGGCCGACGCCTACCGCGAGATGTACGCGCTCCTCGACGAGGAGATCGTGGAGAACCTCGCGACCGGCGGGCCGTTCGCGTCGACCGGGTTCCTCCAGGACCGGCTCGACGCCTTCGGCGACGCCTGGGGCGCCGCGGCCCTCGGCGTCGTGCGCGTGGACCGCCTCGTCGTCGGCGCCTTCCAGCTCTCCGACGCGCCGGGCGCGAACACGGTGCGGGTCTACGGCCGCTTCCACGACCAGCCCGCGCTCCTCTCCACGATCCATCGCGACGGCCGGCCGATCGTCTATCCGCTCCCGCCCGCGCCGGGCGGCGCGCCCCAGTTCCTCACCGCCTGGGAGGGCGCCGCGTCGGGCCGCGACACGCGGGCGCTCCGCCTCGACCTCGTGCGCCAGGAGGGTGACCGCGTGCGCGTCGCGTGGACCACGGCGGAGGCGTTGGGCGAGGATCTCGTCGCACGCTCGTACCAGGTGCGTGGCGCCGAGATCCGCGTGCGCTACGAGCTGCGCTATCCCGGCTTCACACCGGGGTGCGGGGGACAGACCGAGGGGGACGACGTCTTCCAGCTGGGCGCCGACGGCGCCGTCGCCCGGGTGAGCCGCGCGTACCACGATGCGTGGCACCGGGAGCTGCACGAGACCGTCGCGCGCTTCTTCGACGCCCTCGCCGGCGGCGCCCCGGCGGCGCTCGCGAGGCTCGTGCCCGACGGCCGGCTCCGCGCTCGGCTCCCGACCTCGCTCCGGCCCGAGCCCGCCTGCGACGCGCCCGAGGGAGCGCCGGTTCCGCGCACGGTGTCGGTCGCCGCGAGCGCCGAGCGCGTGCCCTGGGGGCTCGTCTTCCGGCGCGAGGGCGACGGGTGGCGGCTCGCACGCGCCGCGCCGGTGCTAGAGTAGAAGGTAGATGCGCGAGAGCCAGCCGGCGCCCATCTCCGACCGTTACGAGCCGGCCGACGTCGAGACGCGCTGGTATCCCGTCTGGGAGGCGCGCGGCTACTTCGGCGCCGATCCCGCGCGGCCCGGCAAGGCGTTCAGCATCGTGATCCCGCCGCCGAACGTCACCGGGTCGCTCCACTGGGGCCACGCGCTCAACAACACGCTGCAGGACGTGCTGGTCCGCATGAAGCGCATGGACGGGTTCAACACGCTCTGGGTCCCCGGCACCGACCACGCGGGCATCGCCGTGCACGTCCTCCTCGAGCGACAGCTGGCCGCCGAAGGCCGGACGAAGGAGGACCTCGGCCGTGAGGCGTACCTCGAGCGCGCGTGGCGGTGGAAGGAGGAGTCGGGCGGTACGATCATCCGTCAGCTCAAGCGCCTCGGCGCCTCGTGCGATTGGTCGCGCGAGCGCTTCACGATGGATGCGGGCCTGTCGCGCGCCGTCCGCGAGGCGTTCGTGCGCCTCTGGGACGACGGCCTGATCTACCGCGGCGACTACATCGTGAACTGGTGCCCGCACTGCCAGACCGTCCTCTCGGACCTCGAGGTGGAGCGCGAGGAGCGCGACGCCGAGTTCGTCTACATCAAGTACGGCCCGCTGACGCTCGGCACGGTGCGCCCCGAGACGAAGCTGGGCGACACCGGCCTCGCCGTGCACCCCAAGGACAAGCGCTACAGACGGTACGTCGGCCAGACCCTCGAGATCCCGTCGGTGGACGGCACGGTCTCGGTGAAGGTCGTCGCGGACGAGGCGGTGGACCCGAAATTCGGCACCGGGGTGATCAAGGTCACGCCGGGCCACGACCCGGTGGACTTCGAGATCGGTCAGCGCCACAACCTGCCGATCCGGACGGTCATCGGCTTCGACGGCAAGATGACGGCGGACGCGGGGCGTTACGCCGGCCTGGACCGCTTCGAGGCCCGGAAGCGGATCGTCGAGGACATGAAGGCCCTCGGCCTCATCGAGCGCATCGAGCCCTACCGGCACGCCGTCGGCGTCTGCTATCGCTGCAAGACCGTCGTCGAGCCCCTCGTCTCCAAGCAGTGGTACGTGCAGGTGAAGCCGCTCGCGGAGGCGGCGATCAAGGCCGTGCGCACGGGCCGCATCAAGCTCCTGCCCCGCAGCGCGGTGAAGACGTACTACCACTGGATGGAGAGCATCCGCCCGTGGTGCATCTCGCGTCAGCTCTGGTGGGGTCACCGGATCCCGGCCTGGCACTGCGACGCCGACGGCTCCGTGCACGTGTCGCGCGAGGACCTCCGAACCTGCCCCAAGTGCGGCGGCGCGCTCCGCCAGGATCCGGACACGCTCGACACTTGGTTCTCGTCGGGCCTCTGGCCGTTCTCGACGCTCGGCTGGCCGGACACGACCCCCGAGCTCCAGACCTTCTACCCGACCTCCGTGCTCATCACGGGGACGGACATCCTCTTCTTCTGGGTCGGCCGGATGGTGATGCTGGGCCTCCACTTCATGCGCGAGGTACCCTTCCACGACGTCTACCTGCACGCCATCGTGCGCGACGCCGAAGGCCAGAAGATGTCGAAGTCCAAGGGCAACGTCGCCGATCCGCTGGAGGTGATGGGCCGGTACGGCACCGACGCGTTTCGCTTCACGCTGGCGGCACTCGCGGCCCAGGGGCGGGACATCCGCCTCTCCGAGGACCGCATCGAGGGCTACCGGAACTTCGCCAACAAGCTCTGGAACGCGGCGCGTCTCGTCCTCTCGAACCTCGACGGCTACGACGCGGCGAAGGCACGGAAGGTCGAGCCGACGCTCGCCGACCGCTGGATCCAGAGCCGCCTCGCCGCGACGATCGGCGTGGTGCGCACGAGCCTGCGGCGCTACCGGTTCAACGACGCCGCGTCGGCCGTGTACCAGTTCCTGTGGCACGAGTACTGCGACTGGTACCTCGAGATCGCCAAGCTGTCGCTCTACCGCGCCGAGGACCCCGGCCAGCGTCTCCGGACCCAGCACACGCTCGTGCAGGTGCTGGAGACGACGCTGCGTCTGCTGCACCCCTTCATGCCGTTCATCACCGAGGAGCTCTGGCAGCGCCTCCCGCACGACGGGGACTCGATCATGATCGCGCCGTACCCGAAGGCGGGCCGGAAGCAGCACGACCCGGCAGCCGAGCGGG
>QHSZ01000184.1 GCA_003220595.1 Candidatus Rokuibacteriota bacterium | reverse complement strand
CAACCGCGCCGACCGCGCCCGCCCGCCCGCGCACGATCACGAGCGGCGCGCCACCGGCCAGGCGCCGCCGCACGGCGACCTCCCCCGCTCCAGCGTCGACCACGGGCAGCGGGCGGGCCACCGACGCCGCGGGGAGGTCGCCCGCGTCCAGGAGGCTCGCGCGCGCGAGGTCCTCGCGCAGGACGTAGCGCGGGCCCACGGCGAGGACCGCCGCGTCGCGCTTCCGCGCCAGCGCGAGCGCCGCGCGGACCGCGATGGACGGCGGCGCCGCGACGACCGCCACGTCCACGACGTCGCCCGCGACGACACTCACCTGCGGATACGCGTGGGCACGCTTGGCCACGTCAGGCTCGCGGGTGGAACTGCCGGTACATCCGCGTGAGCGCGGAGGACGGCAGGTGGGTGTAGATCTGGGTGGTCGCGATGTCGGCGTGGCCGAGCATCGCCTGGACGGAGCGGAGGTCGGCGCCGCCCTCGAGCAGGTGGCTCGCGAACGAGTGGCGCAGCATGTGGGGCGAGACGCGGCCGCGGACGCCGGCCCGCGCGGCGGCGTGACGGACGATCGCCCAGAGGGACTGGCGCGAGAGCGGCCCGCCGCGCGGGTTGACGAAGAGGCGGCCCGAGTCGCGCCGGCGCGTCCAGCGTGGGCGCGCCTCCTCGAGGTAGCGCGTCACCCACCGGACCGCCTCGGCGCCGACCGGCACCAGCCGCTGCTTGCGTCCCTTGCCGGTGCAGACGAGGTACCCGGCCGTGCGGTTCACGTCCTCCCGCGTGAGGTCGAGGCACTCCGAGGCACGCATCCCGGTCGCGTACAGGAGCTCGAGGATCGTCCGGTCGCGGACGCCCTGGGGCCGGCTCACGTCCGGGGCCTCCACGAGCGCGGCCGCGACCTCGCGCGGGAGGGCGCGCGGCAGCGTCCGGCCGCGGCGCGGCAACTCGAGGTGCTCGGTCGGATCGTGCGCGAGGTCGCCCTCGCGGAGCAGGTGGCGGTAGAAGCCCCGGAGCGCCGAGATGCGGCGCGCGACGCTCGAGGGCTTGAGGCCCCGCTTCCGCAGGCGCTCCAGGTAGTCGACGATATCGTCGGGCCCGGTCTCGGGCAGACCACGGCGCTGGTCGCGGAGGAAATCGGTAAAATCCAGCAGATCGCGTCGGTACGCGGCGAGAGTATTTCGGGAGGCCCCCTGCTCGGTCTGCAGGGACCCGAGATACTCAACCACCACGTCGGTCATAGAGTGACCACGTCGAATCTTATCACGGCGGTCGCCATCCGCGAAACCGACGCCGGCGCGCGGTTTCACGCGCGGCTGTTACGCGCGGGGCTCGCGCCGCCCGCGGCGCGGAAGCATCGCGAGGAGCGCGGTCCGCTCGGACATCCCGAGCGCGACGCTCGCCCCCCAGAACAGCGCGACGCCTCCGGTGACCGCCCCCGCGAGCCAGAGGAGCTCCCGCGTGAGGGCGGGCCGCGCCGGCCAGAACGCGAGCGCCCCCCAGCACCAGAGGGCGAGCGGCACGCAGGCGGCGAGCGTTCGGAGCGCGCTCACGAGGAGCGCCCGGCCACCGAGCGGTCCGAGCCGCCGGCGCGCCACCCAGAGCAGCGCCACGAGGTTCACGTACCCGCCGATCGAGGAGGCGGCGGCGAGCCCCGCGTGCGCGAGCGGGCCCATCAGGAGCAGCGCGGCCACCACGTTCGCCGCGACCGAGACGATGCCCCAGCGGACGGCGGTTCCCGCCTGGCCGAGCGCGTAGAATGCCTGCGCGGCGATCCGTGACGCGCCGAACCCGGCGAGCCCCACCGCGTACCACGCGAGGGCCTCGGCGGTCGGCGCGGTGTCGGCGGACCCGAAACGCCCGCGCTCGAACAGGACGCGCACGATCGGCGCGCGGAGCGCGACGAGGCCGACCGTGGCCGGCATCGAGATGAAGAGCGCCAGGCGCAGTGAGAAGGTCAGCGTCGCGGCGACCGCCCGCGTCTCCCCCGCCGCGGCCTGGCGCGCCATCACCGGCAGTGACGCCGAGGCCAGGGCGATCCCGAACACCCCGAGCGGGAATTCCATCACGCGGTCGGCGTAGTAGAGGTACGAGATCGAGCCCGGGCGCAGGAGCGAGGCGAGCAGCGTGTTGATGAACACGGTCACCTGCACCGCGGCCAGGCCGAAGACGGCGGGCACGAGGAGCCGTACGAGCCGGCCGAGGGCCGGGTGATCGAGCTCCGCCGAGGGGGCGACCAGGAGCCCAGCGCTGCGGAGGCTCGGGACCTGGACGATGAGCTGGCCGAGCCCGCCGGCCAGGACGCCGATCGCCAGCGCGAGAATGGGCGGGTCGACGCGCGCCGCGAGGAGGAGCACCCCGGCGATCATTCCGAGGTTCAGCACCGCGGGGCCGATCGCGCCGGCGAAGAAGCGCCCGTGCGCGTTCAGGATGCCCGTCGCGAGCGCGGCCAGCCCCACGAGCACCAGGTACGGAAACATCGCGCGCGTGAGGAGCGTCGCCAGGGCGGCCTGCGCTGGGTCCGACGCGAAGCCCGGCGCGATCACGCGGAGGATCCACGGCGCCGCCAGGATCCCGAGCAGCGTCGTCAGCGTGAGCGCGAGCAGTGCCAGAGCTAGGACGGCGCGCAGCATGCGGAGGAGCTCGCGCTGCGGCCGCGTCACCGTGTACTCGCTGAAGACCGGGATCATGGCCGTCGAGAGCGCGCCCTCGCCGAGGAGCCGCCGGAGGATGTTCGGGATCCGGAACGCGACGAAGAACGCGTCCGTCACGGGGCCGGCGCCGAAGGTGAGGGCGACGATCATGTCACGCGCGAAGCCGGCGATCCGCGAGACGAGCGTCGCGCCGCCGATGGAGCCGAGGGCCCGGACCACCTGGCGCTCCGGCGCGCTCACCTTGAAATCGCCCCGCCGTTCGGGCATGATGCAGCGCGGACCAGAGACCGGATCAAAGGAGCGTCGACGTGGCGAACACGAAGTCCTCGATGAAGCGCATCCGGCAGAACGAGCGGCGCCGGCTCCGCAACCGCGCCATTCGCACGGCGGTGCGCACCGCCGTGAAGGCGGCCCGCGCGGGCGAGGGCGCGGCGCACAGCGCGGCGATCCGTGGGGCCATCCGCGCCCTCGACAAGGCCGTCACCAAGGGCGTCATCCACGCCAACACCGCCGCCCGCAAGAAGTCCGCGCTCGCCCGCCGTCTCGCGGCGGCCTCCTAGATCATCGAAGGGGGTCTCGACGGCCCCCTCCGAGCCACCCTCAGGAAAGGTTGCGCGGGCGGAGCCTGCGCGCGAACGGTGCTTACTCCGACGCGCTCCTAGAAATGTCTCGGGTTGTCGAGGGGCGCCATGGCTCCGCCGGGGCGTCCCGAGCCACCCGGGGGGCTTGGGGGCCGCCCCATGTTCAAGTAGACGACCGACCGGCCTCATCGGTCGCTCGCCCCGTCGCAGGCTCGGGCCCCGGTCGTCGCGGGCCGGCTCTGCCCTGCGAGACCGCGGAGGAGCTCGGCCGCCGTGGTCGCCAGACACTCGCCCGCCCGCGGGCCGTACACCGTCGCGCAGGTGACGTAGGCCGGCCGGCTGTAGTCCTCGGCGGTCACGAAGTAGCCGAGGTAGTCGTTGGAGACGCCCGCGACGAACGCGTGCCTGAACAGCGCCCGCGCCTCGCGCTTGATCTCGAGCCCGAGTGCCGCCTGGAGCTCGCCGGGTATCGTCACCCAGGCCGTGCCGCCCAGCGCGACGGCGGTCAGCTCGGCGTCCTGCGGAAGGGCGCGGCCGAGGGGCACGGTGACGGACGCCGGCACCCACCGCCCGGCGCAGTTCCTCACGGAGAGCCGGGGCGGTGGCAGCGCCACGCGCGCGCGGCGGATGGCGAGGGCGGGACTCTCGCGCGGCCCGGCGTGGTCCCACGCCGCGCGCGCGGCGCGCGCGAGCTCGGGCGCCAGGCGGGCGAGCGCCGCCTCGCCGTGGGCCGCCGGGCTCACGTCACCCACGGCGCCGTTGACGAACAACACGGGGATGCCGAGGTCGCGCTCGAGCTCGCGCGAGGCCACGCCCATCACATCGCCCGACAGCCGGAGGTTCCGCGCCCCGAGCACCGTGCCGTGGATCGCGAAGTTCCAGACGAGCGCGATGGGCGCGCCGGACGCCGAGGTGATCCTGAGCGCCACGAGCTCGGGATCGAGTGCCTTCGCGAGGCGACTTTTGGTGACCCCGGGCACGCTCACGCTCGTCGCGGCCACGCGCGCCTCCACCGCGGCGGCGGCCGCGCGCTCGATCGTCGCGACGACCGTCTCGACGAGGGTCCCCCGCACCGTGGCGTCGAGACTGTCGAGCGCGATCCAGCCCATCAGGCGCGACTCGACGAAGGCGCCGGGCCCGGAGTGCGTGTGGCTGGCGGAGACGAGGACCGTCGCCGGCCCGATCCCGTCCTCGAGGCGCCGCTCGACGGCACGCGTGAAGGCCCGGTCCACCGCGATCAGGTCCACGCTCACCCACGCGAGGCGCGCCGACGGCGTCTCGAGCACGAGCGCCCGCGCCGCGACCGGGTCGAGCTCGCCCGCGTGGGGCTTGAACCAGAACGCGTGGGGATGCCGACCCAGGAGGTCGGGGAACAGGAGGCGGCGCCGGACGCTGCCGTACCCGGCGAGTGGCGTGCCGTCGGGGATGCTGAAGGCGCCGGTGGCCGCCCCCGCCCTGAGCGTGGCCGCGGCGGCCGGCCGCGCGGGCGCGAGGGTCAGCGCGGCGAGGAAAGCCAGGGCGACCGCGCCGCGCCTCACCTCGCCGCACACAGGGCGGTGACCAGCGCCGTCAGCTCCGCGCGGGGCTCGCCGCTCGACTTGAGGCATCGCTCGACCTCCCAGCACCGCCGGAGATCGGCCGCGAGCCGCGCCGCCCCGCCCCCCGCGGCGAGCGCCTCGACGACGCCGGGCGGGAGCCTCAGCATCCGCGCGATCTGGTCGACCGTCTGACCGCGCTCGCGCCAGACGCGGACGGTCCACGCGAGCCGGACGTCGCGCGTCAGGACCGACAGGACGCGCATGGGCTCCTCCGTCGCGAGGAGCCGGTCGAGCGTCCGGAGCGCCAAGCCGAGGTCCCGGCGCTCGACCGCGCGCGTCAGCTCGAAGACACCGGCCACGCGGTGCTCGCCGACCACCGCGCCGACCTCTCTCACCCCGACCGTGCGGTTGTCGGGGCCCCCGGCGAGCGCCGCCTTGCGCGCCTCGCCGAGGAGCGCGGCGCTCTCCTCGCCGATCCAGTCGACCAGCATCCGTGCGGCTTCGTCGCTGAGCGAGAGCCCCTCGAGCGCCGCGCGCTGGCGGAGCCACCCCGCGAGCTCACGCCCCTGGCGCGCGGGCAGGTCCACGACCTCCGACGGGGGCACGGCGCCGAGGAGCCAGTGGTCGCCTCGCCGCTCGCGTGACGCGCGCAGGCCCTCGTCGGCGAGGAGCAGCAGGCGCGTGCTCGGATTCGGATCGCGCGCGTAGGCGGCGAGCGTCGCGGCGTGCTTCGCCGGGAGCGCCTGCGCCCGACGGACCGCGACGAGCCGGAGGCCCGTCATGAGTGGGAGCGTCGCGGCGGTGTCGACGAGCGCCTCGACGCTCGTGTCGCCGCCCTCGAGTACCTCACGGCCGAGCGCCGCGTCCGCGGGCTCGGGGAAGCAGCACCGGGTCACGAGCTCGAGCGCGTCGTCCAGGAGCTGGACGTCCGGGCCGTGCAGGAGCAGGACCGGCGGAAGCTCGCCGCGCTCGGCGAGTCGGAGGAGTCCCGGATAGTCCACCCGGACGCGCTCAGAAACGATCGACCGCGAGACTCACGATCGAGCGGGCGATGTCCATGGCGGCCGACCGCAGGGCCGACTCCTCGCGCGAGATCGTCTGCGCCACCGAGCCGATCACGCGGAAATCGGCCTGCTCCTGAAACCGTGACTCCTCGAACAGGAGCGTGTCGCGCCGCACGTCGCGGAACTTGAGGTGCATGGTGACGACGAGCCGGTACTGACGGATCGACGCGCGCGGATCGAAGGCGAGCGTCTGGACCTCGTAGCCCACGACCTCGCCCTCGAGGACGGCGTCGGCCTGCGCCGCGTTCACCACGCGGAGACGCCCGTTCGTCGCGAACGCCTCGACCACCGCCTGCGTCAGAAAGCTCTCGATCGCCGGCTCGGCGGTGCGATTGGTGAAGACCGGCACGGCCACCGTCCGCACGTCGTCGGGGAGGTTGCCGTGGAGGGAGTACCCGCAGCCAGCCAGCAG
>QHSZ01000380.1 GCA_003220595.1 Candidatus Rokuibacteriota bacterium | reverse complement strand
ACCCGGGTGTAGAGTCGCCCCAGCAGAAGGGGGACTCGCCATGGAACTGCTCTCGCTGAACCGACTGGGCGACGAGATCGCCGAGCTGTCAGCGCACCTCGAGGCCGCCACCGCCCACCTGCTCGACCTCATCCGGGAGTTCGACGCGCGCGGCGGCTGGAACAACGGCTTCCGCTCCTGTGCGGCGTGGCTGTCGTGGCGGGTCGGGCTCGACCTCGGCACGGCCCGCGAGCGCGTCAGGGTGGCGCGGGCGCTGGGCACGTTGCCGAGGCTGGCTGGGGCGCTCGCCCGCGGGGAGCTGTCCTACGCCAAGGTGAGGGAGTTGACCCGCGTGGCGACCCCGGAGACCGAGGAGCGGCTGCTGGCGGTGGGCCGCGCCGGCACGACAGAGCACGTCGAGCGGATCGTGCGGGGCTGGCGCCGGGTGGACCGCAAGGCCGAGGCCCGGGAGGCCGACCGGCAGCACGCCGGCCGGGCCCTGCACGTTGCAGGCGCTGGCCGCGGCCCGCGAGGCGGTGTATCCGAAAAACGTTCCCGCGGGGAACGTGCGCGCCGGGCGTTTCCCAGGAAGCGCCCACCCTGGCCCAGCAGCAGGCTGACGCGCTCGCCCTGCTCGCGGAGACGGCCCTCCACCATGTGATCGACCCCGGCGCGCCCGGCGAACGCTACCAGGTGGTGGTCCACGTCGACGCCGCCGTACTGGCCGACGCCGACCAGGCCGGCCAGTCGGTCCTCGAGGACGGCGCACGCGTTCCAGCCGGAACGTCCCAGCGCCTGGCGTGCGATGCGAGCCGGGTGGTGATGCGCCACGACCCGGACGGCCGGGTCGTCGAGGTCGGCGCTCGCACCCGGACCATCCCTCCGGCCATTCGGCGGGCGCTCCACCACCGAGACCGCGGCTGCCGCTTCCCGGGCTGTGGCGTGCGGTTTGGCCAGGGCCATCACATCCGCCACTGGGCGCACGGCGGCCCCACCACGCTGTCGAATCTCGCCATGCTCTGTCGCCGCCACCACCGCGCCGTCCACGAGGAGGGCTACCAGGTCGCTCGAGAGTCCGACGGCGAATTGAGCTTCCGGCGACCAGACGGCAGGCTCCTGCCCTCCGTGCCGCCTCCCGATGCGGTCCCCGCCGATCCCGTCCAGGCCCTCCGGGCGCGGCACGAGGCGCTGGGGCTCCGCATCCACGCGCGGACCTCGACCCCGGGGTGGCTGGGGGAGCGCCTGGACGTGGGCTGGGCGATCGACGTCTTGCACCCGTTGGCGCTGTAATCCCCGTCCCCGCTTATCGTGCCACGGTCTGACAACTCAACTCACGAGATCAACGTGCGATCGGAGTCCGAGGATCTGGCCTTGCCTGCAACGAATTTACTCTCAAAAACTCGGGCGCATCAGTAAAGGCCGTGAAGAAAAGTGGCTTACCAGAGAAGGCCAGTAGCTGTCGCCAAATTCTCCCCGATTGGCTTCGCTGCTATCCCGAGCGCCCGAGGAGCGTCAGGGCCGCGCGCGCGATCGCCGGCGCGTCGATGCCGTAGTGGTGGTAGAGGTCGGCGCGAGTCCCCGACTGGCCGAAGTCGTCCACGCCGAGCGCCTGCTGCGGGACGCCGAGCGCCCCGCCAAGGAAGGCGAGGCCGTGCGAGTGGCCGTCGAGGACCGAGACGACCGGCACGCCCTCCTCGTCGGCGCCCACCAGCTCCTCGAGATACGGGCGTCCCTCGCGGAGGCCTCGATAGAGGCGGTCGGGGCTCGTGACGACGAAGACGCTCGCGCGGACGCCGGCCTCGCCGAGCCGCCGCCCTGCCGCGACCGCCTCGGGGACCATCGCGCCGGCGGCGAAGATGGAGACCGCGTTGTCCTCCGCGTCCCAGTGAGGCGCAGCGCGCGCGTCCACGAGCCGGCGGCGCCAGCGCCTGCTCCACGGGCTTCGTCGAGAGCCGCAGGTAGAGACTCTCGCCCGTGCGGTCCGCCAGGCCGCGCAGGCCGTGGAGGAGGATCCACTCCACCTCGCGCGCGAACGCGGGCTCGAAGTAGGCGATGGCCGGCAGCGCGACGCCGATCCCGGGCGTGATGACGGACTGGTGCGCGCCGCCCTCGGGTGCGAGGCTCACGCCCGAGGGCGTGGCCGCGACGACGAAGCGGGCGCCCGAGTAGAGGGCGTGGTAGAGCGCGTCGAGGCCGCGCGGCACGAACGGATCGTAGAGCGTGCCGATCGGCAGGAGCGTCTCGCCCGCGAGCTCGCGGGCGAGGCCGAGCGCGCCGAGCAGCAGGAACAGGTTGTGCTCGGCGATGCCGAGCTCGATGTGCTGGCCCGCGGGCGACTCCCTCCACTGCATCGCCTGCGCCGTGTCGGCGAACGGGTTCGCCCGCGCCTCGGGGAAGTAGATCCCCTTCCGGTTGATCCAGCCCGCCAGGTGCGTCGTCACGGCGACGTCGGCCGACACCGTGACGATGGCTTTCGCCGCGTCCGTGCGCGCGAGGGCGCCCAGCACGCGGCCGAACGCCTCCTGGGTCGAGCACTCGGCGGGATACGTCTCGGCGAGCGTCGCCGGCACGTCCGGCGGCGCCGCGGGGCGCGGCGGCGCCCAGAGCGGCGGGAGCCGGCGGAGGAGCGCCGCCTCTTCGCTCTCCGGCGGGAAGCCGTCCCACTCGCCGCCCGGCGCGACGCCGAGCGCGGCGCGCAGCTCCTCGATCTGCGTCTCGGTCAGGAGCGCCGTGTGGTTGAGCGGGTCCGCGGCGAGCGGGAGCCCGAAGCCCTTGATCGTGTGCGCGAGG
>QHSZ01000055.1 GCA_003220595.1 Candidatus Rokuibacteriota bacterium | reverse complement strand
CGACGCCCACTCGGCCTTCCTCGACCGGGACACCTACGGGGACATGCAGGTCGAGATCAGCGGCGCGTTCGTCGGCATCGGCATCGAGCTCACGCGTAAGGACCAGGCGCTCAGCGTCGTGACGCCGATCGAGGGGACACCCGCCCACCGTGCGGGAATCCAGACCGGCGATCGGGTCGTCAGCATCGACGGGGCCCTGGCGGCCGGCATGACGCTCCCCGACGCGGTCAAGCGCATCCGCGGCAGGGCCGGCACGAAGGTGACGCTCGGCGTCCTGCGCGAGGAGTGGGACGCGCCGCGTGACTTCGAGCTCGAGCGCGAGGCCATCCGCGTGCAGTCGGTCCAGAGCCGGGAGCTCGAGCCCGGGATCGGCTACGTGAAGATCCGCCAGTTCCAGGAGAAGACCGCGGACGACCTCGAGGCCGCGCTCGCCGGCTGGAAGAACGGCCCGCTGCGGGGGCTCGTGCTGGATCTGAGAAACAACCCCGGCGGGCTTCTCACGGCCGCCGTGGAGGTCGCCGAGAAGTTCCTCCAGCACGGCCGGCTCGTCGTCTCCACGCGGGGGCGAGTCAAGGGTCAGAGCGCGCGCTTCACCGCGAGCCGCAAGAAGGCTCACACAGGGCTCCCCATCGTTCTGTTGGTCAACGGCGGCAGCGCCTCGGCGTCCGAGATCGTCGCGGGCGCCCTGCAGGACTGGAGCGGCGCGCTCCTGGTGGGCAGCCGGACGTTTGGCAAGGGTTCCGTGCAGACGATCATCCCGCTCTCCGACGGCGCCGGGCTTCGGCTCACCACGGCGCGCTACTACACGCCGAAGGGGCGCTCGATCGACGGGACCGGCCTCGAGCCCGAGACCACCGTGGCCGCGGGCACCCTGACCGAGCAAGGGGCGGCCGACCCGCAGCTCGAGCGCGCGCTCATCGAGCTGCGCACGCGGGTCGCCAGACAGAACGGCCGCTGAGGAGGTGCCGCACATGAACTACCGTCCGGTCGACGGCTGGGGACGTCTGCCAGAGGGATGGTCGTACGTCGAAGCCACAAGCGTGGCCGTGGACCAGAAGGACAACGTGTACGTCTTCAACCGGGGCACGCACCCGATCATCGTGTTCGACCGCGAGGGGCGCTTCCTCCGGTCCTGGGGCGAGGGCGTGTTCCGCCGGCCGCACGGCGTGACGCTCGGCCCGGACGCGACGCTCTGGCTCACCGACGACCTGCACCACACGATCCGTCAGTTCACGCTCGAGGGGAAGCTGCTCCTCACGATCGGCGACCCCGACACGCCCTCGACGCTCCACGGTGGCAAGCCCTTCAACCGGCCCACCCACGTGGCGCTCGATCCGAAGACGGGCGACGTCTACGTCTCCGACGGCTACGGCAACTCGCGCGTGCACAAGTTCGACCCGAAGGGCCGGCACCTCGTCTCGTGGGGCGAGCCCGGAACCGACCCCGGGTGCTTCAACATCCCCCACAACATCGCGACCGATGCCGACGGCCTCGTCTACGTCGCCGACCGCGAGAACCACCGCGTGCAGGTCTTCGATGGCAAGGGGCGGTACCTCGCGCAGATCAACAACCTGCACCGCCCGTGCGGGCTCTACTGCGACCGGAGAGACGGCGGCGTCCTCTTCGTCGGCGAGCTGCCGACGCACCTGCCGGTGAACCAGGAGGTCCCGAACCTCGGCGCCCGCGTCAGCGTACTCACGCTCAAGGGGGACCTCGTCGGCCGCGTCGGTGGCCGGTTCGCCGGGGAGCGGCCCGGCGAGTTCGTGGCCCCCCACGGCTGTGTCGTCGACTCGCGCGGCGACCTCTATGTCGCCGAGGTGTCGTGGACGGCCCGCGGGAAGAGCCTGAGCCCGCCGCGCGAGATCCGGTCCCTGCAGAAGTTCGCGCGCGCATGAGCCGGATGGCCGACCGCCTGCTGGACGCCCTCGCGCGGTCGGCGCGTCACTCCTATGGCGGCGAGACCGTGTCGGAGCTCGAGCACGCGCTGCAGTGCGCCGACCTCGCGCGCGCCGCCGGCGCCGACACGGAGCTCCAGCTCGCGTGCCTGCTGCACGACGTCGGGCGTTACGCGGTGGACCCGGCGCTCATCGCCGACACCACGGAGCCGCGGCGGGCCGGGCCGCGGGCGCGCGGGCACCACGAGGTCGGCGCGGACCTCATCGCACCCTGGGTGCCGGCGCGCGTCGCGTGGTGCGTGCGCATGCACGCCGACGCCAAGCGGTATCTGTGCGCGACCGAGCCGGCGTACTACGACCGCCTCTCCGCGGCCTCGCGCCACACGCTCCGCCTGCAGGGCGGCGTCATGAACGCCGAGGAGGCCAGGCACCTCCGCGAGCACCCCTGGCTCCCCGATGCCCTCGCGCTCCGGCGCTGGGACGATCAGGCGAAGGTCCCGGGCCGGGCCACGCAGCCGCTCGAGGCGTGGGCGCCGCTCCTCGGACGCTACCTCGGACGGGGCTGAGGGCGCCCCCCGTGGCGCTGCTGAGGGACGCGGACGTCGAGGCCGAGCTCGCGCGGACGCCCGGCTGGACCCGGCAGGGCAACAAGATCGAGAAGAGCTACCGCTTCCGCGACTTCAAGGAGGCGATGTTCTTCGTCAACGGTGTCGGCGCGCTCGCCGAGCGCGCGGGTCATCACCCCGACGTCATGATCCACTACAACGCCGTGACGCTCTCGCTGTGGACCCACGGCGACGGCGGGCTCACCGCCAAGGACTTCGCGCTCGCCCGCGAGATCGACGCGACGTTCCGGTAGCGTCGCGGGGCGCCGACCCGGCGGGCGCGCGCGTCGGCAGGCTTCACTGCCAGCCGAGGACGTCGTAGCCGCGCTCGTGCAGACAGCGATCCACGTAGCGCTTGTAGACCGGGCTCGGCCCCGTCTGCTTGATGGCCCCGTGGGCCGCGCCCGCCGTGGCGCCGGTTGCAGCCCCAACCGCCGCGCCCACGCCCGCGCCCCGCCCGCTCACCGCGCCCCCGACGGCGCCGACCGCTGCGCCCGCCACACCGCCGACGGCGGCGCCCTTGGCGATGTCCTTGCCCGCGGTGGACTTCACGTACTCGTCGGCGAGCGTCCGGCACGCTTCGATGTCCCGCTCGGCCTGGTCCTTGCCGACCTCCTTGAGCTTTGCGTTGGGGTACAGCACCGGCGCCTGAGTGCTCGCGCACCCGGCCAGCAGCAGCGCGACGAGCACGGCGCCCAGCGACTCGCGTGTCCGCATCGGTCTTCCTCCCCGTCCGCCGCGCGCGCGGACCTGCCCCCTGGGGGGCGCCCGGGAGCGTTCCAGGCTATGAGCCGATGATAGACTGCAGCGCGATGCTCGTGCCCGAGCCGCTGCCCGAGGTCTTCCGCGAGCGCTTCGCCGGGCTCGAGGAGCAGTGCCCCGCCGCGCGCGCGGGCGACGTCTATGCGGGCTGTTTCGGCTGCGGCCAGGCGCACCCGAGCGGCCTGCGCGTGCGGTGCTTCAAGGTGGAAGGCGGCGTCGTCTCGCCGATCCTGATCGACCGCCGTTACGAGGGCCCACCCGGGGCGGCTCACGGCGGGATCGTGGCGGCGTATCTCGACGAGGTGCTGGCGGGGGCGGTCGTCCGCGCGACGGGCCGGCTCGCCGTCACGGGCGAGCTGACCGTACGCTATGTGAGGCCGGTGCCGCTCGCGACCCCGCTCGCCGGTCGCGCGCAGCTCGTCGCCGACCGCGAGCGCTACGCGGACGTCGAGGGACGGATCGAGGATCTCGCCACCGCGGCGGTGCTCGCCACCGCGCGCGGGCGCTTCGTGTTCATGCGCGGTTGAGGAGCGCCAGCACGGCGGGCCGCTTCGGCGCCGGCTGATACCGGCAGCGGAGCTCCGGCCGCTCGAGCGTCTCGACGTACGCGCCCATGACCATCCGGTAGTAGTGCAGCTGGCGCCCCGCCGGCCCGCCGTTGTACTCGACCAGCGCGTCTTTGATGTTCGGCTTGCGGACCAGGATGTCGCGCAGGTAGGCCATCGCGAAGCGCGTGCTGACGGTCGGATCGGCGAGATCGCCGAGATCGCGCTGGCCCTGCAGCACGGGCCGCTTGAACTTGCCGACGCTCGACTCGAACAGCGCGGCGGTGGAGGGCAGGACCTGGAACAGCCCGACCTCGCCCGCGCGGCCGACCGCGTCGTGCCGGAACTCCGACTCGACTTCGGCCTGCGCGAGGATCAGGCAGTGATCCACATTCGTGCGCGCCGCCTCGGAGACCAGGACCTCGGGGAACGTCTCGAACGGCTTGATCGGCGCGCGCGGGTTCTTCTCCGCGATGTACGCGAGGATCGCGCGGCTGAGGCGCTCGGCGTCGGCTTCGCCCGCGACGGCGATGACCTGGCGGGTGAGGAAGCTTCCACTCAAACCGATGGCCACGACCACCGTGAGGATCGCGAGCGCTCTGCTGAGTCTGCTCATTGCGGGCCGCCCTCCTTAAACTGTCCACGTCGGAAATTTTCTGCTTACCGCGATCGTTTCTGCTTCTCTCTCGCGACCGGGGAAGGAAGAATGAAGTGCGCTTACTATACAGGACGCGTCGGGCGACGCAATCAGATGTTGCCCTGATCGAGGCATGCGCCGAGGAAACTCGATACCACATTGACACCGGAAGTTCTCGGCGCCTGATCTGGCGCGGAGTTAGCGACGGCGTACGCCGGCGCCGGACACGGCGGGGCCTTCCGGAAGCGTGGTAGGATCGGCCATGCGTTTTCCGGCCGTCCTGGCCGTGCTCATCTTCCCCGCGCTCGTGGCCGCCAACCCCGACACGGACGTCCAAGTGCCGGCCGCGACCCGCTCGGCGACCCCTGCCGCGCCGAGCGCGGAATCGCGCTTCGATCAGGGACAGGCGCTGGCGCGGCAGAGTGACTGGGCGGGCGCCGCGACTGCGTATCGCGAGGCGACGCAACTCCGACCCGCGTTCCCCGAGGCCTGGAACGGTCTCGGCCACGCGCTCCGGAAGCAGGGTAAATTCGACGAGTCGGTGACGGCGTACCGCGAGGCGCTGCGCCTGCGCCCGGCCTACCCGCAGGCGCTCGAGTATCTCGGGGAGGCCTACGTCCAGCTCGGCCGGCTGGCCGAGGCGCGGGAGGTGCTCGAGCGCCTCAGGCCGCTCGACGCGAAGGAAGCCGCCGAGCTCGCGCAAGCCATCGCGAAGGCCACCAAGCGCTGACGCTCCGCACGATGTTCCGCTCGCGGTTGGCGATCAAGATCGGGTTGCTGATCGTTGTCGTCCTCATCATCGGCTTCGGCGTCTCCACGCTCGTCACCATCCAGCGCGAGTCCGCCGCCCTCGTCGAGCAGAACAAGACCGCCGCGCGCCGCCTGACCGCCACGCTCGTGGCCTCCATCGAGGGCGCGATGCTCCAGGGGCGCCCCGACGTGACGCGCATGATGCTCAAGGAGCTCAAGGCCTCCTCACCGGTCGTGGAGTTCATGGTCTACCGCCGGAACGGCGTCGAGGCGTTCACCGACCTCGCGACGGCCAACCAGGTGATGAAGACGGGCAACCTCTCCAAGGAGGTCATGGAGAACCTGGCGCGCATGCAGCGCGCGCCGGGCGCGACCATGAGCGGGCCGCTCTTCCAGCAGGCGCTCGACACGCTCACGACCCAGGAGTCCGTCACGCGCGAGGGCGATGCCACGTTCTTCACGCTCCACCATCCGATCCGGAACCGCGAGGCCTGCCAGGACTGCCACGGGAGCGACCACACGGTGCGCGCGGTCGTGCGCGTGGCGACCTCGATGGAGCCCGTCTTCGCCGCGGTGCGCCGCCACCGGAACCGCCAGATCATGATCGGCGTCCTGACGATTGTCTCGGCCGCGGTCGTGCTGACGGTCGCGATGCGCTCGGTCATCATCCGGCCGATCGCGGCGCTCGCGACGACGGCGCGCCGGGTCGGCGAGGGCGACTTCACCGCGCGCGCGCCCGAGGGCGCCGGCGACGAGATCGGCGAGCTCGGCGTCGCGTTCAACGAGATGACCAAGCACCTGGCCCAGGCGCACCAGGACCTCGCGGCGAAGAACGTCGAGCTCGAGAGCGCCCTGCGGCACCTCCAGGAGTCTCGGCAGCGCCTCGAGCTCCTCGAGCAGCTCAAGGGCGAGCTGTCGAAGTTCGTCCCGGAGGCGGTGAAGCGCCTCCTCGAGCAGAACCCGAACGCGACCGAGCTGCAGAAGAAGACCGTCGAAGTCTCGGTGCTCTTCCTCGACATCGCGGGCTATACGAAGCTCTCCGAGCAGCTCGACGCGAAGAGGCTCAACCAGCTCGTCCAGACATACTTCTCGAGCTTCCTGGAGATCATCCAGGGCCAGCACGGCGACGTGAACGAGACCGCCGGCGACGGCCTCATGGTGATCTTCCAGTCGGACCGCGGCGCGGCGGACCACGCGGTCAGCGCAACGCGCGCCGCGTTCGCGATCCACCAGCGGACGCAGAGCCTGAACGAGGAGTACGGCGGCGTCTTTCCGCCCGTCCAGCTCCACATGGGGCTCAACACGGGAGAGGCGCTCGTGGGCGCCACCAAGCTCGGGACCGGCGCCTCGCAGCGCTGGACCTTCACCGCCACGGGCCCCACGACCAACGTCGCCGCGCGGTTCGCGGGCTCGGCCCAGGGCGGCGAGATCATCGTGGGTCCGACGACCGCCGAGCGGATCCGGGCCCACTTCGTCCTCGAGAGCCTGGGCGAGCGGACCTTCAAGAACGTCTCGCAGCCGATCCGGGTCTTCCGGGTCATCCCCCCCGGCGTCTACGAGAAGATCGTCTAACCTCCGCGAGCGCGTCCGCGTTGGGATCTGCGCGTGGGCCGATCCCGCCCTGATCGAGAGCGGCGCGTTCTACCCGAAGAAGTCCATGACGGCCGAGGCGCGCCTGCGCTTCTACGCGGGCGTCTTCGACTGCGTCGAGGTCAACAGCTCGTACTACGCGATCCCCGACGTCCGGATCACGGAGCGCTGGGCCGAGCGCACACCGTCGGGCTTCCTCTTCCACGTCAAGGCCTACGCGCTCCTGACCGGCCATCACCCACGCCGGGCGAGCCTGCCCGCGGAGGTCGAGGCGCTCCTGCCCCGGCATCCCACGCTCACGCGGCGAGGGGAGATCGACGCATCGAGCGTGCCCGCGGCGGCGCGCGACGCGGCGCTCACGCTCTTCGCCCAGGCGCTCGCGCCGCTCGCGCGCGCGGGCAAGCTCGGCTACGTCCTCTTCCAGCTGGCGCCCTGGGTGCACTTCGAGCGGACGCGGCTCGACGACCTGGCCGCGCTCCCCGGGCGCCTGCCGGGCTGCACGCTCGCGGTCGAGGTCCGGCATCGCTCCTGGTACGGCGAGCACGCGGTCGAGACGCTCGACGCGCTGCGCGCCGCGCGCCTGGCCCACGTGATCGTGGACGCGCCGGCCACGGGCAACGCGGTGCCCCGCGTCGCGACGGCGACCGCCTCGACGGCGGTGTTCCGTCTCCACGGGCGGAACGCCGCCGGCTGGCTCGCCCAGCTCCGCGGCGAGGAGCCGGCGGTGCGTGAGAAGTACGACTATCTCTACAGCCAGGCGGAGCTCGAGGCGCTCGTGCCCGAGGTGGCGGCGATCGCGGAGGAGGCCGAGCAGGTCTACATCTCCTTCAACAACAACAACCGCGACTATCCCGTCCAGAATGCGCTCATGATGCGCCGCCTGCTGGGCCAGCCCGCGCGAGCGCCCGAGCGGCCGTCCGGCGCCTTGCCTGGCGACCTCTTCGCCTGAGATAGTGAGGTCATGGTGACGGGCGCCCCGCCGATCCCGCGCGTCGAGCTCGCCCACGCGCCGACGCCGCTGCTCCAGCTCGAGCGCCTGTCCGAGGAGCTGGGCGTCGAGGTGTGGGTGAAGCGCGACGATCTCACGGGGCTCGTCGAGACGGGCAACAAGATCCGGAAGCTCGAGTTCCTCGTCGGCGAGGCGCTGGCCGAGCGCGCCGACACGCTGATCACCTGCGGCACGCTCCAGTCCAACTGCTGCCGCACGGTCGCCGCGGTCGCGGCGCGCCTCGGTCTCCGGGCGATCCTCGCGCTCAAGGGCGCGCCGCCCGCGGAGCTCGACGGCAACCTGCTCCTCGCCCGCCTGCTCGGGGCCGAGCTGCGCTCCTGCACGGACGCGGAGTGGGCGCGCATCGACGAGGTGCTCGAGGAGCTGGCGGCGGGCGTGCGGCGGCGCGGCGGCACGCCCTACGTCATCCCCGAGAGCGGCGCGACCGTCACGGGCGCCCTCGGTTACGTCGCGTGCGGCGAGGAGCTCGCCCAGCAGATCCGCCACGGCGCGCCCGACTTCGACACGATCGTGATCACCGCCTTCAGCGGCGGGAGCCAGGCGGGCCTGCTCATGGCGAAGCAGCTCTACGGCCTGCGCGGGGACGTCGTCGGCGTGCCCATCGCGTGGGAAGCCGCGCGCGTCCGCGACTACGTGACGCGCATCATCGGCGAGGCGCGCCGCCGCTACGCGCTCCCCGTCGAGGCGCCGGCGGAGATCCGGCTGCTCGACGGCTACCAGGGCGCGGGGCGCGGGGAGGTGCGCACGGAGGAGCTCGACACGGTCGTGCGCCTCGCGCGCACGGAGGGTATCGTCCTCGACCCCGTCTACACGGCGAAGGCGTTCGCGGGATTGCTCGACCGGCTCCACCGGGAGCCGCAGGCACTCGGCCCCCGCGTGTGCTTCGTCCACACGGGCGGAGTCTTCAGCCTCTTCCCGTTCCGGCGCCTCCTGGGCCGGCGTCTCGGCGGCGGTCTGGTAGAATCGTAGCCGCATGCCAGAGATCCGGCTCCGCGGCGGCGAGGTCGACGGGCTCGGTCTCCACTACGTCGTGGAAGGACGCGGTCCGGCGGTCGTGCTCGTGCACGGCCTGGGCGGCTTCGCCGAGTCGTGGCGGCACAACGTGGCGCCGCTCACGCGCCAGGCGACAGTCTACGCCCTCGACCTGCCCGGCTTCGGAACGTCGGCGAAGCCCCGCGCGCACTACCGCCTCGCGTACTTCGCCCTCGCGCTGCACGGCTTCTTCGAGGCGCTCGGCCTCCGCCAGGCCTCCCTGGTCGGGCACTCGCTCGGCGCCGGGGTCTGCGTCACCTACGCCCTGACGCATCCCACGCGCGTCGACCGGCTCGCGCTCATCGGCGGCGTCGTCCCCGGCTTCTCGTTCCGTCCCTCGTGGATCTACCGGCTCCTCGCGCTCCCGGGCGTCGGCGATGCGCTCTCGCTCCTGGGCTCGGCGAGCCTCTTCAAGGCGGCGCTGGCGCGCTGCTTCCATCGCCCCGTGCGCGAGGAAGTGGACTTCTTCGTGGACCACGCCTACGCGGCGCGGACCACGCCCGACGCGCGCCACGCGTACGTGGCGACGCTCCGCCACGTGCGCCAGGACTTCGAGGCGCGCCGCGACGACTACCGGCGCGCGCTCGCCACGCTCGATCTGCCGATCCTCCTGATCCACGGCCGGCAGGATCGCGTGGTGCCGGCCTTGCACTGCGCCGAGGTCGCCGAGGGGTTGCCGAACGCGTCGGCCCGATGGGTGGACGAGTGCGGCCACTTCCCGCAGATCGAGCACGCCACGCAGGTGAACGGCTGGCTCGCCGAGTTCCTCGCGGCGCGGCCGGCGCCGCGCTAGGGGAGGGCGATGGACGGGATCACGGCCGAGGAGCTGAAGTCGCGGCTGGATCGCCACGCGGCCCCGCTCCTGCTCGACGTCCGGCAGGACTGGGAGACGAAGCTCTGCCGACTCCCGAACTCGGTCCACATCCCGATCGAGGAGATCGAAGTGCGGACCGACGAGCTGAACCCGGAGGACGAGATCGTCGTGTACTGCCACCAGGGCGTGCGGAGCGCGGCGGTCGCCGAGTACCTGCGCTCCCTCGGCTTCAAGAGCGTGAGGAACCTGGCCGGGGGGCTCGACCACTGGGCGCGCGTCGTCGACCCCTCGATGCGCCGCTACTGAGCGATGGCCGGGGCCCTCACGGTTCACCGGGCGGGCGCGACCGTCTGGTGCACCCTCGACCGCCCGCCCCTCAATCTCCTCGAGCCCGGCCTCATCCGCACGCTGCGCGAGACCTTCGAGGCGCTCGCCGCCGATCGCACCACGCGCATCGCCATCGTCACCGGCCAGGGCCGCGCGTTCACGGCGGGGATGGACGTGGCCGTCCTGCGCGACCTCGACCCGGCGCGCGCGCGCGAGCTGATTACCGGGCTCCACGACGCGATCGCCGCCGTCCACGCGGCTCCGTTTCCGGTGATCGCCGCGCTGAACGGGCCCTGCCTCGGCGCCGGCTTCGAGCTGGCGCTCGCGTGCGACCTGCGCGTCGCCGCCGCCGGCACGCTCCTCGGGTTGCCCGAGGTGCGGGTCGGCATCCCATCGGTCATCCAGGCGGCGCTCCTGCCGCTGCTCGTCGGGCCGGGCCGCGCCGCCGCGCTGCTCCTCACGGGTGAGCCGGTCACGGCGGAGCAGGCGCGCGACTGGGGGCTCGTGAACGAGGTCGTGCCCGCCGAGCGCGTGCGCACCGCCGCCGAGGCGCTCGCGGCCAGGGTCCTCGCGTGCGGGCCGGACGCGATCCGCCTGCAGAAGGGGCTGATCGTACGCTGGCGCGAGACCGACGTGGTGAGCGCGGTGCGCCTCGGCATCGACGCGTTCGCCGCCGCGTACGCGACCGCCGAGCCGCGTGAGGGGATGAGCGCGTACCTCGAGAAGCGGCCGCCGAGCTGGGGGCGCCGGCTCTGAAGATCCGCACGGTCACGCTCGACCTGTGGGGCACGCTCCTCCTGGACGGCCCCGGCAGCGACAACCGCTACAAGAAGCGCCGCATGGCCGACTTCAACACGATCCTGACCTCGGCCGTCGGCGCGCGCGTGACGGCGGTTGCCCTCGATCGGGCGTACGAGGAGTCGGGCGCGTACCTCGCGCGCCTTTGGAGCCAGTACCGCGACGTGCCCGTCGAGGAGCATGTCCGCGCGATCCTCGCGGCGCTCGACGCCGGGTTGCCCCGGCGCGTGACCGCGGAGGTCATGACGATGCTGGTGGACGCCTACGCGCGACCCGCGCTGCTCGTCCCGCCGGCCGTCGACGACGGCGCGCTCGGCGCGCTCAAGACGCTGGCCGCGCGCGGCTACACGCTGGCGCTCGTGTCCAATATCATGCGCACGCCCGGCGCGACGCTGCGCAAGCTCCTCGAGCGGTACCAGCTCCTCGGCTGCTTCACGCACACGACGTTTTCCGACGAGGTGGGAGTGCGCAAGCCCGATCCGGAGATCTTCGCGCTCACGTTGAGGGCCGTCGGCGGCGAGCCCGCCGCCGCCGTGCACGTGGGCGACGACGAGATCCTCGACGTGCATGGCGCGCATCGGGCCGGGATGCGATCGATCCAGGTGACGAGTCTCTCGCCCGCGCGGCTCGGCGCCCAGCGCCCCGACGACGTGATTCCGCGTCTCGCCGCCTTGCCGGCGGCCATCGAGCGGCTTGAGTCCTGACGCCGCCGCGGGTGCGGCGGCGTCAGGGAGCTACGCTTAGCGGGTGTGGGATCGCTCGGGGGACTTGGGCGACCACGCCGGGGCGTCCTGTGGCAACAGGATGCCGATCTCCTCGAAGTAGCGCCGGATCGGATCGGTGATGCGATCGGCGTACGCCTCGAGGACGCGATAGGAGATGCCCCGGAAGTAGGTCGCGCTCTGGATCCGGCCGGTCCGCCAGCCGAGGACCTTGACGCCGCTCGTCTGGCGATTTCTCAGAATCAGTCCGAAGGTTCCGAGTCCGGATACCCAGTGCTCGGCGTTGTTCAACGAGAGCTCGGTGATCGCGCCGGCGATCTCCCAGTCCGGCGCGAACTCGACCAAGGCGAGTTGAAACAGCCGCTGCACCTGCTCCGGAAGCAACATGTTTTTCTCGGAGGCCTCCTGACGGCGCGACCCTTACAGTCTTTGCAGCAACTCAGGTGCCACGCGGCGCGTCGTCGCAAGCGCGCCCATGAAATCGAGCAGTTGCGATCAGTTGACGCTCATCCGCGCCCGTCGTCGCGCCCGGAGGGTGCCAACGTGCCACGGCGACGGTCACTTTGACCGTGCGTGCGAGCCGTCTTGCGCGGTGCGGCAACGAGTCGGTAGTATAAGCGCGCGATGGACGTGGCCGACCTCAGGGCGAAGATCCGCGAGATCAAGGACTTCCCCACCGAAGGCATCCTCTTCAAGGACATCACGACCCTCCTTAAAGATGGCCCCGCGTTCCGTCGCGTCGTCGATCTGCTCTCCGAGCGCTACCGCAGAGAGCGTGTGGAGGTCGTCGTCGGCGTCGAGTCGCGCGGCTTCATCCTCGGCGGCGCGCTCGCCCATCAGCTCCACGCCGGCTTCGTGCCGGTGCGGAAGCTCGGCAAGCTGCCGGGGAAGACGGTCGAGGTGGAGTACGAGCTCGAGTACGGCCGGGACGCGCTCGCCGTCCACGAGGACGCGATCGTGACGGGTCAGCGGGTGCTCGCCGTCGACGACTTGCTGGCGACGGGAGGCACGATGGCCGCGACCCTCCGCCTCGTCGAGCAACTCGGCGGCCGCGTCGTCGGCGTCGCGTTCATGATCGAGCTGGCGTTCCTTCACGGGCGCGACAAGCTCAAGAACTATCCGCTGCATTCCCTGATCGTCTACGACTGAGTCGCGATGGTGGTAGAGTCTAGTCATGCGTAGGGAGCTCGTGTCTACCCTGACTCTGCTCGGGCTCGCCGCGTGGGCGCCGGCCGTCCTCGCCGAGGAGGCGAAGGCGCCGATCAACGCGGCGATGCTCCTCAACATCATGACGCAGCCGAGCGCCCCGAGCGCCTCGACGGCGCTCGACGAGTCGCTGCGCGACTCGGGCCCGCCGCCCCGCGCGACCGAGCCGCCGGCCGTGACCCTCACGGTGCGGAACCCGTGCCCGCCGGGCGACCTGCACTACGAGCCACGCTCCCTGCCGGGTCGACGCGCCCGCCCCTAGACGCCGCACCGCCTCCGGAGGCTTCATGGCCATCAAGAACGTGGGCGTCATCGGCTGCGGCCTCATGGGCGGCGGCATCGTCCAGGTCGCGGCGCAGGCGGGGTGCCAGGTGCTCTTCGTCGAGGCCAGCGACGAGCTCGTCGGGCGCGGGCTCGGGCGGCTCCGCGCGACCCTCGAGGGGCTCGTCGCCAAGGGCAAGCTCGAGGCCAAGGCGAAGGACGAGACGCTCGCCCGCATCGCCGGCACGACGCGCCTCGACGATCTGAAATCCTGCGACCTCGTCGTCGAGGCGATGACCGAGCAGCAACAACTCAAGAACGAGACCTTCGCGAAGCTCGACCGGATCTGCCCGCCCCACGCCCTCCTCGCGACGAACACGTCGTCGTGCAACGTGACCGCGATGGCGGCGGCGACCCGGCGCCCGGCCCAGGTCCTCGGGCTTCACTTCTTCAACCCCGTGCCGCTCATGAAGCTCGTCGAGGTGGCGCGAACGATCCTGACCGACGAGGGCACCGTGCGGGCGGCCACCGACTGGGTGCGCGCGGTCGGCAAGACGCCGGTGCAGACGAAGGACTCGACCGCCTTCATCGTCAACCGGCTGCTCGTGCCCTACCTGCTCGACGCGATCCGCGCGTACGAGGGCGGGCTCGCCACGCTCGAGGACATCGACCAGGCGATGAAGCTCGGCTGCGGCTACCCGATGGGGCCGTTCACGCTGCTCGACCTCGTCGGCCTCGACACGGCCATGTACGTCGCCGAGGTCATGTTCGAGGAGTTCCGCGAGCCCCGCTACGCGCCGCCGCCGCTCCTGAAGCGCATGGTGCTAGCGGGTCACCTCGGGCGGAAGGCGGGCAGGGGCTTCTACCGCTACGACGCGACGTAGTGAACGTCGGTGGGACGCCGCTCCCCCCGAGCCCCCAGCGGTTACCCGCGGCGGGTTATCGAGGGGCGCCACGGCTCCGCCGGGGGCGCCCCAGCCAGAAGGTCCCGGCGGCGCCCGCTCCGAGGAGCGGCAGGCCGAGCCACCAGCGCTGGCGCTCCCGCGCCTTCGCGCGGAGGATCCGCAGCACCACGCGGTCGCCGGCCGCGATCTCGCCGCGGCTCGCCAGGAACTGCCGGAGCCGCTCCTGCCGCTCCGGGTCCATCGGCCTCGTCCCCCACTGCACGTCCTGCTGCAGGGCCCGCAAGCGCTCGACCTCGGCCGTGTCGCGCGCGAGTGCCTGCTGCGTGTCGCGCCACGTCTCGCGCTCGCGCGGCGTGAGGAACGCGAGCTCGGCGGCCGGTGCCCTGCTCTCGAGCCAGGCCAACCACGGGTGGTCGGCCTGGGGAACGAGCGCGAGGAAGAGCCCGGCGAGCGCCAGGACCACGCAGAGCCCGGCGCCGGGTCCCCGGAGGGCCACCGCCCCGCGCTCCCGGACGGCGCGGGCGAGAGCGCGGAGCGTGAGGGCGAGCGCGACCGACGCGAGGCAGACGCCGAAGGCCACGACGACCGTCGCGCCCGTCGGCAGGTCCCACGCGTACGACGCGGCGAGGCCGGCCGCGCTCACCGCGAGGCCGAGCGCCCAGCCCGTCGCGAGGCGCCCGGCGACCCCACGCGCCACGAGCGCCCCGACGGTCGCGGGCACGATGAGGTACGAGAAGACGAGGAGCACGCCCGCCACTCGCACCGAGCTCGTGACCACCACCCCGAACGACGCGTAGAAGACGAAGTCCCACCAGCGTACCGCGCGCCCCGCCGCGGCCTCGACGCCGAACGAGATCTCGAGCAGCGGCCGGCGGATCGCCCAGTGGAGGACGCCGAGCGCGCTGTAGAGGAGCGCCAGGGCCCCGACCTCGCCCGGCGTGACCGTGAGGAGGCTGCCCACGAGGAGCTGCTTGATGTGCTCGCTGCCCTGGGGGGCCTGGTCCACGACCAGCACCGCCGCCGCGGCCGACACCGCGTAGACGATCCCGATGATGGCCTCCTGCGGCACGGGCGCCCGGCGCGTCCGGCTTGCCGCGAAGAGCGCGGCGCCGCCGAGCGTGAACGCGAGCGCGTACCAGTACGCGGCCTCGCTGCGGATCGGGTGCCCGGCGAGGAATGCGAGCGCGATGCCGAGGGCCGCCACCTGCGCGAGCGCCAGGTCCACGAAGATGACGCCGCGCGCGAGCACGTGGAGCCCGAGGTATGCGTGGATGCCCGTGAGGACGAGGCACGCCAGGAAGGGGACCGCGAGGAGGTCGAGCACCCCGCGTGTTACCGCGCGCCGAGCGCCTGCGCGAGCCGGCCCACGTTCACGTCGAAGAGGGCCAGGTAGTCGCCGGCCTCGGGGTCACCGCCGACCGAGGGGATCAGCGTGACCGCGCGGGCGCCGGTCCGCGCCGCGAGCTGCGCCACGAGCGCCACGTCCGAGGAGGGCTCCGCGAGCAGCAGGGGCACGGCGGCGTCCCGCATCCTCGCCGTGAGCGCCGCGAGCGAGGCGGGGGACGGTGGGACGCCCGGCGCGGGCTCCACCGCCGCGACGATGACGAGGCCGAAGCGCCGCGCGAAGTACGACCAGCTGTCGTGGACGACGACCGCGCGGGCGCCCCCGTACGGGGCGAGCGTCGCGCCCCAGCGCAGGAGCCCGGCGTCCAGCCGCTCGAGGAAGCGCGCGCGATTCGCCGCGAAGGCGCCGCGGTCGGCGGGGGCGAGGCGCCCGAGCGCCTCGGCGAGCGCGGCGGTGATCGGCCGCGCGTTCGCCGGGTCGAGCCAGTAGTGGGGGTTGCCGAAGCCGTGGACGTGGACGCCGCGCTCACCGCGCACGCGCGCGACCTCGGTCTGGAGGAGGTCGAGCCCCCGCGACGCGTCGAGGTCGTGCGGGCTCCCCGGGGCGAAGCGCGCGTCGTTCACGGTCCGCAGCACGCGCGTGAGCCACGGCTCGTGGTCGAGGCCGATGCGCACGAGGAGCTGCGCCGCCTGGAGCCGCCTCAGCTGGCCCGGCCGCACCTCGACCGCGTGCGGGTCGTGGACGGCGGGGGCCAGGCTCTCGACGGCGACGCGGTCGCCGCCGACTGCCTCGGCGAGCGCCTTGAGGTCGGTGGAGGTGGTGACGACGGGCAGCGGGCCGCCGCCCCAGGCGGGGGCGGCGGCCAGCAGGACGAGGGTGAGGGCCGAGCGCACCTACGACTTCGTGGCGAAGATGGCCTTCGGGATCATGCAGTGCACGCCCTTGCGCACGTCCACCACCTGGCTGACGCGGCAGTCGCCCACCATCGACACGAGCGAGTACGCCTCGTAGCGCGTCAGCGGCACGGTCTTCTGCGCCGCGAGCATGTCCACCGCCTCGCGCACGGCGTTGACCATCGCCTTGTTCAGGTCCTCGTCGAAACCCGTGGTGATCCAGTGGGTCCGGTTCTCGATGCGCGGCCACTCGAGCTTCAGGTCCTTCCGGACGATGAGCTGCATGACGATCTCACGGTAGGCGCACTCGAGCGCGGTGAGGTTCACCTCGCCGTTGCCCTGGCGGCAGTGCGAGTCGCCGGTCCACACGAGGCCGCCCTTGAGGAACACGGGGATGAAGATCGTCGTGCCCTCCTGCAGCTCGTTGATGTCCATGTTGGAGCCGTTCTTCCAGGGCCGGAGCGTCGAGACAGGCGCCATCGGGTCCGTGGCGCCGCCCTTGCGCGGCGCCGGGTCCTTCGGGTCGATCCCGACCGCCAGCGTGCCGGGGAAGGGCTGCAGGTCGATCACGACGCCCGGCTTGAACTCGGCCTGGCGCTTCTCCCAGTCGAGGTAGAAATACCGGACGAAGCCGTCGGGCATCTCGGCCGCGAGCGCGCCGATCGTCGGGAACTCCTTGCCCGGGAGGTTGAAGTTCGTGCCGAACGCCTTGGGGACGATCTTGAGGATGCGGATCTCCATCACGTCGCCGGGCTCGGCGCCGTTGACGGCGATCGGCCCGGTGAGCGAATGAGGCCCGCCGCCGGGGTTCGCTTTCCGGAGCGCGACGATCTCCTCCATCGTCGTGCCGGGCTGGACCTTGTTGTGCGCGTGCATCATCGTCTCGACCGCCACGATGTCGCCCGAGTTCACGACGAGCTTCGGCGGCTCCTTGGGATCGAGCCAGCCCCACTGCGTCGTCTCGAGCGTGGCCGGGAGCACGTGGTACTTGCCGCCGCCGACGGGCACCGCGCGGTCGCGCTTGGACTCGTCGATCTGCTGGGCGACGGCGTAGAGCCCGGCGGCGAGCACGAGGGTGACCGCCGCGAGGGCGCCGACGAGCCGCGTGTTCGTCCTGAGTCTCGCCATGACGAATCTCCTTTCGAGGGGACAGGCGGGAAAGCGGCGCAATGATAGCAGAAGAGGGATAATGCCGCCGATGCGTGACCTCTTCTCGCTCACCGACGAGCAGCGGCGGATGCGCGACCTCGTGCGCACGCTCGCGCGCGCGCGGATCGCGCCGCGGGCCGCCGAGGTGGACGAGACGGAGGCGTATCCCGCCGACCAGCTGCGGCTCCTGGGCGAGCAGGGGCTCATGGGGCTCTACATCCCCGAGGCCTTCGGCGGCTCGGAGATGGGCGCGCTCGCCTTCTGCCTCGCCGTGGAGGAGATCGCCTGGGCGTGCGCGTCCACCGGGGTCCTCTATCTCGTCCAGTACGCCGGCGGGTTCCCCATCGTGGCCGCCGGCACCGAGGCGCAGAAGCGGCACTACCTGCCGCGCCTGGCCTCGGGCGAGATCACGGCCGCGTTCTCGGTCTCCGAGCCCGGCGCCGGCTCGGACGTCGCGTCCCTGTCGACGACGGCCGTCCGTCGCGGCGACCGCTACCTCCTGAACGGCACCAAGATGTGGGTGACGAACGGGAGCCACGCGGGCGTCCTCACGCTCTTCGCCACCGTGGACCGCGGCCGCGGCAAGCACGGCGTGACCGCATTCCTCGTCGAGCCCGGGTTCCCCGGCTTCGCCGTGGGCAAGCTCGAGCGAAAGCTCGGGATCCGTGGCTCGCCGACCGTGGCGATCCACCTGACCGACTGCGAGGTGCCCGTCGAGAACCGCCTGGGCGCGGAGGGCGAGGGCTTCCGGCTCGCGCTCCGCGCCCTCGACGGCTCACGGCCCGCGGTGGGCGCGCAGGCCGTCGGCATCGCCCAGGCCGCCCTCGACGCCGCGGTCGCCTACGCGAAGACGCGGCAGCAGTTCGGCCAGGCGATCGCCGCCTTCCAGGGCGTCCAGTTCATGCTCGCCGACATGGCGATGCATGTGCACGGCGCCCGGCTCATGGTCCACCACGCGGCGGCGCTCCTGGACCAGGGCGCGCCGCGGGGCGCGCTCGAGGCGTCGCTCGCCAAGTGCTTCGCGGCCGACGCCGCGATGAAGGTGGCGACCGACGCCGTCCAGGTCTTCGGCGGCTACGGGTACACGCGCGAGTATCCGGTCGAGCGCTTCATGCGCGACGCGAAGGTCACCCAGATCTACGAGGGCACCAACCAGATCCAGCGCGTCGTCGTCGCGCGCGAGCTCCTACGGGCCTAGCCGCGATTTCAGCCATTGACGGCCCCCGGCCAGAATGATAGGTGTCTAGACATCCTGACAGCGGGAGGCCCATCGGCGTGAACTACCGTCCCGGGATTCCGCGGTACCTCCAGATCGCCGACGCGATCCGTCACGGCCTGCGCGGCGACGGCGAGCGCATCCCCTCCGAGCACGCGCTCTGCAAGCAGTTCGCGGTGAGCCGCCCGACCATCCGGCAGGCGCTCGACGTGCTGGTGGAGGAGGGGCTCCTCTACCGCCACGCGGGGCGCGGCACCTTCTCGACGCCGTCGGGCGCGACCGACCGCAAGCTCCGCGTGATCGGCTCCGTCGGCGACATGATGGCGCTCGGCGACGAGACGTGGTTCAAGCTCGTCGGGCGCGAGATCGTGCCCGTGCCCGCCAACATCGCCCAGGCGCTCCGGCTTCCGGCCCGCTCGTCGGTCTATCGCATCAGCGGCGTCCGGCACGCCGACAACGGGCCCTTCCAGCACGTGACCGCGTACGTGCCGCTGACGATCGGCACGGCGCTCTCCGACGAGGACCTCTCCAAGACCTCACTGATCGGCGCGATCGAGCGGGTGCTCGGCGTGCCGATCAAGCTCATGGAGCAGGTCGTGGACGCGGTGCTCGCGCCGCGGCAGATCGCCGAGCTGCTCCAGCTGCGCCCGCGCTCGCCGTTGCTCCTCTTCGAGCGCACTTACTTCGCCGCCAGCGGCGAGCCCGTCGAGTACGCGATCACGTACCAAACGGGACGGCGCTACCCCTATCGCCTGGTCCTCTCCCGCGCCGACCGGCGGACCTGACCCTTGGCGTACCGCATCGGGTTCGACGTCGGGGGGACGTTTACCGATTTGGTCCTACAATCGCCGTCGGGGGAGCTGCTCACCGCGAAGCGGCTGACGACCTACCCGGACCCGTCCGCGGCGTGCCTGGCCGGCCTCGACGAGCTCGTCGCGCGCGGCGGCGTCGGCTGGCGCGACGTCGCCCAGGCGGTCCACGGGACGACCCTGGGCTCGAACGTCGTCATCGAACGCAAGGCGAGGGGCGTCGGGCTCCTCACCACACGCGGCTTCCGCGACGTGCTCATCATCGGGCGCGAGAAGCGCTACCAGGTCTACGACCTCCAGATCGAGAAACCCGCGCCGCTGATCCCGCGCCGCTTCATCGGCGAGGTCACCGAGCGCATCCTGGCGGACGGCGCCGTGCGGACCCCGCTCGACGAAGCCGACGCGTGCCGCGCGATCCGCGAGCTCGTCGCCCGCGGCGTGACGACGCTGGCGATCTGCCTCCTGCACGCCTACCTGAACCCGGTCCACGAGAAGCGCCTGGCGGCGCTGGTCTCCCGGGAGGCGCCGCACGTGACGGTGACGATGTCGCACGAGGTCTCGCCGACCTTCCGCGAGTACGAGCGCACCTCGACGACCGTGGTGAACGCCTACGTCATGACGGCGATCCGCGAGTACCTGCGCGGCCTCGCGGCCGCCATGGGTGAGCGCGGCTATCGCGGCCGGCTCTTCGTCATGCAGTCCTCGGGCGGGGTCGCGACGGCGGAGGCGATGCAGCGTTACCCGGTGCGCATGATCGAGTCGGGCCCGGCGGCTGGCGCCCTGATGGCGGCCGTCTACGGCGAGCTCACCGGCCACCGCGACCTCATCGCGTTCGACATGGGCGGGACGACGGCCAAGCTCGCGCTCATCGAGAAGGGGCGGCCGTACACGACGACGGCCTTCGAGCTCCACCGGGTGAACAACGCGCCGGGCAGCGGGCTCCCGATGAACATCCAGGCGCTCGACCTCGTCGAGATCGGCGCGGGCGGCGGCTCGATCGCCCGGGCGACGCTCGGCGTGATCGCCGTCGGGCCGGAGAGCGCCTCCTCCACGCCCGGTCCGGTCTGCTACGGGCGCGGCGGCACGGCGCCGACCGTGACCGACGCCAACGTCGTCCTCGGCTACATCAACCCCGACTACTTCGCCGGCGGGTCGATCAAGCTCCAGGCGGCCGCCGCGGCGCGGGCGATCGCGGAGACGCTCGCACGCCCCCTCGGGCTCACCCTCGAGGAGGCGGCCTGGGGCGTCCACGCGATCGTCAACACGAACATGGAGCTCGCGACGCGCGTCGTCTCCATCGAGCGCGGGCGCGATCCGCGCGACCTCACCTTCGTCGCGTTCGGGGGCTCGGGCCCCGTGCACGGCTGCCGCCTCGCCCAGGCCCTCGGGATCCCCCGCGTGATCCTGCCGGCGGCGGCCGGGGTCACGGCCGCGATCGGCCTGCTCGCCGCCGAGGTCCGGTTCGACGTCGCGCGGACGTACGTGCGGAGGCTCGACACCGTGGAGCCCGCTGGGCTCACCGCGATGTACGACGAGATGGCGGCTCAGGCGCTCGAGGTCGTCCGCGAGTCCGCGGTCGCCGGCGAGGTCACGCTGACGCGCTCGGCCGACGCCCGCTACGTCGGCCAGGGCTACGAGCTGACCGTGCCCGTGCCGGCGGGAGCGCTCGACGCCGCGGCGCTCGGGAAGGTCCGCGCCGGTTTCGACGAGGTCTACGCCGCGCGCTACGGCTACGCGAGCCCGCGGGAGCCCGTGGAGATCGTCACCTGGACGCTCTCGGCGATCGGCGGCTCGCCCCGGATCGCGCTCGCCAAGGCCGCGCCGCGGGGCGGGGACGGCGCGCGCAAGGGCTCGCGGCGCGCCTGGTTCCCCGAGACGCGCGGCTGGACGGAGACGCCGGTCTGGGACCGGTACGCGCTCGCCGCGGGCACGCGCGTCGAGGGGCCGGCGATCGTCGAGGAGCGCGAGTCGACGACCGTGCTGCCGCCGGGCGCGGCCGCCACCGTGGACGACTACGCGAGCCTGATCGTAGAGGTGGGGGGCCATGTCGGGGCCCCCCACGTCGACCGATGAGAAGCCACGCGCGGGTCGTCGAGGAGCGCCACGGGTTCCCCGGGGCGCGCCGAGCGTGGGGGGGTGTGGGGGGCCATGTCGGGGCCCCCCACGTCGACCGATGAGAAGCCACGCGCGGGTCGTCGAGGAGCGCCACGGGTTCCCCGGGGCGCGCCGAGCGTGGGGGGGTGTGGGGGGCCATGTCGGGGCCCCCCACGTCGACAGATGAGCCGAGTCGACCCGATCACCCTCGGCGTCATCTGGGGCGCGCTCCAGTCCATCGCGGTCGAGATCGGCACGACCGTCCACAAGACGGCGTACTCCGAGCAGGCGCGCGAGGGGCAGGACTTCTCCGTCGCGGTCTTCGACGCGAAGGGGCGCATGGTGGCGCAGGGGCCTTACTCCCCGGGCCACATGGGCGCGATGTCGTTCGCCGTGAAGAACGCGCTCACGGCGCATCCCGTCGAGACGCTCCGGCCGGGCGACGCGATCTTGCTGAACGACCCGCTGCTCGGCTCCGGCCATCTCCCCGATTTCTTCGTCACGCAGCCCGTGTTCCACGAGGGCGCGCTCGTCGGCTTCGCCGTCAACATCCTCCACCACACCGACGTCGGCGGACAGCGCCCGGGTAGCCAGGGCGTGGAGGGCATCTTCGACTACTTCCAGGAGGGCCTCCGCATCCCGCCGACCAAGGTCTGGCGGGAGTACGAGGAGGAGCCCGGCATCGTCGGGATCATCGCGGCCAACACGCGGACGCCGGAGAAAGTCCTCGGTGATCTGCGGGCGCAGCGGAGCGCGCTCCGCGTGGGCGAGCGCCGGCTCCAGGAGCTCGCGGCGCGCTACGGCCGTGATGTTCTCGTGCAGGCGACCGAGGAGATCATGGCGCGCACGGAAGCGAACATGCGGCGGGCGATCGCCAAGTTCCCGCCCGGTGTCTACACCTTCGAGGACTTCCTGGACGACTACGGGCCGGGCACCGAGCCCCTGCGCGTGGCCGTCACCGTGACCGTCGCCCACGACTCCATGGTCATCGACTACGAGGGCTCGAGCCCGCAGACCGCGTCGGGGATGAACTCCTACATCAACTACACGCGCTCGTACTCGTACGCGGCGGTGAAGTGCCTGACGGACCCGTTCGGGCCGATGAACGAGGGCGCGCTGCGACCGATCGTGGTGAGAGCGCCCGAGGGCTCGTTCCTGAACCCGCGGCCGCCGGCGGGCGGGGGGCCGCGCGCGATCATCTGCTATCGGACGTTCGAGTCGGTCATCGGTGCCCTGGCCAAGGCCGTGCCCGCCCGCGTCGCGGCGGCGGCCTCGCACATGGCGAACCCGACCTTCGGCGGCTGGGACCGCGCGAGGCAGCGCCGCTGCGTCGCCTACGAGCTGGTGCTCTCCGGCACGGGCGCGCGCGCGACCAAGGACGGCTGCGAGGCGATGGCGTGGGCGTTCAACGCCGCGAACATCCCGGTGGAGGCGCAGGAGGCGAACCAGCCGATCGTCGTCGAGCGGTTCGAGCTGCTCCGCGACTCCGCCGGCGCGGGGAAGTTCCGCGGCGGCTGCGGCATCCGGCGCGACATGCGCTTTCTCGTCGACGAGGGCCAGCTGACGAATCTCTCGGACCGCCAGACATTCCCGCCCTACGGGCTGTTCGGCGGCAAGCCGGGCGGGCTCGGCCGGACGGTGCTCAATCCGGGACCGGGCGAACAGGTCGTGCACGGGAAGGCGTCGCGCGAGTTCGCCTACGGCGACGTCATCTCGTTCCAGCAGGCGGGCGCGGGTGGCTACGGCGACCCGCTCGAGCGCGAGCCCGGCCGTGTGCTCGAGGACGTGCTGGACGATTATGTGTCGATCGAGACCGCGCGGAGCGAGTACGGGGTGGTGATCGCGGGCGGCGGCGTCGACCTCCGGGTCGACGGGCCGGCCACGAACGAGCTGCGGAAGAAGATGCGCCGATGATCCGCTTCACGCCGGAGCAGGAGCGGTTCCGTCAGGCCGTCGCGCGGTTCGTCGACGTCGAGGTCGCCCCGGCGGCCGAGGGGATCGACGAGCGGGCGGAGTTCCCGGCGAAGCTCTTCAGGCGGATCGGCGAGCTCGGCTATCTCGGCCTCCGCTACCCGGAGGCCTACGGCGGCGCCGACGCCGACATGGTGACCTACTGCCTCTTCGCCGAGGAGCTGGCCCGCGGTTCGCTCTCGGTCGCGGCCGCGGCGGCGATGCAGTCCCTGATGGGCACCCACTTCATCTACAAGTACGGCTCGGAGGCGCTCCGCCAGAAGTACCTCGTGCCCGCGCTCCGCGGCGAGCTGATCGCGACGTTCGCGCTCACCGAGCCGAACGCCGGCTCCGACGTCGCGGGCATCACCACGCGCGCCGAGCGGCGCGGCGACCACTGGGTCCTCCGCGGCGGGAAGACCTGGGTGACCAATGCCCCGGTCGCCGACGTGCTGACGGTGGCCGCGAAGACCTCGGGCGAGCGCGGGATGCAGAACATCGCGCTCTTCCTCCTGGACCGTGTGACGATGCGCGGCATCACGCTCGGTCGCTCGATCGAGAAGATGTCGGTGCGCGCCTCCGTGACCGGCGAGATCCTGCTCGCCGACGTCGAGGTTCCCGCCGAGCACCTCCTCGGGGGTGAGACCGGCGGGGCCGAGAAGATCGGGTCCATCCTCTCGGAGATCCGTGTGATGACCGCGGCGATCTCCGTCGGCCTGGCGCGCGCCGCGTACCAGGCGGCGCTCGCCTACGCCCGTGAGCGCCAGGCGTTCGGCAAGCCGATCGTCGAGCACCAGGCGATCGGCTTCAAGCTCGCCGACATGCTCACGCAGCTCCACGCGGCGACGCTCATGACCTACCAGGCCGCGGGGCGGCTCGACGCGGGGCTGCCGCTCGCGCGGGAAGCCGCGATGGCGAAGCTCTTCGCCTCCGAGATGGCCGTGCGCGTGACGGACGAGGCCGCGCGCATCTTCGCCTCCTACGGCCTCGCGATGGAGTACCCGATCCAGCGCTACTTCCGCGACGCGCGCTTCCTGCTGCCGGGCGGAGGGACGTCGGAGATCCTGCGCGTGGTGATCGGCCACGACCTCGACTGGGACCGCGGCGATGCGTTCGGAGCGGGTTGACCTCCCCGACGGCAAATATGATGGAGGGCCGATGCAGGCGCGTGGACGCTACTGGGAAGACTTCAAGGTCGGCGAGGCGCTCGTGAGCGGGCGGCGCACGGTGGACGGCGGCGACGTCTCGCGATTCGCCGGGCTCACGGGCGACTTCAACCCGCTGCACACCGACGCGGAGTTCGCGAAGACGACGCCGTTCGGCGCGCGCGTCGCGCACGGGATCCTGACGCTCGCGGTGTCGAACGGCCAGCAGAACCTCGGGGGCTGGTTCGAGGGCACGACGCTGGCCCTCCTCGGGCTCGACCGGGTGCGGTTCACGACGCCCGTGAAGTTCGGTGACACCGTCCACACGGAGATGACCGTGAAGGCGTGCCGCGAGTCGTCGAAGCCCGACCGCGGCGTCGTGACCTTCGACGTGACGGTGAAGAACCAGCACGGCGAGGCCGTGTGCACCTACGAGGAGAGCGTGCTCATGCGGAAGCGGCCCACGGGCAAAGGAGTGACGGCATGAGAAGAGTCGCGCTGGTCGGCGCCGGGGTGTCCAAGTTCGGCGTGCGGAAGGCGACCTACCGCGACCTCGTCTGGGAGGCGGGCAAGGCGTGCTTCGACTCCGTCCCCGGCGTGAAGCCCAAAGACCTCGACGGGCTGGTCGTCGGCTCCGTCATGCCCGAACGCACGGCCTTTCAGTCGCACATCTCCTCGATGGTCGCCGAGGCGCTCGGGATCCGGCCGAGCGCGCTCAGCGCGCGCACCGAGCACATGTGCGCCTCGGGCACCGTCGGCATCCGCTACGCGTACGCGTTCATCGCGGCCGGGCTCGCCGACCTCGTCATGGTGCTCGGCGTGGAGAAGCTCAACCAGCCGGTGGCCGACGAGGCCGTCCTCAACATGGGGACGGGCGTGGACCGCGAGTGGGAGGCCGCGTTCGGTCTCACGGCGCCGCCCTGCTTCGCGTTCGCCGCCCAGCGGCACATGGCGGAGTACGGCACGACCGAGGAGCAGCTCGCGATGGTGGGCGTGAAGAACCACACCCACGCCGCCAAGAACCCGAGCGCGCACTTCACCAAGGGGGCCACGCTCGACCAGGTCCTCGGCTCGCGGATGATCGCGTCGCCGCTGCGCCTGTTCATGTGCTCGCCGATCACCGACGGCGCGGCGGCCGTCGTCCTCGCGTCGGAGACCCGGGCGCGCGCGCTCACCGACACGCCCGTGTGGATCCGCGGGACCGGCCAGGCGCTCGACGGCTTCCAGCTCAGCTCGCTCCACGAGGACTACGCGCACTGGCCCGCGCTCAAGCGCGCGGCGCAGGCCGCGTACCAGATGGCCGCCGTCGGGCCGCACGAGATCGACCTGGCCGAGGTCCACGACTGCTTCTCGATCGCCGAGCTGATCGCGTACGAGGAGCTGGGCTTCTGCCACAAGGGCGAGGCCGGGCCGTTCGTCGCCGAGGGCCGGAGCGACTACGGCGGCGACGTCGTCGTGAACCCGCGCGGCGGTCTCATCGGGTGCGGCCACCCGCTCGGCGCGACGGGCGTCGCCCAGGCGGCCGAGGTCTTCGTCCAGCTCCGCGGCGAGGCGGGCGCGCGCCAGGTCCCCGCGGCCGCCCTCGCGCTCACCCACAACAACAGCGGCATGGGCGAGCACGTCGTGATGATCTACGGCAAGGAACCGGCGTGATGGCCGTGCGAGCGGTGGCGGTCCTCGGCGCCGGGCGGATCGGGCGCCAGATCGCGCTCGCCTTCGCGCTCGGGGGCCACCCGACGCTGCTCGTCGACGTGAAGGAGCGCGCCGGCGTCGAGCGGGCCGCGCTGTTCACCGACGCCCGGCGCGAGATCGCGCGCGACCTCGCGCTGATGGCGGAGGAAGGCGTGCTCGGCGACGGCGCGGGCGCGGCCGCGCTCCGGAGCATCGAGGACCGGACGGGGCTCGACGGGCTCGCCCCGTGCGACTTCGTCCAGGAGGCGCTGCCCGAGCTCCTCGACCTCAAGCGGGACGTCTTCCGGCGCCTCGCGGGGCGGCTCGCGCCCGACGCGATCCTGGCCTCCACGAGCTCGACGATCTCGCCCGCGCACCTGGTGGACGCCGTCGAGCGCCCCGAGCGCTTCCTGGTCGCCCACTGGCTCAACCCGGCGCACATCATCCCGCTCGTCGAGGTGGTGCCGAGCGCCAGGACGTCGGAGGACGTCGTCACGCGAACGCTGACGCTCCTCGAGCGGCTCGGCAAGGTCCCGGTCCGGTGCGGCGACTCGCCGGGGTTCATCGGCCCGCGGATGCAGGCGCTGCTCATGAACGAGGCCGTGCGCCTCGTCGAGGAGGGCGTCGCGTCGCCCGAGGACGTCGACCGCGCGTTCAAGGCGGGGATGGGGTTCCGCTACGCACAGGTCGGCATCTTCGAGTTCATCGACTGGGGCGGCGTGGACATCCTCCATCGCGCGAGCCGGTTCCTCGCGGAGGCGCTCGGGGACGCGCGCTTCAAGCCGGCGCGGCTCGTCGAGGAGAAGATCGCGCGGAACGAGCTCGGCCCCAAGACCGGGCGCGGCTTCTTCGACTACTCGGGCGACGCGCGCGACCGGTTCGAGACGGCCAAGGTCCGGGCGCTGCTCCGGCAGCTCAAGCGGGAGCGCGCATGACCTATTTCCGGGCGCTCGATCCGTTCCCGCTCGAGTCGGCCGACCACACGACGCTCCACGAGTTCTACACGCGCCTCGGCGCGGGCACGCTCACCACGACGAAGTGCCGCGGGTGTGGCCGGAGCGCGTGGCCACCGCGCGGCTTCTGCGCCGAGTGCGGCGCGGCCGCGTTCGACTGGGTGGACCTGGCCAGCGAGGGCACGGTCCACGCGTTCACGGTGCAGGAGACCGGGCTGCCCGCGGGCTTCGAGGCGCCGCGCGTCTTCGCGATCGTCAAGGTCGACGGGCACCGCGTGTTCACGGTGCTCACCGGGGCCGAGCCCGCGGCGCTGAGGGTGGGCCAGCGCGTGCGGCTCGCGCCGCTGCGCGTCGCCGACGATCCCAAGGGCAACCCGCGCTGGCTCCCCGCCTTCGAGGTGGTATGAAGGTGCTGATCGCCAAGCCCGGGCTCGACGGCCACGACCGCGGCGCCAAGGTGGTCGCGCACGCGCTGCGCGACGCGGGCGTCGAGGTCGTCTACTCCGGCCTCAAGCGCACGCCCGAGGAGATCGTGCAGGCGGCGATCCAGGAGGACGTGGACGTCGTGGGGCTCTCGGTCCTCTCGGGCGCCCACGCGCTCCTCGCGCGGCGCGTGGTCGAGGGGCTCCGGGCTCACGGGGCGGGTGACATCAAGGTGGTCGTCGGCGGGATCATTCCGCCGCGCGACGTGGCCGAGCTGCGGAGGCTCGGTGCCGCCCGCGTCTTCCCGATGGGCACGCCGCTGCCGGAGATCGTCGACGCATTTACGAAGCAGGACCTCTGACAGAGCTGGGCTCCGCGAGTCGCGAGGCGAGCGATCCGCCGGGCGAGCTGAGCGACTCCCGCGGGCTGGGCTCCGCGAGTCGCGAGGCGAGCGATCCGAAGGAGGATTCATGAAAGAGCTGCGAGCGCACGCGGGCTTTCCGATCAAGCCGGTCTACGGGCCGGAGGACGCGGCGGGCGTGGACGTCGAGCGCGACATCGGCCGGCCGGGCGAGTATCCGTTCACCCGCGGCATCCACCCGCACATGTACCGCGAGCGGCTCTGGACGATGCGCCAGTACATTGGCTTCGGCACGCCGGCCGAGACCAACGCGCGCTTCAAGTACCTGATGGCGCACGGTCAGGACGCGCTCAACGTCGCGTTCGACCTGCCGACGCAGCTCGGGCTCGACTCCGACGACCCGCGCGCCGAGGGCGAGGTCGGGCGCGTCGGGATGGCGGTCGACTCGCTCGCGGACATGGAAGAGGCGTTCGCGGGCATCCCGCTCGACCGCGTGAGCGTGTCGCTCACGATCAACGGCATGGCGGCGCCGATCACGGCGATGTACTACGCGGTGGCCGCGCAGCAGGGCGCCGCGGCCGACCGGGTCGTCACCACGCCGCAGAACGACATCCTCAAGGAGTTCATCGCGCGCGGCACGTGGGTCTACCCGGTCGAGCCGTCGCTCCGGCTCGTCGCCGACCTCATCGAGTTCTCGGCGAAGCGCTACCCGCGCTCGAACCCCGTCTCGGTGTGCGGCTATCACATCCGCGAGGCCGGCTGCACGACCGCTCAGGAGATGGCCTATGGCCTGGCCATCGCCGCCGCCTACGTCGAGCTGATGCTCGCGCGAGGCATGAGCGTGGACGACTTCGCGCCGCGCCTCTCGTTCAACTTCACCGCGTGGGGGAAGATCTTCGAGGAGGTCGCGAAGTTCCGCGCCGGCCGGCGCCTCTATGCCCGCATGATGCGCGAGCGCTTCGGCGCGAGGAACCCCAAGTCGTGGATGTTCCGGAGCCTGATCGGCGGCGGCGGCTCGGCGTTCGTCATGCAGGAGCCGGAGAACAACATCGTGCGTGGCGCCTACATCGCGCTGGCCGCGGCGCTGTCGGGCGCGCAGACGATCGCGCTGCCCACATACGACGAGGCGTACACGATCCCGTCGGCCAAGGCGCAGCTCCTCGCGCTCCGGACGATGCAGATCTGTGCCGAGGAGTCGGGCGCCGCCGACACGGTGGACCCGCTCGCGGGCTCCTACTACGTCGAGGCGCTCACGGGCGAGATGGAGACGACGATCCTCGCCGAGCTGGCGCGGGTCGAGCGGATGGGCGGGATCGTCGAGGCCGTGAAGAGCGGCGCGCTCCAGGCGGAGGTCGCCCGCCAGGCGTACCTGTTCGAGCGCAAGCTCGTCTCGGGCGAGATCCCGAAGGTCGCGGCGAACTGCCACGTCGGCGACCGGCCGGTCGAGGCGGACCGCGAGGTCGAGGTGTACGCGTTCGACCCGAAGGTGGTCGAGTCGCAGCTGGCGCGACTCGCGCGGGTCCGCCGCGAGCGGGACGACCAGACGGCCCGGACGGCGCTGCGCCGACTGTCGGACGGGGCCCGCGGCGCGGGCAACCTGATGGAGCCCATCATGGAATGCGTGCAGGCCTACGCGACGCTCGGCGAGATCGCGCGCGCCATGCAGGACGTGTTCGGCGAGCACAAGGAGTCGGTCAAGTTCTGAGCATGCCCGACACGTTCGACGTCATCGGCAAGACCGTCAAGAAGCGCGACGGCGCCGAGAAGGCGACGGGGCGCACGCGCTACCTCCACGACCTCGCGCTGCCGCGTCTGGCCCACGGGAGGATCCTCCGCGCGCGCGTGCCGCACGCGCGCCTCGTGCGCGTCGACGCGTCGCGGGCGCGGGCGCTGCCCGGCGTGCTCGCCGTCCTGACCGGCGCCGACGTCGAGCCGATCGGGTTCGGCTTCGCCAAGGACCAGACGGCGCTCAAGCGCGGCAAGGTCCGCTGCATCCGCGACGAGGTCGCCGCGGTCGCCGCCGAGACGCCCGAGATCGCCCAGGCGGCGCTCGAGCTCGTCCAGGTCGAGTACGCGGAGCTGCCGGCGGTCTTCGACCCCCCGGCGGCGCTCGCGCCGGGCGCCCCGCTGGTCCACGAGGAGCTCGGCACCAACCAGCACGCGCTCCGCTACCAGTTCGTCCACGGCGACGTGGACGGCGCGTTCGCGGCGGCGGCGGCGGTCGTCGAGAATACGTATCGCCTGCCGTTCGTGACGCCGGCGTGCCTGGGGACGATGGTCGCGATCGCGGAGTGGGACGCGAGCGGCGAGGGCCTCACGATGTGGACGACGACCCAGGTCCCGTTCCTCTATCAGCGCGACCTCGCGGCGGCGCTCGGGATCACGGGCGACCGCGTGCGTGTGCTGCAGCCGCCGGTGGGCGGCAACTTCGGCCGCGGCCTCGACCTCTACCCGATCGATGTGATCGCGGCGCTCCTCGCCCGGCGCGTCCGGCGGCCGGTGAAGATCGAGTTCGACCGCGTGGAGGAGTTCATCGCGTGCCCGACCCGCGAGCCGTGCACGATTCGCCTGCGCACCGCGGCGGACCGCGACGGGCGCCTGCTCGCGCGCGACGCCCACGTCACGATCGACAACGGCGCCTACACCTCCTGGGGCTCGACGACCCCCTACGTGATGCTCTCGACCGTCGCGGGCCTCTACCGCGTGCCGAACGTCCGCTTCGACACGACGATCGCCTACACCAACAACCCGTACTCGGGCTCGATGCGCGGTTACGGCAACCCCGAGTCCACGTTCGCCGTGGAGTCGCAGATGGACGAGCTGGCCGAGCGCCTCGGGATGGACCGGCTCGAGCTGCGCCGGCGGAACGTATCGAAGGCGGGCGACGTGAACCCGCAGGGGTTCGTGCTCACCTCGTTCGCGATGGCCGAGTGTCTCGAGGCGGCGGCCGCAGCGATCCGGCACGACGTGCCGCCGCCGAGGCCCGGCTGGACGCGCGGCATCGGCTACGCGGGCATGTTCCACGTCGGCGGGGGCGCGCGCATCTACCGCTCGGACGGTTGCGGCGCCATCGTCAAGCTCGACGACTTCGGCAAGGTCACGCTCATCACGGGCGCGTCGGAGATCGGCCAGGGCTCCGAGACGGTGCTGGCGATGATCGTCGCGGAGACGCTCGGCGTGCCGCTCGAGCGCGTCGACGTGGTCAACTCCGACACGAACGTCCGGCCCTGGGACGTGGGCACCCACGCGAGCCGGACCACCTTCGTCGCGGGCAACGCCGCGCGCCTCGCCGCCGAGAAGGTAAAGGGCGAGCTCCTCGCGATGGCCGCGGCCGAGCTCGACGAGCCCGCGGCGACCCTCGACCTCAAGCGCGGCGTCGTGTTCGTGAAGGCGAACCCGTCGCGCCGGCTCGGCTACGAGGAGGTCGCGCGCGCGGGGCACTACACGCATCACGGCCGCGTGATCGTCGCCGAGGCCTTCTACGACCCGCCGACGGCCATGCTCGACAAGGACCTCCAGGGCAACGTCTCGGCCGCGTACACGTCGGCCTTCCAGGCGGCCCTCGTCGACGTGGACCCCGAGACCGGCAAGGTAGAGGTCCGGAGGCTCGTCTCCGCCCACGACGTCGGGCGCGCACTGAACCCGGGCGCCGCCGAGGGACAGATCCACGGCGGGATCCACATGGGGCTCGGCTACGCGCTGAGCGAGCGGCTCGTCGTCGAGCGGGGCCAGGTGCTCACGCAGTCCTTCATGGACTACGCGGTCCTGAAGGCCGACGACATGCCCGACATCGCCGTGCGCCTGATCGAGACCGTGGACCAGGAGGGGCCGTTCGGCGCCAAGGGGCTCGGCGAGTCCGGCGTCATCCCGGTCGCGGCCGCCGTGGCCAACGCCCTGAACCACGCGATCGGGGTCCGCTTCACGGAGCTCCCCATCACGCCCGCGCGCGTCCGCGCGGCGCTCGCGGGGCCAGGGGCGTGAGGCTCCTCGAAGGCGTTCGCGTCCTCGACCTCTCGCGAATGCTCGCCGGGCCCTACGGCGCCCTGCTCCTCGCGGACATGGGGGCCGAGGTGATCAAGATCGAGGAGCCCGACGGCGGCGATCCGATCCGGGGCATGGGCCCGCCGTTCCTCCCCGACGGCGAGTCGGCGTACTTCCTCGCGATCAACCGCAACAAGAAATCGGTCGCGATCGACCTGACGAAGGAGGCGGGACGCGAGGTGTTCCACGACCTCGTGCGCCGGGCGGACGTCGTCCTCGAGAACTTCCGCCCCGGCGTCATGGAGCGTCTCGGCTGCGGCTACGCGAAGCTCTGGGCGCTGAACCAGCGGGTCGTCCTCTGCTCGATCTCGGCGTACGGGCAGGAGGGGCCGTACCGCGACTGGCCGGCCTTCGATCTCGCGCTCCAGGCCATGGGGGGCGCGATGTCGCTCACTGGCGAGCCCGGCCGCGAGCCGGTGCGCATGGGCCTCCCCATGGGGGACCTCGCGGGCGGCGTATTCGGCGCGTTCGCCGTCGCCGGCGCCCTGTGGAGGCGCGAGCGGACGGGCGAGGGCGCGCACATCGACCTGTCGCTGCTCGACTGCCAGGTCTCGCTCCTCACGTACCTCGCCCAATACTTCTGGGCCGACGGCCGCGTGCCGGGGCCGCTCGGCTCGGCGCACGCCTCCGTCGTGCCCTACGGCGCACTCGCGACGCGCGACGGTCACCTGATCGTCGCCGTGTTCGTCGAGAAGTTCTGGAGCGGGTTCTGCCGCGCGCTCGGGCGCGCGCAGTGGGAGCGCGACCCGCGCTTCCTGACGAACCGCGACCGCGTCGTCAACCGCGAGATGCTGATGCCGCTCGTCGAAGCCGAGTTCCGCGCGCGGACCACGGCCGAGTGGCTGCGGCGCCTCCAGGCCGAGGGCGTGCCCGCGGCGCCGATCCAGAGCGTCGATCGGGTGCTCGAGGATCTGCAGGTGCGGCGGCGCGGCATGGTCGTCGAGATGGAGCACCCCGTCCACGGCCGCCTGCCCACGCTCGGGACGCCGGTCAAGGTGGACGGCGCGATGACGGTGACGGTCTCGCCGCCCCCGCGCCTCGGCGAGCACACCGACCTCGTGCTGCGCGAGATCCTCAAGTATCCCGACGCGCGGCTCGCCGAGCTCCGGCGCGCGGGCGCCATTCGATGAGACTCGCCGTCCTCGGCGGGAGCCATGGCGGGTTCACGACGGCCGCCGACCTGGCGCTCGCCGGCCATCGCGTCAGGCTCTGGGCGCGGTCGAAGGAGGCGCTCGGCCCGCTCCTCGACGAGCCGACGCTCATGCTGTTCGCCGAGGGGCGGCAGGGGAGCGCCCGCCTCGACCGCGCGACGACCGACCTCGCCGAGGCTGTCGAGGGCGCCGAGGTCCTCATCGCGCCGCTGCCCGCGACGAGCCACGACGAGCTCGCGAAGCGGCTCGCGCCCCACGTCAACGAGCGCCAGATCGTCCTGTTGACGCCGGGGACGCTCGGCAGCCTGGCGCTCGCCCGCGGCCTCGCGCGCGCGGGCGGGAGCATGCCCGGAGCGCTCGCCGAGACTGGGACGCTCCCGTATCTCACGCGCAAGACCGGGCCGGCGGAGGTGAGGGCGGCCGTGCGCGCGGCGAACCTGCCGACCGGAGTCTTCCCCGCGTCGCGCACCGACGCCGTGCTCGCGCGGCTCGCCGAGCTCTTCCCCGCGATGCGCCGCTGCGCGGACGCGCTCGACGTGGCGCTGACGAACGCGGGGCCGGTCATCCACCCGCCGCTCGTGCTCCTGAACACGGGCCCGATCGACGGCGGGCGCTTCGACATCCACGCGGCCGGCACGACGCCGCGCGTGCGACGGCTCATCGAGGCGGTGGATGGTGAGCGCGTCGCCACGCGGACGGGCTGGCGCTACGCGGCGCCGCACTACGAGCTCGAGACCTACTACGACGAGCGGCGCGCAGCCACGGGGCTCTACGGCGGCGGGGCCAAGGCGAAGCTCGTCGCGAGCGGCCTCTGGAGCGAGAGCCTCACGTTCGAGCACCGGTACGTCACCGAGGACGTGGTGCTCGGGCTCTCGCTCCTCGAGTCCGCGGCGCGCGCGGCCGGCGTCGCGACACCGGCGACCACCGGGCTCCTCCTCGTGTTCGGAGTGCTGCTCGGCCGCGAGCTCTCGGGCGACGGGCGCGCCCTCGAACACCTGGGGCTCGGCGACCTGAGCCGCCGCGAGATCCGCGTGTTCCTCGAGGAAGGGTGGGCCTCCCAGATCTGGCGGAAGGTCGTGCAGTGAGCGACCTCGCGTACGACGGCGCGGGTCGCCTCTCCTACCGCGGCGCGCGTTATCTGCTCGTGCGCCCCGAGACGCTCGCCGCTCTCCAAAAGGCCGTCGAGGCGCTCGTGGGTGACGGCGCGACGGCGTGTCTCGTCGCCGGCGGCCGCGCCGGGGGCGGCTCGGCGCTGCGTGGCCTCGAGGGCCCGGCCGACCAAGTGATCGCGCGGCTCCTCGAGATGGGCAGCCGCATCGGCTGGGGCGCCTTCGCGCTCGAGCGCTTCACGCGCGACGAGCTGGTCGTGACCGTGAGCGACTCGCCGTTCGCCGCGGCCTACGGCCCGGCGGGCGGCCCGGTGTGCCACCTGACGCGCGGCGTGCTCGAGCGGCTGGCCGAGCTCGCCTTCGGCGGACCCGCGGTCGTGCGCGAGACCGCGTGCGCGGCGGCGGGCGCGCCCCGCTGCCGCTTCGAGGCCCGTCACGCATGACAACCGCCGTGCTCGTCCACGTGGTCGTCAGCGGACTCGCCACGGGCTCGATCTATGAGCTCGTCGCCA
>QHSZ01000054.1 GCA_003220595.1 Candidatus Rokuibacteriota bacterium | reverse complement strand
ATCCAGAAGGAGATCATCCGGCAGGCGCGCGCGGCCAGCGTGCCGGTGATCGTCGCCACCCAGATGCTCGAGTCGATGGTGACGCACGTCCGCCCGACGCGCGCGGAGGTCTCGGACGTCGCGACGGCGATCTTCGACGGCGCGGATGCCATCATGCTCTCGGCGGAGACGGCCACGGGCCACTACCCGGCCGAGGCGGTCGAGGTGATGGCCCGCATCGCCGAGCGCGCCGAGCGGGCCGTGCTCGGGGACGCGACGCGCCACCGGCGCCGCGAGCGCGTGGGCGTCGGCTTCTCCGAGGCGGTCTCCGACGCGGCCTCCGCGGCGGCGCACGCGCTCGGCGCCCGGGCGATCGTCGCGTTCACCCAGTCGGGCTTCTCGGCGCGCCTCATCTCGCAGGCGCGCCCGGACGTGCCGATCATCGCGCTCACGCCGTTCGTCGAGGTCCAGCGGCGGCTCGCGCTGTCGTGGGGCGTGTCGTCGCGCCTGATCCGGAAGGTCGACACCACCGACGAGATGATCGACCAGATCGAGGCGACGCTCGTGGGGGACGGCTCGGTCGTCGCGGGCGACGTGCTCGTGATGATCTCCGGCTCGCCCATGTGGGTCGCCGGCACGACGAACCTCCTGAAGCTCCACCGGGTGGGCGAGCGCCGCTGAGGAGCCCGGCCATCCGGCGCGCGCTCCTCCGGCGGCTCGCCCTCCTCGCGGGCCTCGCCCTCGCCTGGGTCGGCGTGGCGACCGTCTGGCAGTCCCACACGGCGGCGCGCGACGCGGCGGTCACCCTCTCCGCCCTGGCCTCGGTCCGCGCGGTGTTCGACGGCGCGCAGGGCGAGGTGCGGCGCGAGGCCGCGCTGCTCGCGCGGGACCCCGCGATCATCGCGGGCGCGCTGCGCCGCGACTGGGCGAGCCTGGCCCGCGGCGCGTCGCCGCGGATGATCGCCCTCACGCTCGAGCGCTTCGCCGACCTCCTCGTCGTCCTCGACGGCGCGGGTGCGCCGATCGTCCAGGTCCCGGCGACGCTGCCCGTCGCGCTCCCGGCGTTCGGGCACCCCGCCGAGCCCGTCGCGCGGCTCGGCGTCGTGGGCGACTCCGTCTACGTCCTCGGGCTCGCGCCGCTCCCGGTCGGCACGGTCGTCGTCGGCCGGCGGCTCGAGTCGCTCGAGCATGCCCTCGGGCGCCTGCCCTCGCGCGCCGCGGTCGTCGTCGTGGGCGGCGACCGCGCGCTGGCGTCGACCCGGCCGGGGCTGCCCGGCGCGGGCTGGGCGGCCGCGACGCGCGCCGGGGCGACCGCGCTGCTGGGCGAGACGTGGCTCGTGCGTCCGCTCGACGCGGCGAGCGGGGTGTGGGCGCTCGTCCCCGACGACGGCCGGACGGCCGCGGAGCGCCGCTTCTGGTACTGGTGGGCGGTCTCGCTGCTCGCCGTGGCGGGCGGCGTGCTGGCCTCGGCCCTCGCCCGGCGCGGCAGGCGCCCGCGCGGCGACGGTCCGGCGAGCGACGACGGACGCCGCCGGCAGCTCGAGGCGCTCTCCGCGGTCGCGCAGGCGATGGGCAGCGGCGAGAACCTCGCGCTCACCGCCCAGCGCACGCTCGACGTCGTCTGCCGCATCGCGCGGATCGAGGTCGCCGGCGTCTTCCGTGTCGACTTGACCGCGCAAACCCTGACGCTCCTCGCCCACCGCGGTCTGGCGCCGGCGGAGGCGGCACGGATGCGCGTCCGGCCGCTCGCGTCGAGCCACGTGGGCGAAGCCGTGCGCACGGGCCGCCACGTCGTGACCGACCTGAGGCACTCGCAGATGCTCCCGCCGGAGGTGCGCGCGCAGGCGCGGGCCGGCGGCCACCACACGCAGCTCGCGTTGCCGATCGCCGTGAACGGCCGCACCTGGGGCGTGCTGGCGCTGATCTCGCGGGCGCCGCGGCCGTGGGCCCCCGGCGAGCTGACGCTCCTGCAGGCGGTCGCCCACCAGGTCGGCCTCGCCGTCGCCCGGGCCGCGCTCGTCAGCGAGGCGCGCGAGAAGAGCCGGCGGCTCGAGACGCTGACGCGGCTCGCGCAGACGCTCACCGCCACGCTCTCGCTCGACGAGATCTTCCAGCGTCTCGCAGGCGCCGCCGTCGAGCTGTTCGACTCGAGCGTGGCGCGCCTCTGGCTCGTCGACGAGGACGGCGCTCACGTCTCCCTGGCGGCGGCGGCGGGGACGGCGTCCTCGGTCGAGGGGATCCGGCGCTTCCGCGTCGGCGAGGGCCTGGTCGGCGCCGCCCTCACCACGAAGCGCCCAGTGACCGTGGCGGACGTCCTCGGCGATCCCAGGACGAAGAACACCGAGCGGATCCGTGCCGAGGGAACGGTGTCGGTCGCGATCGTGCCGCTCCTGCTCGGCGAGCGCGTGCTCGGCGCCCTGTCGATCGGCCTGCGCGAGGCCCACGCGTACACGGCTGAGGAGGTGAGCGTCCTCGGGTCGCTCGCGCTCCACGCGGTGAACGCCATCCACAACGCGCGCCTCTTCGTGGAGGAGCGCACGCGGCGCTCCTATCTCGCGGCGCTCTTCGAGATCAACACGAAGATCGAGGGCCTGGCGCCCACGGAGACGCTCCTCGCGTCGATCGCCGAAGAGGCCGCGCGGCTGCTCTCGGTCGACAACGCGGGGTTCCGCCTGCTCGACGGCGACGAGCTCGTTCTGGCCGGGCTCGCGGGCACGGCGGCCGAGACGATGGTGCGGCCGCGCCTCAAGGTCGCCGAGAGCCTGAGCGGCCAGGTCGTCGCGAGCGGCCGCCCGCTCAACTGCGAGCTGGCGGAGGTGCCCGACGTCGTCCACGAGCACCTCGCCGCCAGCCGGCGCCTCGGCTACACCACGTTCCTCGGCGTCCCGCTCCGGGTGGGCGAGCGGGCCGTCGGTGTCCTCAGCTTTCGCGGGCGACGCCCCTTCACGCGCCGCGACCAGGAGCTCGCCGAGGCCTTTGCCGGGCAGGCGGCGATCGCCCTCGAGCACGCGCGCCTCTACCGGGAGACCGAGCGGCAAGCCGAGCGGATGACCGCGCTCGCCGGCCTCGGGCGCCTCCTCTCCGAGACGCTCGACTTCGACCGCGTCGCGCAGCGCGTGGCCGACAGCGTCTGCACGCTGCTCCGCGCCCGGTCCTCCTGCCTCTACCGGCTCGACCCGGCGACCGGCGGCCTCGCGGCGGTGACCGTGTCGGGCGGCGCCGGCGCCTCATTCCACTGGAGCCCAGCGCTCGCGCCGGGGACCGGGATCGCCGGGCTCGCGGTCAGCGAGCGCCGGGCCGTCGCCACCGACGACGCCCTCGCCGACCCGCGGATCACCTACGCCGAGGACGTGCGCGCCCGGGTGGCGGGCGAGACGCACCGCGCGCTGCTCGCCGTCCCGTTGCTCGGCCAGGACCGACTGCTCGGCGCCCTCGTCGTCAGCGACCGCGCGGGGCGCCGCTTCGACGAGCCGGAGACCGACCTCGCCCAGGCGTTCGCCGACCAGGCGGCGCTGGCCCTCGAGAACGCCCGGCTCTACCACGAGGCGCGCGAGCACGCCGACCGCCTCGCCGCCCTGGAGGAGGTGAACCGCCTCGTCTCCTCGTCGCTCAAGGTGGAGGAGGTGCTGCACAACATCGCCGCGGCGGTGGCGCGGTTCTTCGACGCGCCCTCCGTGACCGTGTGGGTGCTCGACGAGGCGGCCCGCCGCCTGACGCGCTCGCTCGTGTACGGCCCGCCCGAGACCGCCGCGCAGCTGCGCTCGGAGCTGGCGCTCGGGGAGGGCGTGCTCGGCTGGGTCGCGCTCCATCGCGAGCCGGTGCTCTGGGTGGACGTCGAGACGGACCCGCGCGTCGTCGACGGCCCGCATCTGGCCCGGGAGGGTCTCCGCTTCATCACCGGGTACCCGATCGCGCTCGGCGAGCGCGTCCTGGGCGCGTTCGCCGTCCACCGCGCGACGCCGACCCCGATCACGCCCGAGACCGCGTCGCTCCTCGGGTCGCTCGCGGCGCAGGCGGCCGTCGCCCTCGACAACGCGCGGCTCTACGGCGCGACGGAGCGGCGCCTCGAGGAGACGCGCGCGCTCCTCGAGGTGGTCGAGATCCTGAGCTCGACGCTCGACTCCAAGCGCCTCCTCCAGCGCGCGACGATGAAGATCGCACAGGTGTGCCGCGTGGACCGCTGTTCGCTGATGCTGTGGGAGGACGGGCGGGTACGGCCGCTCATGGCGCAGTTCGCCGACGGACGGCGGGCGCCTCGGCAGTGGGCCGCCTTCCAGGCGGCGGTGGCGCGCCCCATCTTCGACGTGCCGGCGAACGTGCTCGCCCGCGACACGCGCCGGCCCGTCGTCGTGAACGACGCGTCGCAGGATGCGCGGGTGCCGGGGGAGTGGATCGAGACGTTCGGGCTCAAGTCCTATCTCGTCGTGCCCATGCTCCGGCAGCAGCAGGTGATCGGCGTCATGACGCTCGACTACGGCGAACGGCCGACGGCGTTCGAGCCGTGGCAGGTGGACCTCGCGATGACGATCGCGGGGGAGCTCGCGCTGTCGCTCGAGAACACGCGGCTCTACGCCGAGGCCCAGGAGCGGCTGCGCGAGACCACGACGCTCCTGGCCGTGGGCGAGATCCTCTCGCGCCCCGGCCCCACCGTCGAGCGCCTGCGCGAGGTGGCGCGCGAGGTCGCCCGCGCGAGTGGCGCGGACATGGTCGGCGCCTACCTCCTCGACGCCAAGCGCGAGGCACTCGTGCCGCTCGGCGGCTACCACGTGCCGCGCGAATTGCTCGAGGGGTTCCTGGCGCGGCCGATCGTGCTCGCGCGGAATCCCGAGCTCCTGCCGGCCTGGCGGGCGGGGCGGGCGACCTGGAGCGCCGACCCGCACACCGACACGCGCTTCGACCGGGACTGGATCGGCGCGCTGCCGCCCCTCTCGGTGCTCTTCGCCTCCGCCACGGCGCACGGCGAGCCGATCGGCGCGCTGTTCGTCGTGTGGTGGCGCGCCGGCCGCCGGTTCCAGCCCGCCGAGATCCGGCTGGTCGAGGGTGTGGCCGCGCAGGTCGGCCTCGCGATGGAGAACGCGGAGCTGGCGCGGCAGACCCAGCAGAAGCTCGGGGAGACGGAGATGCTCCTGTCGGTGAGCCGGGCACTCTCCTCGACGCTCGACCTCGAGGCGCTGCTGCGCCACTTCCTCCGGACCGTCACGCAGGCACTCGAGGCGGACTCCGCGGGCGTCTGGCTGCGCGCGGGCGACGGCGAGTGGCTCGAGCCCGTCGCGGGCTACCACATCCCGCGCGAGCGCCTGCCGGCCCTTCGCGAGGTGCGCCTCTCGCTCGAGCGCGACGCCTTCTATGCGGAGGCGGCGCGGACGCGGCGCCCCGTGGCGTCCTCGCACGTCGAGGCTGACCCGCGGGGGCCGGCGATCATGCGGGACGTGATGCCGCACCGGAGCCAGCTCTTCGTGCCGATCGTCGTCAAGGACCGCGTGATCGGCGGCTTCGGTCTCATCTGGCGCGAGCACGAGCGCGAGTTCGCCGACGGGGAGGTCGCGCTCATGGAGGCGATCGCCAACCAGGCCGGGGTCGCGATCGAGAACGCGCGCCTGTTCGAGGAGAACCGACGCCAGGTCGAGGAGCTGTCGGTGCTCCACGCGCTGTCGCGCGCGGTCACCGGCCAGCTCGATCGCGCGGCGCTCGTGGAGGCGATCCACGCGCAGGTCGCGCGCGTGCTGGACGTGGGCAACATGCTCGTCGTGCTCCACGACGAGGAGCGGCGCGAGCTCGAGGTCGTGCTCCGCCTCGTCGACGGGGCGCGCGACACCCAGGCCCCGCTCCGGTATCCGGACCGCGCAGTGGGCCTCGTGTCGGTCGTGCTCGCGACGGGGTGCCTGATCCGGACCGACGACTACGAGGCCGAGTGCGCGCGCCACGGCGTCGAGCCCCTCCAGGCCTCGATCACGCTCCGCCGCTGGCTCGGCGTGCCCATGCGGGCGGGCGACCGCCCGATCGGCGTGCTGGTGCTGCGGGGCGGCGCGCGCGCGTTCACGGAGGCGGACGAGCGGCTCCTCACCAACATCGCCCACCTGGCCGCGCTCGCGCTCCGCAGCGCCCGGCTCTTCGACGAGCGCGCCCGCGCCTACGGCGAGCTGACCGCGGCGCAGGACCAGCTCGTGCGGACGGAGAAGCTCCGCGCGCTGGGCGAGATGGCTTCGGGCGTTGCCCACGACTTCAATAACCTGCTCGCCTCCATCCTCGGCCGGGCCCAGCTCGTCTTCCAGCGGACCGAGAGCCCGCAGCTCCGCCAGTGGCTCAAGGTGATCGAGCGCTCGGCGCTCGACGGCGCGGCCACGGTGCGACGCCTGCAGGAGTTCGCGCGCATCCGCCGCGACCAGCCCTTCGTCGCCGTGGACCTGAACGACGTCGTCCGCGACGCCCTCGAGATCACGCAGTCGCGCTGGCGGCAGGAGCCCCTGAGCCGGGGCGTCACGGTCGAGCTCCGGACGGCGTTCGGGGAGCCGCCGCGCGTCGCCGGGGACCCGGCGGAGCTGCGCGAGGCGCTGACGAACCTCATCCTCAACGCGGTGGACGCGATGCCCCAGGGCGGCGTGCTGGCGCTCACGACCGGCTCGAAGGACGGCGGCGCCGTCGTCACGGTCGGCGACACGGGTGTCGGCATCCCCGACGCGGTCCTCGCCAAGATCTTCGACCCGTTCTTCACGACGAAGGGCCCCCAGGGCACGGGGCTCGGCCTGTCGATGACGTACGCCATCGTCGAGCGCCACGGCGCGCAGATCGGCGTCGAGACCGCGGAGGGACAGGGCACGACCTTCCGTCTGACCTTCCCCGCCGGAGCGCCGCTTCCGCCTGCGCTGACGGCGCCCCCGTCGGCCGAGCCAGCGGACGGCGGCGCCTCGCTGCGCTGCCTCGTCGTGGACGACGAGCCGGTCGTCGCCGCGATGCTGGGCGACGTGCTAGAGAGCGGCGGGCACCGCGTGGTGGTGCTCGGCGACGGCGGCGAGGCGATCGCCCGGTTCGGCGCCGAGCCCTTCGACGTCGTCTTCACCGACCTCGCGATGCCGCGCGTCTCCGGCTGGCAGGTGGCGCGCGCGATCAAGGAGATGGCGCCCGAGGTGCCGATCTTCCTCGTGACGGGCTTCGGCGTCGAGCTCTCCGAGGAGGAGTGCCGGACCCACGGGGTGGACCTCGTGCTCGTGAAGCCGCTCGAGATCCAGACGATTCTGGACGTCGTCGCGCAGGCGGGGCGGCGCCGCCCCCATCCGACCCGGACGGAGGACGATCGATGAGCTATCAGACCCTGACCCTCGAGCGCCGTGACGGTGTCGCGACGCTCACGCTGAACCGCCCCGACGCCTACAACGCGCTGAACCTCGAGCTCGGGCGCGAGCTGTTCCACGCCGTGCTCGAGCTGGACGAGGACCCCGCCGTCCGCTGCGTCGTCGTCACGGGCGCGGGCAAGGCGTTCTGCGCGGGCGGCGACGTGAAGGACTTCGCCGACAACCTGCCACGCATCGGCGTGCTGGTGAAGGAATTGACGACCTATCTGCACGGCGCCGTCTCGCGCCTCTGCCGGAGCGACAAGCCGGTGATCATGGCGGTCAACGGCGTCGCCGCGGGCGGCGGCTTCAGCTTCGCCCTCTCCGGCGACCTCGTGGTCGCCGTCGAGTCGGCGCGGTTCACGATGGCGTACTCGAAGATCGCGGCGACGCCCGACGGCTCCTCCTCGTACTTCCTGCCGCGGCTCATCGGGCTGCGTCGCGCGCTGGAGCTCTATCTGACCAACCGCGTGCTCTCGGCGCGGGAGGCCCTCGAGTGGGGGCTGGTGACGCGTGTCGTGCCGGACGCCGAGCTCGCGCCGGCCGTGGACGCGCTGGCCCGGGCGCTCGCGCAGGGGCCGTCGAAGGCGTTCGGCGCCGCCAAGCGACTCTTCCACCAGTCCACGTGGGAGAGCCTCGAGACCCAGATGGAGCTCGAGGCGCAGGCGATCGCGGCGAGCGGCCACACCGAGGACTTCGCGAACGGCGTGGCCGCCTTCGCCAACAAGCGGCAGCCGACCTTCAAGGGGAGGTGACGTCGTGAGCCGAGCCCGTCTCTTCTACCGACCCGGCTGATCGTCCTGTTCCAAGACGAAGGAGTTGCTGTCGTCTTGGGGGGTCGAGTTCGACCCCGTCGACGTGCAAGCCGAGCCCGCCGCGCTCGCCGAGCTCGCGCGGCTCGGCGTGCCGCGCGTCCCGGCGGTGGCCGTCGGCGACCGCGCGGTCCACGGCTGGAACCCGACGGCCTACGCGGCGCTGCTCGGCGTGGCCTACGCCCCGGCCGTGAAGCTCGCGCCGGGTGCCTTGGCGCAGCGGCTCGACCGCATCCTCGCCGCAGCACAGGAGCTCGTCCGCCTGATCCCGGCGGAGCGCATGGACTGGACGCCGCCCGAGCGGAACCGCCCGCTGCGCGACCTCGGCTTCCACGTCTTCCGCCTCTCGCTCGCGTTCGTGGACGCGATGGACACGGGCGCGCTCCCGGAGGGCTGGTTCCAGGAAAAGGCGCCCGCCGAGCTCGGCGACGGCGCCGCGGTCGCGCGCTACGGCGCGCTCGTCAGGGCGCGGATCGAGGGCTGGTTCGACGGCGCGGCGCCGCGCGAGTTCGAGCGGGTCGTCCAGGTCTACTACGGGCCGCAGTCGGGCCACGAGCTTCTGGAGCGGACGGCGTGGCACGCCGCCCAGCACCTGCGCCAGCTCTACGTGCTCGCCGAGCGTCTCGGGATCGCGCCGCCGGCGCCGCTGCCCGTGGACGCCTTCGCGGGCCTCCCGCTGCCCGACGCGCTCTGGTGACGTCCGCGCCCGGGGGGTTTGGGGGCCATCTCGTGGCCCCCATGTTCAACTAGTCCTCGTCGGCCCAGGCGGCGGTGAGGCGGTGCGCGAGCCCGCGGTGGACCGTGAAGAAGTAGCCGAGCATGCCGGCGGCCGCCAGCAGGTTGCCGACGAACACCGTCCATCCCGCCAGCTCGTCCAGCACCCACTTGGCCAGGATCACCACCGCGCCGAAGAAGAACACCTCGAACGCGGTGAAGAAGATGACGAGGGCGAAGACGAACAGCGGCTGGCGCTCCGCGCCGGCGATCAGCGCGGCGCCGACGATGCCGACGACGACGAAGGCGAGGCCGTGGACGGCGGTGTAGCCGAGCACCGCGGGCAGCGCCCCGGTCTGGCGGAGCATCGCCGCGCCGAGGAGCTTCGGCGTCCGTAGCGGCTCGCCCTGGATCGCGTCGATCGCGAGGAACCAGAGCGCGACGACGGCGGCGCCGATGAGCCCGGCGACGACGCCCTCGCGCAGCACGCCGCCCCACCCGCCCACGAGCGCCCGCGGCAGCGCGCGGTGGGCGCGCACGAGGTACCAGAGCATCGCCACCGAGGCGAGCAGGTTGCCGACGAGGATCGCCCACCACACCAGCGCGCCGAGCATGGACCGGCCGAGCGCGCCGACGACGCCGAAGAAGAACACCTCGAAGCAGGCGAAGAGGATCACGAAGCCGACGAACAGCGCGGGCTCGCGCTCGCTCACCGCCATGATGCTGGCGGCGACGACGCCGAACGCGATGAAGGCGAGGCCGTGCAAGATCGTGTAGCCGAGCACGGGGCCGGTCGTGATCCGGAGCGTGCTGGGATCGGTGAGGCCCTGGAAGACGGCCGCCCCGAGGAGGCCCGGCGTGAAGAGCGGGCGGCCGCGGGCCACGTCGAGGAGGAGGAACCACATCGCGACGACACTGGCCCCGATCAAGCCGGCGACGATGCCTTCCTTCAAGACAGATCGCTGGGCTTGCGCCATGACCGTCGGCGGCTATTGTATCAGGCGTCGCGCGCGAGCCTGACGCCGTAGTCGGAGTAGTGCAGGTGCGGCGGGAGCGAGGAGCGATGGGCCACCGGGCTCCACGGATCGGCGTGGCGCCACGCGCCGCCGCGGCTCGCGCGGCGCGTCCCCGCGGCGGGGCCGCGCGGGTTCGTCGCCGGCGAGCGTGCGTAGTAGCTCTCGTCGAACCAGTCACCGCACCACTCGTGGCAGACGCCGGCGAGGTCGGTGAGCCCGAGCGGGTTCGCGGGCGTGGCGCCCACGCGGGGCGGCCGGTCGAAGCTGCCGGAGGGCCGCGCCTCGCCCCACGGGTAGAGCGCGCCCCGGAGCCCGCCACGTGCCGCCTTCTCCCACTCGGCTTCCGTCGGCAGCCGCGCTCCGGCCCAGACGGCGAACGCCGCCGCCTCCTCCCACCCGAGGCCGACGACGGGCTGGAGGGGGTCCGCGAACGCGGCGTCCTTCCAGAACGGTGGGGGTGCGGCGCCGGTGGCCGCGAGGTAGCGGGCGTAGTCGGCGTTCGTCGCGGGGGTCCGGGCGATCAGGAAGGTGTCGAGCCACACCTCGTGGACGGGGCGCTCCGAGGGGTGGCCCGCCGCTCCGCCCATCAGGAAGGGACCCGCGGGGACGCGGACGAATTCCACGCCTTATAATAGGGGCCTTCCGAAAGGGGAATCCCATGAACGTCGCGTCGCGGATGCTGCGCCTCGGCACGGAGTCGGCCTTCGAAGTCCTCGCGCGCGCGAAGGCACTCGAGCGCGCGGGCCGCCACATCGTCCACCTCGAGATCGGCGAGCCGGACTTCGACACGCCGGCGCACATCAAGGAGGCCGCCAAGCAGGCCCTCGACGCCGGTGCGACGCACTACGGGCCGTCGGCCGGGCTGCCCGAACTGCGCGAGGCGATCGCCAAGCACGTAGGCGAGACGCGGGGCGTGCCCGTGTCGCCCGACGAGGTCGTCGTGACGCCGGGCGCGAAGCCGATCATGTTCTTCACGATCCTGGCGCTCGTGGGCGCGGGCGACGAGGTCATCTACCCGAACCCGGGCTTCCCGATCTACGAGTCGGTCATCAACTTCGTCGGCGGCGTGCCCGTGCCGATCCCGCTGCGTGAGGAGGAGGGCTTCGGCTTCGACCTCGAGCTCTTCGAGCGGAAGGTGTCGCCGCGGACACGGCTCATCATCATCAACTCGCCCCAGAACCCCACGGGCGGCGTGCTCGACCGCCGCCAGCTCGAGGTCGTCGCGCGGATCGCCGCCGAGCGGCGGATCCCGGTGCTCGCCGACGAGATCTACCGCCAGTTCCTCTACGAGGGCGAGTTCACCTCGATCATGGGCTTCCCCTCTATGCGCGAGCTCACGATCTTGCTCGACGGCTTCTCGAAGTCCTATGCGATGACGGGCTGGCGGCTCGGCTACGGCGTCATGCCCCAGCCGCTCGCCGAGCACGTGACGCGCCTCATGGTGAACTCGGCCTCCTGCACGGCGTCGTTTGTCCAGCTCGCCGGGCTCGCGGCGCTGCAGGGCGAGCAGGCGTCGGTCGGGCGCATGGTCGCCGAGTTCAAGCGACGACGCGATCTCATCGTGGACGGGCTGAACCGGCTGCCCGGTGTCCGCTGCGCGCGGCCCCGCGGCGCCTTCTACGTCTTTCCCAACATCACGGGAGCCGGCCGGCCATCGGGCGAGGTCGCCGAGCGGCTCCTGAACGAAGCGGGCGTGGCCGTGCTCGGCGGCACGGCGTTCGGCGCCCACGGCGAGGGCTACCTGCGGCTCTCGTACGCGAACTCGGAGGCGAATCTCACATTGGCCCTCGAGCGGATGCGCCCCGTGTTCGAGAGCCTGACCCGGCGCTGAGCGACGCCCCCTCGTGAAGACAGTCGCGGACGTCGTCGTCGACGGGCTCAAGCGCGCGGGCACGCCCCGGCTCTTCGGCGTGCCGGGCGTCGCCGTCAACGTCCGGCTCCTCGAGGCGGTGCGTGCCCACGACCTCCCGTTCGTCCTCGCCTATGGCGACGCCGCGGCGTGCGTGATGGCCGCCGTGACGGGCGACCTCACGGGCGCGCCGGGCGCCGCGCTCGCCGGCCCGGGGCCGGGCGTCGCCGCGGCGGTCACGGGCGTCGCCCACGCGGCGCTCGACCGCTCGCCGCTGATCTTCCTGACCGACCACCACCCGGCCACGCTGCTCGCGTGCAAGGCGAGCCTCCGCGTGGAAGCGGCCTCGGCGGCCCACTGGGTCGCCCACGCCGCGCAGCTCGCGATGACGCCGCCGCGCGGCCCGGTGCACCTCGACGTGTCGCCGGACGTCGCCGGCGCCGCGGCGGTGCCCGTCGCGACCGCGTGCCGTCCCGAGCCTCTGCCGCCGCCCGTGACGGGCACCCTCGATGCCGCCGCAAGGCTCCTCGCCTCCGCGTCGCGCCCCGTGCTCGTCGCCGGGCTCGGTTGCCGCGCGCCGGAGTGCGCCGCGTGGCTCCGCGCGCTCGCCGAAGCGCTGCCGGCGCCAGTGCTCGCCACGCGGAAGGGGAAGGGCGCCGTCCCCGACCCGCACCCGTTGAGGCTCGGCGTCCTGCCCGGTGGCCACGTCGAGGCACGGCTCCTCTCGCGCGCGGATCTCATCGTGACGCTCGGTCTCGACGCCATCGAGGCGTCACCCAACACGTGGCCCGGTGACGCGTCGCTGCTGCACCTGGCGCCCTTTCCCCCGCCGGCGGGCGTCCGGCGTCCGGTGACGCACGTCGAGGGCGAGGTCGCGCTGATCGTCGAGGAGCTGGCGCCGCGCCTGCGGGGCCGCTCGCATTCCAACTGGGACGTGGCCGAGCTCGACCGCTGGAAGCGCGAGCTCCGCGCGGCGCCCGCCCTGCCCGGCGTGCCGACCCGCCGGCGCGTCGTCACCCTGGCTCGGGAGGCGCTGCCCGTCGGGACGCTGTGCGCCGTCGACCCGGGCCCTCACGCCGACGACGTGGCGGCTGGGTGGGACGCGGTCGCGCCGGGGGAGTTCATCGTCTCGGACGGCTCGGCGGCGACGGGCTTCGCTCTGCCCGCCGCGATCGCGGCCCACCTGGTCCACGGGGACCGGCGCGTCGTCGCCTTCACCGCGGCGGCCGGGCTCGTGGGCGCCGCCTCCGAGCTCGAGACCGCGAAGCGCCTTCGGGTGCCCGTGGTGCTGATCGCCTTCGGCGAGGAGGGCGCGGGCGCGCCCGAGCTCGCGCGGCTCACGCAGAGCTTCGGCGTGCCGACGTTCACGGCGGACAGCGAGGGGCGGTTCACGGAGGCGCTCGAGCGCGCGCTGCGCACGGGCGGGCCCGCGGTCGTCGCGGTCTGGGCCTGACCGCCGAGGTCCGGCGGGCCGCTACTGGGCGACGCCCGCCGGGTCCACGCGCATGACGACGTAGCCGCCCACCGCGCCCGCGCCGAAGCCCGGCGCGAAGATGCGCATCGGCCGGTCGATCACGCCCTCCCGGACGGCGTCGTAGATGGCGATCGGGATGGACGCCGACGAGGTGTTGCCCACGCGCTCGATGTCGAAGTAGAGCTGCTCGGCGGGCACGCCCGCGGCCTTCGCGTAGTGGACGACCATCGTCTTGTTGGCCTGGTGCGGGACGACGAGGTCGATCGCGTCCAGCAGCGAGCCCGGCGCGCCGTCGGGGTGGGGCAGCGTCTTGAGCTCCGCGATCATCTGGGTCAGGTAGCGCTTCACCAGCGCCTTCACCTCGGGGCCGTACACCGTGATGTTGTTGTCGAACTCGGGGTTGGGCCAGATGATCGAGTCCACCTCGCTCATCGGCCCGCTCGCGTACGTCTGGAACCACTCGACGTCGGGCGGGGCGCCCGCGGGGGCGGGACCCACCACCAGCGCCGCGGCGCCGTCGCCGAAGATCATCCGCGACGTCCGCACGGTACCGATCTTGTCCGAGAACTTCTCGCCGCAGACGACGAGGACGGGGCGCTCGACCTCCTGCAGGAGCCGCACGGCCTCCGCGAGCCCGTACGGCAGCCCGGCGCACGCCGCCACCATGTCGCACGAGACGTGGGTCTGGAGCATCCCGAGCTGGCCGGAGAGCCAGGTCGCGAGCGACGGCATCATCTTGGTGGACGTGCACGAGCAGAAGAGCACGGCGCCGATCTCCTCGGGCCGGCGGCCCGACTTCTCGAGGGCGCGCGTCGCGGCGAGGAGTGCCATGTGGTCGAGGTCGAGATCGGTGTAGAGCCGCTCGACGATGCCCGTCTTCTCCTCGATCTCCTTGGCCGTCATCGGCGACCAGCAGTAGGCGCTGTTGCGGATGAGATCGTCGTTGGTGCAGGTGAGCTCGCCCTTGTAGACGGCGAGCGCCTCGATCCGAGGCATCACGCGGAAGCGCTGCCGCACGTCGATCGGCGGATACGCGCCGACGGGCGCCTTCGCGGGCAGCGGCGCGGGCCGGCGCGGCCGCGCGCGACGGCCGCCCTTGACCCGGCGGATGAACTGCAGCACCTCGTCGCTCCGCGGGTAGAAGACGACGACGAAGTCGTCGTCGTGGAGCTTGCCGACCTCGATCACGCGTGTCTGGGCCCGGTCCCAGCGATACTGGTTGTGCAGGACCATCGCCTGGCGCATGAGCGCCTCGAGCTCCGGGACCCGGTGCGTGTACTCGATGATGTCGTCGTACCCGTAACCCGGATAGTCGGGGTCGTGCGCGAGCAGGTGATAGGTGAGGCTCTTCGGGTTCTGGAGGATCTCCGCGACGGTCGGCTTGATCGCCGGCAGCTCCGCCCCCGCGCCCTTCTTGTGGCGGAACACGTCGAGCAGGATGCGTGAGATCGTGTTCTCGGTGCCCTCGTCCCAGCTCGGCGGCAGCGCGCGGTAGCCGGCGTCGATCGCGTTCGTCAGCTCCTCGCCGTCCCACGGCTGGAAGACCGGCAGGAAGAGGTCGTCGCGGCCGCGCGCGACGTCACGCCAGCGCACCGGGCGCTTCTCGTACATCGTCATCGCGTACCGGTTGACCCAGAAGAGGTTCAGCGCGAGATCGCGCAAGAGGTCGTACCGCCCGTTGTAGGCCCGCGCGTCCGCGCGCGCGACCATGTCGGTCTCCGTCGGCGCCTTCTCCTCGAAGTCGCGCTTGATGACCGCCGCGAACTGGTCCAGCGTCTCGAAGACGGAGAAGTCGAGGGCCGGGAAGAAGTTCGACGGGAAGACGATCCGCCCGTAACGGTTGATGACGAAGGGTTTCACGCGACAGACCTTACGCCCGTCGCCACCGCAGAGCAAGCCGCGCCGATGCCCAGGCTCGCGTCCATGGGGCGAGAGCCGAGCAACTACCGTGCCCGGACCCGCGGCTCGAGAATTCGGGAGCCTGCGGCGTCGCGTGGGGGGACCGTGCCCACCGCGCGTGCACCCGCCGGCCCGCCGCCCACGGCGTGGGCAGGTGGGTATAATGAACGCCATGGCGATCCTGACCGAGCGCGACCGCACCGCCGTCCGCAAGGAGTTCGAGAAGCTCACCGGGCCCGTGAAGCTCGTCGTCTTCTCGCAGGAGCTCGTGGCCGGCGACCTCTGCCGGCAGAACGAGCAGCTCGTGCGCGAGGTGGCCACGCTGTCCGACAAGCTCACGGTCGAGGTCCTGAACCCCGCGATCGACCGGGAGCGTGCCGAGCCCTACCGCGTGGACCAGGTGCCCGCGATCGCGGTCGAGGGCGCGCGCGCGTACGGCATCCGCTTCTACGGGATCCCGTCGGGCTACGAGTTCAGCAACCTGATCGATTCGATCATCGTCGCGTCGACCGGGGAGCCCGCGCTCAGCGAGGAGACGAAGGCCTCGCTCCAGGCGCTCGCCGAGGACGTGGACATCAAGGTCTTTTCGACGCCCACCTGACCCTACTGTCCCCGGGCCGTGCGCCTGGCGCAGCACATGGCGGTCGCCTCCGAGAGGGTGCGCGCCACCGCGATCGAGGCCACCGAGTTCCCCGAGCTGTCGCGCGCGTACCAGGTCATGGGCGTGCCGAAGGTCGTCATCAACGATCGCGTGCAGTTCGAGGGCGCCGTGCCCGAGCAGGATTTCCTCGGCGCCGTGCTCCAGGCGGTCGCCCCCGCGTGAGGGCGTGGGCGCTCGCCCTCGCGCTCGTGACGCTGCTCGCTGCGGGTGGCGGCGCCGCGGACCGCGACACGCCCTGCCCCACCGTCTCCTGAGCGACGTGAGCCCGAAGGGACGCGCGAGCCGCCTCTACGGCGCGTGGGACGACCTCTGGGGGTTCTCCAAGCGCGTGACCTTCATCATAGGGCCCTCGGAGACCCGTGGCTTCTACGGAATGACTCGGCCGCAGCGTGAACGGAAGGATCGCCGCCCTGTAAAGCCAGCGTGGTCGACGAGGGTCCGCCCCGCGCCCCGCCCGCCCTCACCGGCGCTCTTGTTCGCGTACGGGACGCTGATGCGCGGGTACGCGCTGCATCCGGTCCTCGCCCGAGGCGCCGCGTTCGTCGGCGCGGCCCGGGTACGCGGGCGGCTGCTTGACCTCGGTCGCTATCCGGGACTGATCGCCGGGCCCGGCGCGGTGCACGGCGAGGTGTTCCGGATCGACCGGCCCGAACTTCTCCCCGCCCTGGATCGCGAGGAAGGGTACAATTTCGAGCGTCGCCCGGCGACCGTCACGCTGGCGCGCGGCCGGCGCGCGCGGGCGTGGGTGTACTGGTATCGAGGATCTCAGAATGGTGCCGTCCGGATCCCGGACGGCGACTATCGCCGGGCCCGGCCGCCCGGCTACCGACCGTGACCGTGGGGAGGACGCAATGGCGCTGACCGCCGCCGAGCTCGTGAAGGCCGACCAGGATCACCTGATCCATCCGCTCCACCATCCCTCGGAGAACGCGGAGCCAGTGATCTACGTCCGCGGGCGCGGGGCGACGGTCTGGGACATCGGGGGCCACGAGTACATCGACGGGCTCGCGGGGCTCTGGAACGTCAACGTCGGGCACGGGCGCGCGGAGCTCGCCGACGCCGCCTCGGCCCAGATGAAGGAGCTCGCGTACTTCACCGGCTACGTCGGCTCGTCCAACATCCCGGCCATCACGCTCGCCAACCGCCTCATGGAGATCACCTTCGACAACATGCAGGCCGTCTTCCTCGCCTCGGGCGGCGCCGAGGCGAACGAGTCGGCGTTCAAGACGGCGCGCTTCTTCTGGAAGGCGACGGGCAAGCCCGGCAAGGTCAAGATCATCTCGCGCCAGCAGGGCTACCACGGCGTCACGCTCCAGGCCATGAGCGCCACGGGCATGCCTGGCTACTGGAAGATGTTCGAGCCGCGCGTGCCCGGCTTCGTGCACATCCAGACCTGCTACCCGTATCGCTTCCAGGGCGCCAAGCCCGGCGAGACCGTCGGCCAGGCGGCCGCGCGCGAGCTCGAGGAGGCGATCCTGCGCGAGGGGCCGGACACGGTCGCCGCGTTCATCGGCGAACCGATCCACGGCGGCGGCGGCGTGATCTATCCGACCGACGACTACTGGCCGCGCGTGCGAGAGGTCTGCACCCGCCACAACGTCCTGCTCATCGCGGACGAGGTCATCACCGGCTTCTGCCGGACGGGGCGATGGTTCGGGCTCATGCACTGGAACGTCAAGCCCGACATCCTCTCGTTCGCCAAGGGCGTGACGTCGGGCTACCTTCCGCTCGGCGGCATCATGATCACGAAGGCGATCAAGGACGCCATGGACTCGGTCAAGCCCGAGGACCGCTGGATGCACGCCTACACCTACTCGGCCCACCCCACGTGCTGCGCGGTCGCGGTGAAGAACCTCGAGATCATGACGCGCGAGCGCCTCTGGGAGAACGCGGCGAAGATGGGCGAGCGTCTCCACGCCGGGCTCAAGTCGGCGTTCGGCGATCATCCGAACGCGGGCGACATCCGCGGCGGCAAGGGGCTGCTCGCGGCCGTCGAGCTGGTCGAGGACCGTGCGAGCAAGAAGAACCTCGCCGCCGACCGCAAGGTGGCGCCGCGCGTCCAGGCGGAGATGATGAAGCGCGGCGTCGTCACGCGCGTGCGCGCGGTGGTGGGGGCGCACCCGGCCCCCGGCGACACGATCTACTTCGCGCCGCCCCTCGTCGTGACGGAGGCGGAGGTCGACCGGCTCGTCTCGGTCGCGCGCGACGGGGTGAAGGCCGTCCTGGGCGCCTAGCGCGGGCCTCCCGCGTGCGGCTCATCACCGCCCACCGGATCCTGATCACCGTGGGCATCGCGTTCTTCCTCTTCTACGCCGCCGTCCAGCTCTGGCACTCCCGGGGCGTGGGCGGCGGCGCCGCGCTCGCCCAGTCGATCGGCGCGCTCGTGGTGGCCGTCGGGCTCGTCATCTATTACCGCACGCTCAGGAGATGGGACCGGCCCTGACGCGCCCGACGCCGCCCGCCGTCCTGGTCTACGACGGCGAGTGCGCGATGTGCCGCGCCAGCGCGCTCTGGGTGATGCGCCTCGCCCTCCGGGGCGGCGCCCTCGAGATCCTGCCGTGCCGCTCGGAGCCCCGCCGCGCGCGCTTCCCGCAGATCTCCGACTCGGCGTGCATGGAGGCGATGCAGCTCGTCCTCCCCGACGGCCGCGTCCTGGCCGGCGCCGACGCGGTGCCCGAGCTCCTGCGCCGGATCCGCGGCCTCGGCTGGCTCGCGACGCTCTTCGCGCTGCCGGGCGCGCGCCCGCTCGCGCGGCGGTTCTACGCCTGGGTCGCGCGGAACCGCATGCGCCTCAGCTGCCGCCGGTAGGCGCCCCAGGGCCGCGGTTCCTCGGCTCCCCCCGCCCCGGCGGACCTCTGCTGCCGATCAAAATGGCAGTGTCGGGGTCGGATGCCGCCGGACCGTGCAGCCCACGACTGCTCACGCACGCGGCAGCCGCTCGGTAACTCTTCATCGCGCCTGACTCCGCTGCCGCGGACGGGCGCTGGCACGACCGCTGCAAGGCACGGGGATGGTGCGGGTCCCCGACGGACGCGCGCACTCGAGAGCGACGGCGCTCATGCTCGTCAACCGGGCATGGCGCCGTTTTCGTTTGGGAGGACGCGTGAACAAGCTCGAGCAGATCAAGGCCGAGAAGGACGGCCTCGACGTCGGTGCGGACATTCCACGCTACGCGCAGCTCGGCGTCGACGCGATCGAGGAGGGCGATCTCGAGCGGCTGAAGTGGTGGGGAATCTTCTTCCGGCGCCACACACCGGGCCACTTCATGATGCGCATCCGGATCCCAAACGGGCTCACGGACGCCACGCAGCTCCGGACCATCGGCGAGATCACTGGCCGCTTCGGGCGCGGGTTCGCCGACATCACCACGCGACAGCAGGTCCAGCTCCGCTGGATCCGGATCGACGACGTTCCCGCGATCCTCGATCGGCTGCGCGCCGCCGGCCTCGTGACGCTCCAGACCGGACAGGACAACATCCGCAACGTCGTCGGTTGCCCCGCCGCCGGGCTCACCCCCAACGAGTTGTTCGACGCTTCGCCGGTGGTCCGCGCGTTCACCGGCGCGTTCGTCGGCAACAAGGCGTACACGAACCTCCCCCGAAAGTTCAACGTCACGATCACCGGTTGCCGTGAGAACTGCACGCACGCCGAGACACAGGACCTCGCCCTCGTGCCGGCGACGCGGTCGCTCGGCGGCGAACCGGTCGCCGGCTTCAACGTGCTCGTCGGCGGCAAGAACGGCTCGGGGGGCTATCGGATCGCGACGCCGCTCGACGTCTTCGTCCGTCCCGACGAGGCGACCGAACTCTGCAGCGCCGTCGTGCTCCTCTTCCGCGACCACGGCTCGCGCGAGGCGCGGAACAAGGTCCGCCTCGCGTTTCTCGTGGACGACTGGGGTGTGGCCACGGTGCGCGAGGTCCTCGAGACGCGCCTGGGCAAGGCGCTGGAGCGGGCGGGCGCGGATCAGCGCCTGCCCGGGGTCACCGACCACGTGGGAGTCTTCCGTCAGAGGCAGGCGGCGCTGAACTACGTCGGGCTCCTCGTCCCCGTGGGACGCATCACCGGCGACCAGCTCGTCGAGGTGGCGAGGCTCGCGTCGCGCTATGGGACCGGGGAGATCCGCCTGACGCCGGATCAGAACGTCATCGTCCCCAACGTGCCGGACGCGACGCTCGGGAACCTCACGGTCGAGCCACTGCTCAAGGTGCTCCGCATCGACCCGTCGGAGATCATGCGGGGGCTCGTGAGCTGCACGGGCATCGAGTTCTGCAACCTGGCGGTCATCGAGACGAAGGCCCGGGCCCTCGCGGTCGCACGGGCCCTCGAGGCGCGCGTGGACCGCCGCAAGCCGGTGCGCATCCACTGGTCGGGCTGTCCCGCCGGCTGCGGCAACCACACGGTCGCCGACATCGGCCTGCTCGGGACGAAGGCGAATGTGGACGGCAAGGCAGTCGACGCGGTGGACATCTTCGTGGGCGGCTCGTCCGGGCCGCGGGCCACGCACGGCATCAAGCTCCTGGAGAACGTTCCGTGTGACCGCCTGCCGCAGGTGCTCGAGGGCCTGGTCCGTCACGGCGATCCCGAGAAGGTGCGTCGACAGCTCCGTGCGGTCCACCCGGCCGCCCCGGTGCCGGCGCCCGAGCCGAAGGACGGACCGGCCGGGAGTCCTCGGATCCGCGTCGAGGAGCTCGCCGAGGGCGCCGCCACGATGCTGCGCGTGCATGGCGTCGAGATCGCGGTCTTCCGCCGTCAGGACCGCCTCTACGCGCTCCAGAACCGATGTCCGCACGAAGGCGGCGCGCTGGCGAGCGGTACGCTCGACGGCGACGAGGTGAGCTGTCCGCTGCACGGTTATCGCTTCAACGTCAAGACCGGCGCCTGCTCGACCGATCCCGCCCTGCGCGCCAGGACGTTTGCGCTCGTTCCGCAGGCGGGAGGCTTCGCCGTCGAGACGGCGCCGGACCCCACCCGACACCCAGCCTGAAATACGAGGAGGACAGAGCGATGGCCTATGTGAAACCGGACGCGGTGGTGGCGCAGATGGTTCAGGCTGGCGCGCTGAAGAGCCGGCTGCCCGTGCGGGACCTCTTGACGCGCGGCTTCCTGTCCGGCGCCCTCCTCGGATTCGCGACGACCCTGGCCTTCACCGCGTCGCTGCAGACGCGCGTCGGCCTCGTCGGCGCGCTCGTCTTTCCCGTCGGGTTCGTGATGATCGTCCTGCTCGGTCTCGAGCTGGTCACCGGGAACTTCGCGCTCGTCCCCCTCGCCGTGCTCGAGGGGCGATCCGACGCCGGCGCGCTCCTGGCCAACTGGGCGTGGGTCTTCCTCGGTAACCTGCTCGGCGGCGTGTTTTACGCGCTGCTGTTCACCGCGTCGCTTCCGGCCGGCTCCGAGATGGCGCGGCAGATCCTCGTCGCCGCGGAGGCCAAGACCCTCGGCTACGAGCGGCTCGGGGCCCAGGGCATGGCCATGGCGTTCGGCCGGGCGATCCTCTGCAACTGGATGGTCACGCTCGGCGTCGTCATGGCGCTCACGTCGCAGTCCACGGCCGGGAAGATCGCCGCGATGTGGCTTCCGATCATGACGTTCTTCGCCCAGGGCTTCGAGCACTCGGTCGTGAACATGTTCGTGGTTCCGGCCGGAATGCTGCTCGGCGCGCGCGTCGGGCTCGCCGACTGGTGGCTGTGGAACCAGATCCCGGTCACGCTCGGCAATG
>QHSZ01000180.1 GCA_003220595.1 Candidatus Rokuibacteriota bacterium | reverse complement strand
CCAGTTCTTTCGGAATTCCGGTGGGCAGGGAGGCATCATCAATCCGGAGCGTGTCGCCTTCCGGGAGGCGGAACTTGGCTTCGAAAGCGCCGAGACTCGCGTCACGTCGTGGGTCCGGCACATCGACAAGTGGATCACGGCCGCCAACGATGCCACCGCTCAGGCGGAGGAGAAGCGGTGGGCGGACCAGCGCGGTGTCAGCAAGAAGGCGGAAGAACAGGCGCAGCAGCTTCGCGACGCCGACAAATATCGCGATCTGTGACGAGACCTCGGTTTTAGAAGCCCTTCCGTCTCATGCAACTACGATATGCGGCCTGGTACGTGGCGTTCTTTGCTCCTTCCGCCTTCATGCCGTGGATTTGTGGGTCGGACGACGCGATGACTTGGCCCGTGAAGTCTGTGTAGGTCGTCGTGATGGCGCCGCCGCGCGCGCTGTCGGCCCGGACGTGGTCGCGGGTCGTCGGTGACGCACTTCCCATTTTGACCGTTCGGGGCCCTTCTTCGTTGCATGCGGCAAAGTCGGCGGCGGTGGGGACCTGGCCGTCGACCGTCCGCGTGACGGCGAACGAGATGAGGAGGATCAGGGCGAGCACACTCACGACTTTGTACCGGGTCGATCCTTGGCCGTTGTCCTTCACGATCCGGTAGAGGACCCACCCGCTTGCGTCCTGACCCCCGACCCGCTCGGCCCGCTCGAACAGGCTCGGCCGCCTTCCTCGCGGAGTCGATGGATACTCCGCGAGAGCCGCCCTCCGGCCCAGGAGGAGGGCCGCCGCTGGTAACGGCGCCTCAATACCGTAACGCGCCAAGATCCCCCGCCTCTCGTTGTAGAACTCCATGAGCCATCTCATCCCCGACCTCCTCACGGGACTCTGCCGCCCCGAACGCCGCGTACGCCTCTAGCCGCCGCGGTGAAATATCCGTCGAGGCGCTCTCGTCAAGCCACGCTGTGACACGGGCCGCGACCCCGGCGTGCCTCGTCTCCCGTGTCTCGCGAAGACACGCTGACATCTGTCGCCGCCGCAAAGCCGCTGAGAGGCGTCTTGAAGCTCTGCCCCGCACGTTTTACACCGTGTCATCGCTTATCCTCCTCACCTCAGGACTCCACCCCTGCCCCCATCTTCACTGACCGCCAACGGACACGATGAAGTTGACCGTCTCCTCGTGGTACGGGGAAGGGATGTACGCGAGCTCGAGCCGGATCTCCTTCAGCTTCTTCGCCTTCAGCGCCTCGGCGGGGAAGTCGACATCGAGCGACTGGCTGGCCTCCTGCCCGGGGTCGAGCCGGTCACTACCGTAGGTGGAGAACTTGAGGGTCGGCTCGGTCCGGGCGTCCTCGAGCTTGATCGGTCGTCCCTGGACGTCGATGTACTGGATCGTCCCTGCGACGAGGCGCACGGTCTGATTCGCCGAGCTATTCTTCAGCACGAGCCTCGCGGTGAGCTTCGCCGCGGAGACGACGCGGCCGGAGCCTTGCTCGACCCGCTCCGTGACCTTCATCTCCGTGATGTCGCCGGTGACGATCCCGGCCTTCACCTTCATCGCGGCCGGCGTCACCGTGTACGTCTTGTCATCGATCACCGCTGCCGTCGCTGCCGGCTGCGGCGCGGGGCCGAGGACCATCCAGCCCACCACGGCCACGAGCGCCGCGCCCAGCCCCCACCGCCACCACCGATCAGCTTTCTCCTCGCCAACACTCTCGGTCGGCCAAAACTTGCGCTGAGCGACGATCGGGATGGCCGCCCCGACGAACGCGACAACGGCCACCGCGACGATCCCTGCTCCCGGGAACACCCCGAAGGCCCGGAAGATCCAGCCCCCCGCGATGCCGCCCACGAGACCGAGGATGATGTCCCGCTTGAGCCCGTAGCCTCCGGGTTTCATGACCAACCCGGCGAGCAAGCCTGCCAGTAGTCCCACGAGAACCCACGTCGCGAATATGACGAAACTCATGACTCTTCCCCCTTCGCCCGGTTACCGCCCACCCGCATCACGTTCTCTGCGTCGTTGCACGCACCGCACCTCGTCGCCGCTCGCGCCCGTTGGACGGACGAGGGCTCAGGCCCCTCCGGGCGGCGCGTGCAGCGCCCGCCGGCCTGTCGCCGTTTTCTCGCACCAGGAGGGCCGCGAGCATTTCGATCGCCCGCTGGTCGAGGGCCCGGTCGTCGATCATCACTTGCACGGAGGAACCCGCGAGCCCGCGGACCCGCTCGGCGGCCGCGCTCGAGCAGACGACGACGTCCACGCGCCGCAGCAGGCGACCCAGCGCGGCCCCCTCGGCGGGGCAGGCCCCGACGAGCGCGATGTTCGGCAGGCCGGCGTTCGCGATCGAGTGCTCCAGGTTGTGGGCCGTCTCGACCGTGGTGGAGGCCACGCCTACCCGCGTCCCCGACGGAAACTGGGCCAGGCGGTGGAGGGTCTCGAGATGTGCCTCGGCGAGCAGCGCGATCACCGGAACCCCTTTGCCCTTGAGGAGCTGCTCCACCTGCGGCAGATGACAGAAGCTCGTGACCGCCGCCCGCCAGCGACCGGCGTGCTTCTGGCGCCGCGTGACCGCCGCGAGCTCGCCGAGGAGCACCTTGTCGACGCGGACCGGCAGGTAGGCCTCGAGTTGCCGGGCAAAGAACTCGAGCTCCGGCGGGCTGCACTCCACCAGGAGGACCTCGACGGCCCCGCGAATGGCGGCGGGCCTGATGCCGGCCAGGCTCAGAACGCCCACCGACAGGTCGTCGGCGGTCATCCCGAGGGCCGCGGCCCGGATCACCGTATCCTGCAAGAACGCCTCGCGGAGGTGAGGGGAGGGGCGGGCGGGCACGGCCGGGGCCACGAACACGCCCCTCCCCCGACGCGCCTCCACGTATCCGCTCTGCTTCAGATCCTCGATGACGCGCGCGACCGTATTCGGATTGATGCCGAGGAAGCCGGCCAGCTCCCGGATGCTGGGCAGGGTTTGGTCCGCGGGGACGCCGCCGCTCTCGATGACGTGCTTGAGCTGCTCCGTCAGTTGCCGCCGGATCGGGATCGGGCTGTGCCCATCGATCTTGAGGTTCATCGCGATCATAACTGTATGCCCGCAATAGTACACTAGATCAATTTTGTCGTAGTGTACTATTTTAGTGGTACACTACGCCCGCTGGAACAACTCCATCAGCCGCGTTCGCCACATCTGGAAGAGGGAGGCATTCGCTATGGCTCAGGCATCCAAGCAGATGAAGCTACGCCCGCTCCACGACCGCGTGTTCGTCAAGCGGCTCGAGCAGCAGGACGACAAGCACGGCCGCATCATCATCCCCGACAGCGCCAAGGAGAAGCCGCAAGAGGGCAAGGTGATCGCCGTGGGCACCGGCCGGGTCAGCGACGACGGCAAGAAGATCCCGCTGGCGGTCAAGGAAGGCGACCGGATCCTCTTCGGGAAGTATTCCGGCAGCGAGGTCAAGCTGGACGGCGAGGAGTTCCTCATCATGAAGGAGGAGGACGTCCTCGGCATCCTCGGCGCGTAAAAACGAGCGGCCCGGCCGCGGTCGACCATATCGAGCACACTCGGGAGGAAGGTACTCATGCCCAAGCAGCTTCTGTTCAACGAGGAAGCCCGCGCGGCGCTCTTGCGCGGGGTCAACATCATGTCGCACGCCGTCAAGGTGACGCTCGGGCCGAAGGGGCGGAACGTCGTCATCGCCAAGAAGTTCGGCAGCCCCACCCTGACCAAGGACGGCGTCACCGTCGCGAAGGAGATCGAGCTCAAGGACCCGTGCGAAAACATGGGCGCGCAGATGCTGAAGGAAGTCGCCTCCAAGACCTCCGACGCCGCGGGTGACGGCACGACGACGGCGACGGTTCTCGCCCAGGCCATCTTCCGCGGGGGGCTCAAGAACGTGACCGCGGGCGCGAACCCGATGGCCCTGAAGCGGGGGATCGAGCAGGCGGTCGACGCGGTGGTGGAAGAGCTGAAGCACATGTCCAAGTCCACCAAGGACAAGAAGGAGATCGCCCAGGTCGCCAGGATCGCCGCCAACAACGACAAGACGATCGGCAACCTGATCGCCGAGGCCATGGAGAAGGTCGGCAAGGACGGCGTCATCACCGTCGAAGAGGCCAAGGCGATGGAGACCACCCTCGACGTGGTCGAGGGAATGCAGTTCGACCGGGGATACCTCTCGCCCTACTTCGTGACGAACGCGGAGCGGATGGAAGTGGTGCTCGAGGACGCGCTCGTCCTCATCTACGAGAAGAAGCTCAGCGTGATGAAGGACATGCTGCCGCTGCTCGAGCAGGTTGCCCGGGCGGGCAAGCCGTTGCTCATCATCGCCGAGGACCTGGAGGGTGAGGCCTTGGCGACCCTGGTGGTGAACAAGCTGCGCGGGACGCTCGCCTGCTGCGCCGTCAAGGCGCCGGGCTTCGGCGATCGTCGCAAGGCCATGCTCGAGGACATCGCGACCCTGACCGGCGGCAAGGCGATCACGGAAGACCTCGGGATCAAGCTCGAGAACCTCAAGCTCGACGACCTCGGCCGCGCCAAGAAGGTGGTCGTGGACAAGGACAACACCACGATCATCGAGGGCGCCGGTAACACCAAGGAGATCCAGGGCCGCGTCAAGCAGATCCGGGCGCAGATCGAGGAGACGACCTCGGACTACGACCGGGAGAAGCTCCAGGAGCGGCTCGCGAAGCTCGCGGGCGGTGTCGCCGTCATCAAGGTCGGGGCGGCCACCGAGACCGAGATGAAGGAGAAGAAGGCGCGGGTCGAGGACGCCCTCAACGCCACGCGGGCGGCCGTCGAGGAAGGCATCGTGCCCGGCGGCGGCGTGGCGCTGCTGCGGGCGTCGGAGGCCCTCGACAGTCTCAAGCTCTCGGGCGACGAGAGCACCGGCGTCAGCATCGTGCGGCGCGCCCTCGAGGAACCGATCCGCCAGATCGTGGAGAACGCCGGGCTCGAGGGCTCCGTGGTCGTCGAGAGGGTCAAAGCCATGGTCCCGATCACGCGCGGCTTCGACGCCGAGACCAACGAGTACGTCGATATGCTGCAGGCCGGGATCATCGACCCGACCAAGGTCGAGCGCGTGGCGCTGCAGCATGCGGCGTCGATCGCCTCGTTGCTGCTCACGACCGAAGCGCTCATCACGGACGGCCCCGAGGCCGGGAAGGCTGACCCATCCATGACACACGGTGGGGAGTACTAGCCTCTCCGAGGTGACCAGGGCACAGCGGCTCGGCGGCCGCGTCGTACGCGAAGGCACTCTGCGCGCCTGGGAGGGCGTGCAGGGTGCGCGCGCGGCGAAAGCAAAGCCATGGCCTGAGTGCGCCCGTGTCATACTCACGAGGTCTGGTTCGGTCGTAGGTTCGCTGTGGACCCCTCCTCATCAGACCCTCTCTCTGGCGCGCGCTTCCGCTGCTCCAGAGCGTGTATCTCCACTGCGGGAGCTTCATCGGGAGGTGCGCTATGGCGCACAAACTGTTCATCGGAGGCCTGCCGTTCTCGACGTCGAGTGAACGTCTTCGCGAAGTGTTCGCGCAGGCGGGCGGGGTCGAGTCCGCGACGGTCGTGATGGAGCAAGAGACCGGCCGCTCGCGCGGGTTCGGCTTCGTCGAGATGACGACGGCCGAAGATGCGGACGCGGCGGTCAAGAAGTTCAACGGTCAGGAAATGGACGGCCGGACGTTGAAGGTCGAGATCGCCAAGTCCGGGGGCCCCGGCGGCAAGGGCGGCGGCGGGTACCGCAGCAACGACGGGCGCGGCGGTCGCTACTAGCGTGGAGGAGTGGTGGAGCGAGCTTGACGCCGCCGTCCTCGCTTGTCTCAGGGAGCCCGGCGGGATGAGCCCAGGGGAGATCGGCCGCCGGCTCAGCATCTCGGAAGCAGCGGCCGTCTCCGTCCTGGGCATGCTCGCCCGAGAAGGCCGCGTCCGCATCGCCCGCGTCGAGGCCGTATGACCCTGGACGCATTCGTCCAGGGTCCGCAGGCGCCTTCAGCGGCGATGGAGGACAAGACCTACACGATCACACCGGTGTCGGTGAAGGTACAGGCCGGCATCGTCACCGGCGAGATTTCGGACATACAGGTCGTGAAACGGGTCGAGCCGAGGCTGAGGGGAACGCTCAGGCTCCGGAACACCTCGGAGAGTCACAGCGTCCGGCTGGTGCGGGTGAAGATCCAGTATCTCGACGATCAGTGGCAGCCGATGAGGCTCGCGGACGTTCGGACCGACGCGAGCTTCGCGTTCAACACCGACGGTAGCGACCGACTCGACCCCGGGCAGGAGACGGTGCAGTCCGTGGACGTCGCGTGCCCTTCTCAGGCGCTCGAGGCCGGAAAGCTCAAGGGACTCCGCCTCGCGCTCGCCTACGTTTCCTTTCCCTACCGGGAAGAGGTCATCAGTTTCGCAGTGTCCATCGGCAGCCCGTAAGGAGAGGTGCAACCCAATGCAAGTCACAGCATTTTCAACCCCGGCCAGCCCCGAATGGCGATGGCGCATCTGCGACTACGCGGGCGAGATGGTCGAAGAGTCGCATGGCGGATTCCCGACGATTGCCGCCGCCGTGGCCACGGGGATGGAGCGACTCGGTCAGATGAATCTCGACCAGGTCAAGGATGCTTACCGCTCGATGGCGGTTCGTAGTCAGCGGGCGCCCACGCGCCCCCGGCAGTGGTGACGTCTTCTCCCACCGTGGGTCTTGCGCTGACGAAGCTTCATGATCTTCGGGAGCAGAACAAGATGACGTGGATCGCGCAGGGGCACGGATGGCTCGCGGCACCCGAGGACATCGTGGCGGCACTCTCGAAGGATGGGTTCGAAGAGTGCAAGCGCGAGCTGACGACGAGCCGGCGTGATCTTCGGCCGGCGGGCGGCGTGTGGCAGGGAGTCAACCCGCGCAGCGGCTCGGTGGCGTCGGTGATCTGGGTGACTCGCCCGGCCGGGCATCAAGCGATTGTCTTCATCGACGTCGATGGGGAATCGCTCAATGCTGACCACGGCCACTCGGCGGTCGGACGTGATCCGTACCACGGGGAGGGCGGCGAGGGCTAGCCGTCCCGGGCGACGCGACGTTCGTCGAGGAGGAGAAGATGCTCACGATGCCCTTTCGAAAGCGAGAGCGTGAACAGAGCGCGGTTCTGAACGAGGCACAGCGAACGCTCATCAGGGAGAAGTTTGAGATCCTTCAGCAGGCGAGCTTTGGCTTCACTCAAGACCGACTCCTGCACATCTCTCAAGGAGACTCGAAGAGCTGGACGAGAGGGTGTACCGATGAGCTTCGTAGAGAAATCGCATTCGCCGCACCATCTCATGTCCGGACAGTCCTGATCGAGTTTCGCGAGCTCCGGTGTGTTTCTCTCCAGTGTCTTGCGTTGGGTCTCTTGCCGGCACCCGTCTATTCCTGACCGAGAGTAAGGGTCGTGCCAGGCCCGCCGCGCTCTTCCCTCGCTCCTGAGACCGAGCCGATCCGAGCGGAGCTCTTCGGCGTCGAGCGCCTCGAACAGCACGCCGAGAGCCTGGCCGCGGCCCAGCATGTCCTGAGCGAGTTGGAGAAGGGTCATCGACTATTGCCGCGCGTCGACGACAACGGACGCGTGCTGCGCGAGGCGTACCGGGCGATCGCCAAGGCTATTCGGGAGGACCGCGCGATCACTCCGGCGGCGGAGTGGTTGGTCGATAACTTCCACATCGTCGACGAGCAGCTCCGCGAGATCCGGGATGACCTGCCGGCCGGCTTCTATTGGCAGCTGCCCAAGCTAGCCGAGGGTCCCCTCGCAGGCTATCCGCGCGTCTACGGAATCGCCTGGGCCTTCGTCGCGCATACGGACAGCCGGTTCGACCCGGAAACGCTCCGTCGGTTCGTGCACGCTTACCAGCGGGTACAGCCCCTGACCATCGGTGAGCTCTGGGCCGTGGCGATCACCCTGCGGGTTGTGCTCGTCGAGAATCTTCGACGCCTGGCGGAGGCGATCGTCCGCGGGCGCGCGGCGCGCCAGGAAGCCGACGCGCTGGCGGACGACCTCCTCGGCCTCGGCGGCCAACCCGCGAAGCGTGTGGCGACGGCCCTCCAAGCGTTCGAGCATGCTCCGTTGGTCACGGCGTTTGCGGTGCAACTCGTCCAGAGGCTGCGCGATCAGGACCCGACGGTCACCCCGGCGTTGCTCTGGCTGGACGAGCGCTTGGGGGCCCAGGGAACGACACCCGACGACATCGTCCGGGTCGAGCATCAGCGACAGGCCGCGATGAACGTGACGGTCCGAAACGTCATCACGAGCATGCGCCTGATGTCCGCGCTCGACTGGACCGAATTCTTCGAGAGTGTGAGCCTGGTCGACGAGGTGCTTCGAGCGGGCACCACCTATGCCGCGATGGACTTCTCGACCCGCGATCGCTACCGGCACGCGATCGAAGAGCTCGCGCTGGGCTCGGGCCGGTCCGAGCTCGACGTTGCCCGGGAAGCCGTGCTCCTCGCGACGCGCACCGGACTCGGCGCCGGGAGGGTCGACGAGCCCCACGACGCCCGGCGAGATGACCCCGGCTACTATCTCATCGCGGCCGGGCGCGCGGCCCTCGAGCTCGCGATCGGCTTCCGGCCTCCCGCGACGCGCCGGATGTTTCGCGCGTACGTCGCGTCGGCGACGCCCGGGTACCTCGGCACCATCGTCGTCCTCAGTGGACTCGCGCTCGC
>QHSZ01000053.1 GCA_003220595.1 Candidatus Rokuibacteriota bacterium | reverse complement strand
CCGCGCCGGTCGTCGCCGTGTCGCTCCAGGTGCGCGCCGGCTCGCGGTTCGAAACTCGGGAGCGGGCAGGACTCACGAACCTCTTGCTGCGGACGATGACCCGCGGGGCGGGCAAGCGCTCCGCCGTGCAGCTCGCGGAGGCGGCGGAGGAGCTCGGCGGAAGTCTCGAGGCCGCGGGCGAGGTCGAGACGGCCGAGCTCCGCGGCCAGGCGCTGGCGCGCCACTGGGAGGAGCTGCTCGGTCTCGTTGCCGAGGTGGCGCTTGATCCAACCCTCCCGGCCGAGGAGATCGAGCGGGAGCGCCGTCTGGTGCTGAGCCAGATCCAGACACGCGCGGACACGCCATTCCCGCTGAGCTTCGACAGCATGCTGGCCGACCTCTACGCCGGCCACCCGTACGCCTGGCCGAGCGTCGGCACGCGGGAGAGCGTGGAGCGGCTCGGACGTCCGGAGCTCGTCGCGCACCACCGCGAGGTCTTCCGGCCCGAGCGTATCGTCATCGCCGTCAGCGGCCAGGCGCCCCGCGAGCGCGTGGTCAAGGTCATCGAGAGCCTGTTCGCCCGGCTCAGGCACTCGGGCGCGGCGGCGGCCGAGCCGCCCGCGGTGGCGGCGCCGACCGGCGGGAGGCGAGTGCTCGAGCGGCCGGCGCAACAGGCGCAGGTCCTCGTCGGCTATCTCGGCCCGGGCCTTGGGGACCCCGACTACCCGGCGGTCCGGGTGCTCGGCGCGGTGCTCGGCGGCGGCATGGCCGGGCGGCTCTTCGTGGAGCTCAGGGACAAGCGGGGCCTCGCGTACTCGCTCGGCGCGCTCACCGCCTACCGGACCGGGCCAGCCTTCCTCGTCGCCTACCTGGGCACGGCGCGTCAAAACGCCGCCGCCGCCGAGGCGGCGGTGCTCGACGAGCTCGAGCGGATCCGCACGACGCCGGTCAGCGTGGAGGAGCTTCTTCGCGCCAAGGCATACGTGGTCGGGCGCGTCGCGCTCGATCGGCGGACGAATGCCCGCCAGGCGTGGTACCTCGCGTTTTTCGAGGCCGTCGGCGCGGGCTCCGACTTCCCCGAGCGTTACGCGAAAGCGATCGAGGCAGTGACACCGGCGGAGCTGTCGGCGGTCGCTCAGCGCTACCTGGTTCACCCGACCATCGTCGTCCTCACGCCCCCGCGCTGATGCTGCCGCTCAAGGACGACGTCCCGAGCCGGACCTTTCCGCTGGTCACCGTGGCGCTCATCGCGCTCAACGCGGCCGCCTTCCTCTACCAGGCCTCGCTCGCCATGGGCCCCGAGCCCGGCGCGGCGCGCGCCGCGCAGGCGTTCGTCGCCGAGTTCGGCGTGACTCCGTGCCGCCTCACCGGGCGCTGCCCCCTCGTGGACGAGTTCCCGTCGCCGGCCGTCACGGTCTTCACCGCGATGTTCCTGCACGGGGGGCTCTTCCACATCGCCGGCAACATGCTCTATCTGTGGATCTTCGGGAACAACGTCGAGGACGCGCTCGGCCACGGGCGCTTCCTGGTCTTCTACCTGCTGTCCGGTGTCGCCGCGGCGGGTCTGCAGACGCTCGTCGCCCCCCAGTCATCCATCCCGATGATCGGCGCGAGCGGCGCCATCTCGGGGGTGCTCGGGGCGTACCTGATCCTCTTTCCCTACGCCCGGGTGCTCGTGTTGCTGGTGTTCGGCTTCTTCGCGCGCCTGGTCTACGTCCCGGCAGTGATCGTGCTCGGCTTCTGGATCGTGGTCCAGTTCGTCAACGGGCTCGTCACCATCGGCGCCGTGGCAGCCGCCGGCGCCGAGACAGGAGGCACGGCGTGGTTTGCTCACATCGGGGGATTCCTGTCAGGAATCGTGCTGCTGTTTCTGCTGCGACCGCGGCGGAGCCCTCGCCTATAATAAATGGCATGACGAAGCCTCCGGCCCGCGTGCGGATCGATCGCCTGCTCGTCGACCGCGGGCTGGTCGACAGCCGCGAGCAGGCGGCCCGCCACATCCTGGCGGGCGAGGTGCACGTGGACGGCAAGCGCGTGGACAAGGCGGGCGCGCTCGTCGCGCCCGGTGCGGAGGTCGAGCTCGAGGGGCGCTCGCCCTACGTGAGCCGCGGCGGCGAGAAGCTGGCCCACGCGCTCGACGCGTTCCGGGTGAAGGTGTCCGGGCGCGTGTGTATCGACGTCGGCGCCTCGACGGGCGGCTTTACGGACTGCCTCCTGCAGCGCGGCGCCGCGCGCGTCTTCGCTGTGGACGTCGGCACGGCTCAGCTCGACGCGAAGCTCCGCAAGGACCCCCGCGTCGTCGTCATGGAGCAGACGAACGCGCGCGCGCTCGACCCCCGGATCTTCGGCGAGCAGCCGACTCTCGCGACGATCGACGTCGCGTTCATCTCGCTCGAGAAGGTTCTGCCGGCGGTGTTCGGTGTCCTCGCGCCGCGTGGGGAGGTGGTGGCCCTCGTGAAGCCGCAGTTCGAAGTCGGGCGGGAGCACGTCGGCAAGGGCGGCGTCGTGCGCGATCCGGCGCTGCACCGCACGGCGGTCCAGCGTCTGGCCCGGTACTCGGTTCTCCGCGGCTGGCACGTGCTCGGCTGCACGGCGTCGCCCCTCCGCGGGCCGAAGGGCAACCGCGAGTTCTTCCTGCACTGCTCGTCGCACGGACGCACCGCGAGCGATCTCGAGTCCATGATCGACAAGAGCGTCGAGGCGCTCGCGTGAAGCGCGTCGGCATCGTCGCGAAGCCAGGCGCCTCGGAGGCCCGCGGCGTGGTGGCGGAGCTGCTCGCGTGGCTCGCCGCGCGCGGGCTCGGCGCCGTCCTCGAGAAGGAGACCGCGGCCCTCGTGCCGGCGGCCACGGTGCCCTCGGTCGGCAAGGCCGAGCTGCCGGCCCAGGTCGACCTCCTGGTCGTGCTCGGCGGCGACGGCACCCTGCTCTCGATGGCGCGCGCAGTGGGCGACCTCGGCGTGCCGCTGCTCGGGGTGAACCTCGGCGGGCTCGGCTTCCTCACCGCGACGACGCTCGACGAGATGTTTCCCGCGCTCGAGGCCGTGCTCGCGGGCCGGATGGCCGTGGACGAGCGGATGATGCTGACCGTCCGCGTCCTCCGGGGCGGCCAGCGGCTCTGCGAGTACCCCGCGCTGAACGACGTCGTCATCACCAAGGCCGCGATGAGCCGGATCATCGACCTCGCCGTGTCGATCGAGGGTCAGCACGCCACCGCGTACCGCGCCGATGGCCTGATCATCGCGACGCCGACGGGCTCGACCGCGTACGGGCTCTCGGCGGGCGGCCCCATCCTCTTCCCGACGATGGACGCGCTCGTGCTGACGCCGATCTGCTCTCACACGCTGACGAACCGGCCGATCGTGATCCCCGGCAACCACCGCGTCGAGGTCACCCTCCTGGCCGACCAGGAGGTGATGGCCACGGTGGACGGCCAGATCGGCGTGAATCTGAAGATGGGCGACACCGTGGAGGTCGTGAAGGCGGCGGCCCGGATCCGGCTGGTCCGCTTCCCGCAGAAGGGGTTCTTCTCCGTGCTCCGGACGAAGCTGAAGTGGGGGGAGCGGTAGCGGCGAATCGCTTCGGATACCGCTTGAGCGGTCCGGGCGTCTGACCTAGCATCGATTCCGATGCTGCGCGAGCTGCGCATCCGGAACTTCGCCGTCATCGAGTCCGTCACCGTCGCCTTCGGCCCCGGCCTCAACGTGCTCACCGGCGAGACCGGCGCTGGCAAGTCCATGCTCATCGACGCGATCCTGCTGGTGCGGGGCGCCCGCGCCCAGACCGACGTGATCCGGACCGACGCCGAGACGGCCACCGTGGAAGCGATCTTCGACGTCGAGACGCGCGGTCCGGTGGCGAACGTCCTGGACGAGGCGGGGCTCACGCTCGAAGACGGCCAGCTCGTCGTGCGGCGCGAGCTCGCGCGCGGGGGCCGCCACCGCGCGTTCGTCAACGACTCCGCCGTCACCGTGGCCCTGCTCGAGCGGCTCGGTGATTACCTGGTCGAGGTTCACGGCCAGCACGAGCACCAGCGGCTCCTCGACCCCGCCCGGCAGCTCGAGCTGCTCGATCGGTTCGCCGACGCCGAGGACCTGCGCGAGCGTGTGGCCTCGCTCGTCGGGAAGTACCGGGCGGCGCGTGACGCGGTCGAGCGCACGCGCGCGGCGGCGCGTGACCGGGCGCAGCGCGAGGACCTGCTGCGCTTCCAGCTCTCGGAGCTCGACGGCGCCCGCCTCCGGCCCGGCGAGGAGGACGAGCTGCGCCAGGAGCGGCGCCGAGCTCAGCACGCGGAGCGGCTCCTGGCGGGTCTCGTCGAGGCGGCAGCGCTCTTGGTGGACGACGAGGCCTCGGCGGCGGCGCGCGTGCACCGCGCGGCGCGGCTCCTCACCGACCTCGGCCGCCTCGACCCCGCGTTCACGGGGCCCGTGGAGGCGCTCGACGCGGCCGCCGTCCAGGTCGACGAAGCGCTCGCGCGGGTCCGCGCGCTCCGCGACGCGGTGAGCCTCGACCCCGGGCGGCTCGAGGCGATCGACGAGCGCCTGGACGTCCTCACGCGGCTCAGGCGCAAGTACGGTGACACGGAGGCGGCGATGCGCGCGTTCCGCGACGAGGTCGCCGCCGAGCTCGATCGCCTCGCGCGGCACGAGGAGATCCTGGCCGCGCAGGAGCGCCTGCTGGCCGAGCTCCAGGCCGAGCTCGCCGAGGCCGCCGGCGCGCTTTCGGACCGGCGCCGCGCGGCGGGCGAGCGCCTTGGGCCGCAGGCCGAGCGCGAGCTGCGCGCGCTCGGAATGGAGCGCGCGGTCTTCCGAATCGCGCTCGAGTGCTGTGTCCTGGAGGAAGTCTCGCCGCGCGGCCTCGACCGCGCGGAGTTCCGGCTCTCGACGAACCCGGGCGAGGAGCTGCGCCCGCTGGCGCGCGTGGCCTCCGGCGGTGAGCTCTCGCGCACGATGCTCGCCCTCAAGACGGTGCTCGCCCGGGCGGACCGCGTGCCCACGATGGTCTTCGACGAGGTGGACGCGGGCATCGGCGGCCGGGTCGCGGCGGTGGTGGCCCAGAAGCTGACCGCCGCCGCGGAGGGCCGGCAGGTGCTCTGCGTGACCCACCTGGCGCCCATCGCTGCCCGTGCCCATCGTCACGTGCAGGTCGCGAAGAGCGTGCGGGGGGGCCGCACGCGCGTCGCCGCCGACCTCCTCACGGGCGCGGCGCGCGTCGAGGAGATCGCGCGGATGCTGGGCGGCGAGCGGGTCACGGACACCGCGCGCGGCCACGCGCGCGAGCTGCTCGGCGATGCGGGCTGAGCCGCGGCCCGGGAGGCGGCACGGGGCCGGCGAGGCCCCGGCTCGGCGGGCGGCGAAATCGCCCGGGGACACTCGCGTGTGCCATAATCAATCGAGATGATCGACACCCTGCTGAGAACGATTTTCGGCACCAAGCACGAGCGCGACGTCAAGCGGATGATGCCGGCCGTGCACGCGATCAACGCACTCGAGCCCGCGGTGCAGGCGCTCGACGACGCCGGGCTCCGAGCGAAGTCGGACGAGTTCCGGCAGCGCATCGCCGACGGCGAGCCGGTCGACGAGCTCCTGGCCGAGGCGTTTGCCGTCTGCCGCGAGGCCGCGCGCCGGACCGTCCGGATGCGCCACTTCGACGTGCAGCTCATCGGCGGCATGGTGCTCCACGAGGGCAAGATCGCCGAGATGGCGACGGGCGAGGGCAAGACGCTTGTGGCGACGCTGCCCGCGTACCTCAACGGGCTCACCGGGCGCGGGGTCCACATCGTCACCGTCAACGACTACCTCGCCAAGCGCGATGCGCAGTGGATGGGGCCCATCTTCCACGCCCTCGGGCTCTCGGTCGGCGTGATCCAGCACGAGGCCTCGTTCCTCTACGATCCAACCTACGCGACCTCGGACACCCGGCTGACCTCGCTCCGGTCCTGCACGCGCCGGGAAGCCTACGGGGCCGACATCACCTACGGGACGAACAACGAATTCGGCTTCGACTACCTCCGCGACAACATGCGCTTCGCGCTCGACGAGCTGGTCCAGCGGGAGCTCCACTACGCGATCGTGGACGAGGTGGACTCGATCCTGATCGATGAGGCCAGGACCCCGCTGATCATCTCCGGGCCGGCGGACGAATCCACGGACCTGTACTACAAGATCGACCGCATCATTCCCAAGCTGAAGCGCGCCGCGACGATCGTCGAGGGGAAGCTGTCCGAGATCGAGGAGCAGAAGGACGGCGACTTCATCGTGGACGAGAAGGCGCGCGCCGTGGCGCTGACCGAGCAGGGGATCGCGACCTGCGAGCGGCTCCTCAACGTCGACAACCTCTACGACCCGCAGCACATCACCGTCCTCCACCACATCCAGCAGGCGCTCCGCGCCCACGCGCTGTTCAGGCGCGATGTGGACTACATGGTCAAGGACGGGCAGGTGGTCATCGTCGACGAGTTCACCGGGCGCCTCATGCCGGGCCGCCGCTGGTCCGACGGCCTCCACCAAGCGGTCGAGGCCAAGGAAGGCGTCCGGATCGAGCGCGAGAACCAGACGCTCGCGACGATCACCTTCCAGAACTACTTCCGCATGTACGAGAAGCTCGCCGGCATGACCGGCACGGCCGAGACGGAGGCCGAGGAGTTCGCCAAGATCTACAGGCTCGACGTCACGGTGATCCCGACGAACCGCGCGCTCATCCGGGTGAACCAGCCCGACGTCGTCTACAAGACCGAGCGCGAGAAGTTCAACGCCGTCGTCGAGGACATCATCGAGCGGAACCAGAAGGGGCAGCCCGTCCTCGTCGGGACGGTGTCGATCGAGAAGTCCGAGCAGCTCTCGAAGCTCCTCAAGAAGCGCGGCGTGCGCCACGAGGTGCTGAACGCCAAGTACCACGAGCGCGAGGCCGAGATCGTCGCCCAGGCGGGCCGCGAGGGCGCCGTGACGATCGCCACGAACATGGCCGGCCGCGGCACCGACATCCTGCTCGGTGGCAACCCCGACTTCCTCGCGAAGGAGGTCCTCCGCAAGAAGGGGCTCGAGCCGGCGACGGCGGCGGCGGCGGACCGGCAGGCGGCCCTCGAGGAGGCGCTGCGGATCACCGAGCCCGAGCACGAGCGGGTGGTGGCGCTCGGCGGCCTCCACATCGTGGGGACCGAGCGTCACGAGGCGCGGCGCGTGGACAACCAGCTGCGCGGACGCTCCGGCCGGCAGGGTGACCCGGGCTCCTCGCGCTTCTATCTCTCCCTCGAGGACGACCTGCTCCGGATCTTCGGCTCGCAGCGGATCCAGGGCATCATGGAGCGCCTCGGCATGCAGGAGGGTGAGCCCATCGAGCACAAGCTCGTGACCCGGGCGATCGCGACGGCGCAGAAGCGCGTCGAGACGCACCACTACGAGATCCGCAAGCACCTGCTCGAGTACGACGACGTGATGAACAAGCAGCGCGAGATCATCTACGGGATGCGCCGGCAGATCCTCGACGGCGAGAGCCAGGCGGACACGATCGCGGAGTGGATCGACGACGTCGCGGTCGCCACGCTGGACGCCTACGCGACGCACGACGCGCACCCCGAGGACTGGGATCTCGCCGCGCTCGGCGAGGCCCTCCACCGGCAGTTCGACGTGCGCGTGCCGCCCGCGCGCTTTCCGGAGGTCGCCTCCCGCGAGGGGCTCGACGAGGTCGTGGCCGCGGCGGTACGCGACCGCTACGCCGCGCGCGAGCGCGAGCTCGGGCCGGACCTGCTGCGCGCGCTCGAGCGCCACGAGATGATGATCGTCATCGACCAGCAGTGGAAGGACCACCTGCTGTCGATCGACCACCTCAAGGAGGGGATCGGCCTCCGCGGCTACGGCCAGCGTGACCCGCTCACCGAGTACAAGAAGGAGGCGTTCGATCTCTTCCAGGACATGGTCGAGCGGGTGAAGGCGGCCGTCGTGGAGCGCCTCTTCAAAGTCCAGCTGGTCCGCGACGCGCCGATGGAGCTCCCCGCGGTGACGGCCTGGGCGGACGCGCGGGAGTCGCGTGGCGAGCTCCCGCAGGGGCCCGGCCGCTCCGCCGCCCCGGCCGCGAGGCCGCAGGCCCCGGTACGCACCCCCGCGGGCGAGAAGGTCGGCCGCAACGACCCGTGTCCCTGCGGGTCGGGCAAGAAGTACAAGAAGTGTTGTTATCTGAAGGGCTAACGCGCGCCCGCTGAGGCTCAAGGCCTGGGGCCGATTGGGTCGCCAGCCCCCACCGCTGGTACAATATTCTTTGGTCTAAAGCCCCGTCCGTGTTAGAAAAAATCTCATGCGTCTGGAATCCATCACACTGCACGGGTTCAAGTCGTTCGGGGAGAAGACCGTCGTGAAGGTCCTGCCCGGCATCACGGGCATCGTCGGCCCGAACGGCTGCGGCAAGAGCAACATCTCCGAAGCCGTCCGCTGGGCGCTCGGCGAGCAGAGCGCCAAGTCGCTCCGCGGCCAGCGGATGGAGGATCTGATCTTCCACGGCTCGGCGTCCCGCAAGCCCGTGGGGCTCGGCGAGGTCGAGCTCATGTTCTCGAACGACGGCGCGCTCAGCGTGCCGTGGACCGAGGTGGCCGTGAGCCGCCGCCTCTACCGCACGGGCGAGAGCGAGTACTTCCTGAACCGCAACCTGGCGCGCCTGCGCGACATCCTCGACCTCTTCGCCGGCACGGGCGCCAACCCGCGCGCCTACTCGGTGATGGACCAGGACAAGCTGAACCACGTCCTCACCGCCAAGCCCCACGAGCGTCGGGTCTTCATCGAGGAGGCGGCGGGCATCGCCCGGTACAAGCAGCAGCGGAACGAGACGCAGGGCAAGCTCGACGCGGCCCGCCAGAACCTGGTGCGGGTGCGGGACGTCATGGACGAGGTGAAGCGGCAGCTCGGCTCGCTCGAGCGTCAGGCCAAGAAGGCGCAGCAGTACAAGGGACTCCAGGCGGAGAAGCGCGAGCTGGCGCTGGCGCTCGCAGCCGCCGAGTGGATGGCGCGCGTCACCGAGGCCGAGCGCCTCGCCGGTGAGATCAGCCACCTGCGCGACGCGGAGCAGACGCTGCGGACGCGGAGCGCGGGCCTCGCGGCGCGCGAGGCCCAGCAGCGCGAGCTGCTGCAAGCGAGCGACCACCGACTCGCCGACCTGCGGCAGTCCGTCCAGAAGGTCCAGGGGGAGCTCGAACGGCTCCTCGAGCGCCGCGAGCAGATGGGCGTGCAGCTGCACGAGCTCGCGGAGGAGGCGGTGCGTCTCGACGAGGAGCTCCGGGTCGTCGGCGAGCGGCGCCTAGCCCTGCTGGCCGAGCGCGAGGCCGGCCACGTCGCGCTTGCGGAGGCGACGCGCCTGGCCGAGGAGCGCGCGCGTGCCGCGGATGCGCTCGCGGTGCGGCTCGAGCGCCAACGCGCGACGCTCACCGCCGAGCGGGACCGCGCCGAGGCGCTCAGGCTCGAGCAGGCGCGCCTGGCCGCCGAGCGCGTGGACCTCATGCGGCAGGCCGGCGAGCTGCGCGAGCGGGAGGCGCAGCTCCGGCGCCGCGCCGAGCGCCTCGCGGGGGAGCTCTCTCAGGTGGAAGCCGAGGCCGAAGGGCTCCAGGTCCAGCGCGCGCGCTACGTGGAGGCGCGCGACGTGGCGCAGGCCGAGCTCGGCTCGCTCGGGAGCGAGCGCCAGCGGCTCGCCGCGCTCCTCGAGGGCGCCGAGCGGCGGCTCGCCGAGGCCGAGGGTGGGCTCGCCAATGCCCGGGTGACGCTCGCGGCCCGCCGCTCGAGCGTCGAGGCGCTGGCCGAGCTCGAGCGCCAGCGGGAGGGCTACGGCGCCGGCGTCCGCGCGGTGTTCGGCCAGGGCGGCGCCGAGAGTCTCTCGGGCGTGATCGGCACGGTCGCGGACCTCCTGGAGGTGCCGCCGGGGATGGAGCGCGCGCTCGAGGCAGTTCTGGGCGAGCGGCTCCAGTGGGTGGTGGTGGAGCGCTTCACCGACGCCCGCGCGGCGGTCGCGTACCTTCAGGAACGGTCGCTCGGCGCCGCCACGTTCCTGCCGCTCGAGCACCTGCCGTCGCCTGCCAGCACACCGCCCGACGAGTCGGGCGTGCGCTGGATCGCGCGGAGCGTCGCGGCGCCGACCCCGAGCCTGGTGCATCACCTCCTCGGCCAGGTGGCGATCGTCGAGCACCTCGACCAGGCGGAAGCGCTCTGGCGCCGCAACGGGGTGGTGGCGACCTACGTCACGCCCGCGGGCGAGGTCCTGGGCCCGACGGGCCGGCTCCACGGGGGCGGCGCGACCCCCGCGTCGGACGTGCAGCACTCGCTGCTCGCGCGCAAGCGCCAGCTCCGCGAGCTCGAGGTGGAGGTGCGCCGGCTCGCGACAGCGGTCGAGCAGGCGCAGGTGACCGTGGCCGAGCTCGGTGCGGAGGTGACGGGGGCCCGCGCGGGCATCGCGGGGCTCGACCAGACCGTGAGCGCGCGCCAGGCAGAGCGCCTCGCGAGCGAGAAGGATCTCGAGCAGGCGGCGCGCGAGCACGAGCGGGTGCAGCGCCATCTCGAGACGATACGCGTGGAGTCGCGCCAGGTGGCGCTCGAGACGGAGGAGACCGCCCGGACGCTCGGCGAGATCGAGCGGCGCGTGCTGCTCGCGCGCGAGGCCGAAGAGGCCCACGAGGCCTCCATGGCTCGGAGCCGTCAGGCGATCGACGGCGCCCAAGCGGAGGAGGGGGTTCTCGTCGGCCAGCTGACGGCTTGCCGGGTGGAGGCCGCCGGGGCGACGGAACGCGTGGACGCGCTCGGTCGCGAGCTCCAGCGCTTCGCCGACATGGAGCGCGACCTCGTCGAGCGGCTCGCGCAGGCCCGCGAGCGGCAGGGGCAGCTGAAGGGCCGGCGCACCTGGCTCGCCGAGGAGCGCGAGCGCACGGACGTCGGCGCGCGTGAGGTCGCGGTCGAGCGCGACCGGATCGAAGGTGAGACGCGCCTCGCCGCCGAGGCGCACGAGCAGCTCACCCAAGGCCTGCGGGCCATCGAGGGCGAGAGCCGCGGGGTCGAGGGCGAGGTCGGGCGGCTCATCGCGCGGATCCACGAGCTCGACCTCGCGGCGACGGAGTGCCGCGTGCGCCGCGAGGAGCTCGGGCAGGAGGCGTGGCGCGTCTACGGCGTGGACGAGGCCGGGCTCCGCGCCGGCCACGAGCCGTCGCGTGACCTCACGGGCGTCCGCGAACGCGTCGCGGAGCTGGAGGAGCGGCTCGCCGCCATCGGGCCCGTGAACCTCGTCGCCGACGACGAGTACCGCGAGCTCGACGAGCGCCTCACGTTCCTCCACACGCAGCACGATGATCTCGTGGCGTCGATCAAGGACCTCGACAAGGCGCTGCGCGGCATGACCCGGAGCGCGCAGGAGCGCTTCGCCCAGGCCTTCGAGGAGATCAATCGCCACTTCCAGAAGATCTTCGAGCGGCTGTTCGAGGGCGGCCGCGCCGAGCTCCGGCTGGTGGAGGCGGAAGAGGGCGGTGACCCGCTGGACACCGGCGTCGATCTGATGGCGCAGCCGCGCGGCAAGCGGCTCCAGTCGGTCACGCTTCTGTCGGGCGGCGAGCGCGCGCTGACGGGGCTCGCCCTCCTCTTCGCGATCTTCTACTTCAGGCCGAGCCCGTTCTGCGTGCTCGACGAGGTGGACGCGCCGCTCGACGACGCCAACATCCACCGGTTCCTCCGGGTGCTGCGCGAGCTCACCAGCCAGACGCAGTTCCTCGTCATCACCCACAACCGGAAGACCATGGAGGCCGCCGACGTGCTGTATGGCGTCACCATGGAGGAGCCCGGCCTGTCGAAGCTCGTCTCTGTCAATCTGAACGCTCAGTAAGTAGGTGAAGTCTCAGGCGAAATGAGCTAGACTCGGCGGCGGTAGGATTATGTCGTCCGTCGGCGCTCATCTCCGCGAGCTCCGTACCCAGCGGGGGGTCTCCCTCGAGGAGATCTCCCGTTCGACCAGGGTTCTGACCCAATATCTGTTAGCGCTCGAGACCGACCGGTACGAGGCGCTCCCGGCTCCCGTCTTCACCAAGGGCTTCATCCGAGCCTACTGCCAGGCGCTGGGGGTGCCCCCGGACGAATCGCTGGCGATCTACGAGGGGCGGCCCGGCGGCGGGACCGATGTGAAGCCCGCTGCGCATGAGCCGCGCCCGGCCGCCCAACCGGCCCCCGTCTCGGAGGCCGCCGCCAAGCGACGCGAGGCGGCCGAGAACAGGACCCGCGGCGCCGTGCTCGCCGGTTTCGTGCTGCTCGTGGTGCTCGGCGTCGCGCTGTTCGCGGTCACGCTCTGGCTGCACCCTGCCCCGGCGCCTCTCGAGGGTGGGCGCGCCGCGGAGCCGCAGGCGGCGCCTCCCGTCCCGGCGCCGCCACCGGTCGAGGCGCCACGGCCCGTCCCGGCGCCCGCCGCGCCGGCGCCGCCGGTGGGAGCCCCGAGCGTCGAGGCACGGGCCGAGATGGTCGGCGTCACGTCGCCCTACCGCCTCATCGCGCGGACCTCGGAAGCCACGTGGATGCGGGTACGCACGGAGGACGGGCGCACGAGCGAGGAGAATATCCCCGCGGGGGAGACGCGGGAGTGGGTCTCCAACCGTCCGTTCGTCCTGACGATCGGCAACGCGGGTGGCGTCGCACTCGAGCTGAACGGGCGCAGCGTGCCGCGGCTCGGTCCGAGCGGCGCGGTGATCGATCGACTCGTCCTGCCCTCGGACGCCCGGTGACGTTCCTCGCCGGCCTCGGCGCGCGCCTCCGCGAGGGCCTCCGCCGGTCGCAGGAGTACTTAGCGAGCGGGCTGGGCGCGGTCCTCGACCCGGAGCGCCCGATCGACGAGGCTCTCTACACTGAGCTCGAGGAGCTCTTGATCGCGGCCGATCTGGGCGCCACGCTCGCGGGCGACTTCACGAATCGGGCGCGCGAGGAAGCGATGTTCGGAACGCTCACGCGCGCGAACCAGCTCCGCCCACTCTTCCGCCGCTTCCTCCTCGACACGCTCGCTGGGGCCGCCCAGCCGCTCCACCTCGACCACCGGCCCGCCGTCGTTCTCATGCTCGGCGTGAACGGCTCGGGGAAGACGACGACGGCCGCCAAGCTCGCCGCCGCGCTCAAGGGCTCGGGCAAGCACGTGCTGCTCGCGGCGGCCGACACGTTCCGCGCCGCGGCGATCGAGCAGCTCCAGCGCTGGGGCGAGCGCGTCGGCGTCGAGGTGATCCACCAGGCCGCCGGCTCCGATCCCGCGGCGGTCGTCTTCGACGCGGTGAAGGCCGCGGCCGCGCGGGGCGCCGACGCGCTCATCGTGGACACGGCGGGGCGCCTGCACACCAAGACGAACCTCATGGACGAGCTCGCGAAGCTCAAGCGGGTCATCGAGCGGCAGATGCCGGGCGCGCCTCACGAGTCGCTGATGGTCCTGGACGCGCCCACGGGCCAGAACGGTTTCGCCCAGGCGCGCATGTTCCACGAGGCGATCGGGCTCACGGGGGTCGCCCTGACGAAGCTCGACGGCACGGCGAAGGGCGGGATCGTGGTCCGGATCGTCCGCGAGCTCAAGATCCCGATCAAGCTGATCGGCGTCGGCGAGGGCGTCGAGGATCTGCAGCTCTTCGAGCCAGAGGCCTTCGTCGACGCGCTCGTGCCTGGGGAATGAAGCCCCGCGTGCCGACGGCAGGCCACCCCCCGATGACGCCGGCCTCGCGGCCCCCGCTACAATGACCGCCGTGGACGAGCGCTTCATGCGGCGCGCCCTCGAGCTGGCCGAGCGCGGCCGTGGCCTCACGTCACCGAACCCGATGGTTGGCGCGGTCGTCGTCGCGGGGGCGGGCGCGATCGTGGGTGAGGGGGCCCACCTCCGGGCGGGAGGCCCGCACGCCGAAGTCGAGGCGCTCGCGGCCGCGGGCCCCCGGGCTCGGGGCGCGACCCTCTATGTCACGCTCGAGCCCTGCGCCCACGCGGGGCGCACAGGGCCGTGCGCGCCCGCCCTCGTGGAGGCGGGGATCGCCCGCCTGGTGGCGGCGATCGGCGATCCGAACCCGCTCGTGGCCGGCCGCGGCTTCGCGCTCCTCGAGCGCGCGGGGATCGAGGTCGTGCGGGGCGTGCTCGCCGAGGAGGCCCTGCGCCAGAACCGCGTGTTCCTCACCGCCGTGACCGAACGGCGGCCCCACGTCACACTCAAGGCGGCGATGACCCTCGACGGGAAGATCGCCGACGCCGCGGGCGCCTCGCGCTGGATCACGGGTGAGCCCGCGCGGGCCCACGCGCACCGGCTGCGGAGCGAGTCCGACGCGATCGTCGTCGGCGTCGCGACGGTCTTGCGCGACGACCCCGAGCTCACGGTGCGGCTCGACCGCCCGTGGCCTCGCGAGCCTTACAGGGTCGTGCTCGACACGGGCGGTCGGACGCCTCCCGGCGCCCGGCTGATCCGAGCGGGCGACACCCGGCGCGCCCTCATCGTGGTGGGCGAGGGGGCGCCCGCCGACCGGACCGGGCGCCTCGCGGCCGGCGGCGCGACGGTGGTCCGCTGCCCAACGCGCGACGGGCGCGTGGACCCGGGCGCGTGCCTCGCCGAGCTCTACGCGCGCGAGGTGCGCAGCGTCCTCGTCGAGGGTGGCGGCGAGGTCAACGCCGCGTTCCTCGACGCGGGGCTCGTGGACCGCGTGGCCGTGCTGGTCGCGCCGCTCCTCGTCGGCGGGCGGGCCGCGCCCACGGCGGTCGGCGGCACCGGACGCGAGCTCAAGAGCGCCGTACGGCTCGCCGCGCTCGCCGTCACGCCGCTGGGCGACGACCTCCTGATCGAGGCGGACGTGCTCCGCGAGGCGCCCCGCGGGTAGATGTTCACGGGGATCGTCGAGGAGCTCGGGACGGTCGCGACGGCGGCCCGCGGCGGGCGTGTGGCCCGGCTCGAGGTCCGGGCGCGGGCGACCCTCGAGGAGACGGCGGTCGGCGGGAGCCTCGCGGTCAACGGGGCGTGCCTGACGATCGTCGAGCGACGCCCCGACGGCTTCGTCTTCGAGCTCGGCCCCGAGACGCTCGCCCGCACGACGCTCGGCCATCTGCGCGCGGGCGATCCGGTCAACCTCGAACGCCCGCTCCGGTTCGGCGGCGCCCTGGGTGGTCACCTGGTCCTCGGCCACGTGGACGGAGTCGGAACCGTGGAGGAGACAACGCGTGTAGAATCGACCACGCGGGTGCGCGTGGCGCTGCCCGGCCGGGAGCTCGCGCCGCTCCTGATCCCCCAGGGGTCGGTGGCGGTAGACGGAGTGAGCCTGACGGTCGCCGCGCTGGGTGACCGGACATTCGAGGTGATGCTCATCCCGCACACGCTCGCCGTGACCTCGCTCGGACGGCTGGCGCCGGGGCAGGCGGTGAACATCGAGGCCGACGTGATCGGCAAGTACCTGGTACGATCGCTGGCCCTCAGGGGGACGACATGACCGCGTTTTCGAGAGTCGAGGAGGCCATCGAGGAGCTGCGCCAGGGGCGCGTCCTGGTCGTGGTCGACGACGAGGATCGCGAGAACGAGGGCGACCTCGTCATGGCCGCCGAGAAGGCGACGCCGGAGGCGGTCAATTTCATGGCCAAGTTCGGGCGGGGCCTCATCTGCGCCCCGATGACGGGCGAGCGCCTGGACGAGCTGAAGATCTCGATGATGGTCTCGGACAACACGGCGCCGATGGGCACCGCGTTCACGGTGACCGTCGATGCGCGGCGCGGCGTCACGACGGGCACCTCGGCCTACGACCGCGCGGTCACGATCCGCACGCTCGTAGATCCGCAGATGACGGCGGAGGACCTCACGCGCCCGGGGCACATCCTGCCGCTCCGGGCGATGCCGGGCGGCGTCCTGCGCCGCGCGGGGCACACCGAGGCCGCGGTGGACCTGGCGCGGCTCGCGGGCTGCACGCCCGCGGGCGTGATCTGCGAGGTGCTCGACGAGGACGGGGGCATGGCGCGCCTGCCGCAGCTGGTGGAGCTCGCGCAGGCGCACGGGCTCAGGATGATCACGATCAAGGACCTCATCGAGTACCGGATCATGAAAGAGAAGTTGGTCCGGCGGATCGCGACCCACAAGCTGCCGACCGACTTCGGCGACTTCACCGCGATCGCCTACGACACCACCGTGGACTCGCGCGTGCCCGTGGCGCTCGTGATGGGGCAGGTGGCTGGCGACGAGCCGGTGCTGGTGCGCGTCCACTCCGAGTGTCTGATCGGTGACGTGTTCCATTCGCGCCGCTGCGACTGTGGGCCGCAGCTCGAGAAGGCGCTGGCGATCATCCAGGCCGAGGGGCGGGGCGTGTTCGTCTACATGCGCCAGGAGGGGCGAGGGATCGGTCTCGTGAACAAGATGCGCGCGTACGAGCTCCAGGATCTCGGCAAGGACACCGTCGAGGCGAACCAGGCGCTCGGCTTCAAGGCCGACCTCCGCGACTACGGCATCGGGGCCCAGATCCTCGTGGACCTCGGGGTGAAGAAGCTCCGGCTCCTCACCAACAACCCGAAGAAGATCGTCGGCCTCGAGGGCTACGGTCTGCACATCGCCGAGCGCGTGCCGATCGAGGTCCCCGCCAACGAGACGAACCGGAAGTACCTGAGCACGAAGCGCGACAAGCTCGGGCATCTGCTCTCGTCGCTCCCAGACTGAGATGGCCGGCCGCGCGCCGAAGTCACGCCGCCCGCGCGCGGTGCGGCGCTCCCACCGTTTCGCGATCGTCGCCGCCCGGTTCAACGAGCGCATCACCCAGCGCCTCGTGGACGGCGCCCGGGCGGCGTTCGGCGCCGCGGGCCTCGGCGTCGACCGGGTGGAGGTTCACTGGGTGCCCGGCTCCTTCGAGCTCCCCCAGGCGGCGGCGCTCCTGGCCGCGACGCGGCGCTACGCCGGTATCGTCTGCGTCGGCGTGGTCATCCGGGGCCAGACTCCGCACTTCGAGCACGTCGCGCGCGAGGCGGCCGCCGGGATCCGCGAGGTCGCCCTTGCGACCGGCGTGCCCGCGACCTTCGGCGTGGTCACGGCATTCAGCGAGGAGCAGGCGTGGGAGCGGGCGGGCGGCGCGGTAGGCAACCGCGGCGGAGAGGCTGCGGAGGCCGCGCTCGCCATGGCGGAGTGGATCGAGGACGTGCGCCGGCATGGGGCGGGTCGGAGCCCAGCGCACCGCGTGGAGGCCCCGCGCGCCGAGCCCCGGCGTCGGGCGCGTGGACCCCGCTAGCATGGGCAAGCGTCGGAAAGCCCGGGAGATCGCCTTGCAGTTCCTCTACGAGCTAGACCTGAACACCGAGGACGACCCGACGGCCCGCGAGCGTGACTTCTGGGCACGGCATCCGCTCGTGGCGGATGGACGTGCCTTCGCCGAGGCCCTCGTCCGTGGCACCAAGGGCAACCAGTCGAAGATCGACCAGATGATCGCCCAGTGCGCGGAGCACTGGGATCTCGACCGCATGGCCGTGGTGGACCGGAACATCCTGCGCCTCGCGGTGTACGAGCTCCTGTGGGGCGCCGAGGTGCCGCCGAAGGTGGCGATCAACGAGGCGATCGAGATCGCGAAAAAGTTCGGTACCAAGGAGTCGAGCCGCTTCATCAACGGCGTCCTCGACAGGATCCATCGCGACCTGCGCCCCACGGTGTGACCGGGCACCCGTGCGGTACGCCGTCCTCTCGGACATCCACGGAAACCTCGAAGCGCTCGAGGCGGTGCTGGCTCACGCCCGAGCGGAGGCCGACGCCGTGCTCTGTCTCGGCGACGTCGTGGGCTACGGCGCCGATCCGGTCGCGTGCGTCGAGCTGGTCGCGGAGCGCGCGGTGACGACCGTCGCGGGCAACCACGAGCATGCGGTGGCGGGCCTGCTCGACCTCGACTGGTTCAACCCGTACGCGCGCGTCGCGGCGGAGTGGACGCGGGAGCGCCTGGACGGCGACCACGTGGGCTACCTGGCGGCCCTGCCGCTCAGGGCCGAGGTGGCCGACGCGACGCTCGTCCACGCCTCACCACGGCACCCTGAGGAATGGGACTACCTGATCTCGGCCGCGGACGGCCTCGAGGCCTTCGCGGCCTTCTCGACGCGCCTGTGCTTCGTCGGGCACTCCCACGTGCCCGGGATCTGGTCGCTCGGCTCCTCCGGGCCCGAGTACCGGCCTGGCCCGGGCGACGTGACGTTCGAGCACGGCCGCCGCTACCTGGCGAACGTCGGAAGCGTCGGCCAGCCGCGTGACCACGATCCGCGCGCGGCCTACGGGCTCTGGGACGTCGAGGGCGGCCGGCTCGCGATCCGGCGCGTGCCCTACGAGATCGTGCGAGCCCAGCGTAAGATCGTCGCGGGGGGACTGCCCCGCATGCTGTCGGATCGCCTCTCGAGGGGCGCCTGATCCGGACCGAGGCGCTGCGGGAGTACCTGGCGCTGGCGGCCCTCTTGTCCGCGAGCGCGCTCGGTCTGGCGCTCGCGTTCCCGCGCACCGACTGGAGCGGGGTGGCGTGGGTGCTCGTGGCGCCCGTCATCGTGGTGGCGCTCACCCGCCGGCCCGGCGGCGCCTTCGGCTGGGGCTGGCTCTTCGGCGGAATCTTCTTCCTGATCCTCCTGCGGTGGCTCGGCTTCACCTTCGAGGTCTACAGCGCCATCCCATGGCCCTTCACGTGGGGGCCCATCCTCCTGCTCGCCTCGTACTGCGGCCTCTACGTCGGCCTCTTCGCCGCGGCCGTCTCGTGGCTCGGCCGGCGCCGCTCACCGACGCTCGCGCTGCTGGTCACGCCGTTCCTCTGGGTGGCGGGCGAGTGGGTGCGGGGGCGGCTCATGGGCGGCTTCCCATGGGGCGCCCTCGGCTACTCGCAGTATCTGCGCCTGCCCGTCATCCAGATCGCCGAGCTCGGCGGCGTGCACGCGGTGTCGTTCGTCCTCCTGGCGGTGAACGCGGCGGTGGCGGGATGTCTGGTCCAGGGCTGGCGCCGAGCGCTCGCCGGGGTGGGCGGGGCGGCGGCGCTGGTCGGCGCGACGCTCGGCTTCGGGATGATCCGGCTCGCCGAGCCCCCGCCTGCTGGCGAGGTGCGGGTCACGGTGATCCAGCCGTCCATCTCCCAGCCGCTCAAAGGCGATCCCGACTACGCCGCGGCCACGTTCGGCATCGTCTCGTCGCTGACCCGGCAGGCCGGCGCCGAGCGCCCGGACCTGATCGTCTGGCCCGAGACCTCGCTGCCCGCGGTGCTGAGGCGGGAGCCGGCGATACAGCGGAGCCTCGAGGCGCTCTCACGGGAGACTCGGGCACCCCTCCTCGTGGGCGCGATCGATGCTGATTCCAAGTCTCCGCCGAGAGTCTACAACACGGCGTTTTTGTTGACAGAGAATGGTATCTCGGGACGTTATGATAAGATCCATCTCGTTCCGTTCGGGGAGTTCGTGCCGCTGTCCTCCGTCATCGGCTTCGTGAGGGGCTGGGGCGAGTTCATCGCCGAACTCGAGCCCGGTGACCGCACGGTGGTATTCCCTGGTCCGCCGGCGCCACTCGGTGTCGTAATCTGTTACGAAGGGATCTTCCCGGAGCTCGTGCGCGAATTCGTGAGGGGCGGAGCCCAGCTGATCGTGAACATGACGAACGACGCGTGGTTCGGGCGGACGGACGGGCCGTGGCAGCACCTCGCCATGTACCCCTTTCGCGCGGTGGAGCACCGAACGGCGGTCGTCCGCTCGGCGAACACCGGCGTGTCGGCGATCATCTCGCCGAACGGCCAGATTACCCGGCGCCTGACGCTCTTTCGCCGCGGGACGATGACGGAGTCCGTCGCCCTCGGCTCCCGGCGGACCCTCTACACCCGCCTCGGCGACTGGCTCCCGTACGTCTCGCTCGCCGTCGCCGCGGGCGCGCTGGGCGCCAGCCGGCGCCCCCGGAGCGCCTGATGCTCGGCGAGCTCAAGCGGGACGTCGCCGATCTCGTCAGCCGCGTCGGTGAGCTCCGGGGGCATCTTTGACATCCCTGCCAAGGAGCGTCGCCTCGCCGCGCTCGACGCCGAGATGGCGTCGCCCGCCTTCTGGGAGGACAACCGGCGCGCCCAGGAGCTCGTCCGGGAGCGCACCGAGCTCGCCCGCACGGTGACCCGCGTCCGGGAGCTCACGACCGCGGCCGAGGACCTCGGCGTGATGCTCGAGCTTGCCGCCGAGGCGGGCGACTCGAGCCTCGACCGCGAGATCGCCGAGGGCGTGGCGAAGCTCCGCGCCGAGGTCGACGAGTTCGAGCTGAAGGTCATGCTCTCGGGCCCGCACGACGGCAAGGCGGCGATCCTCTCGATCCACCCCGGCGCCGGCGGCACAGAGTCCCAGGACTGGGCGCAGATGCTGCTCCGGATGTACCTCCGTTGGTGCGAGCGCCACGGCCTCAAGGCCGAGGTCGTGGATCTCCTGCCCGGCGACGAGGCCGGGATCAAGTCGGCGACGGTCGAGATCACCGGCGACTACGCCTACGGTTATCTCCGGGGCGAGACCGGCGTCCACCGGCTCGTCAGGATCTCGCCCTTCGATGCCTCGAGGCGGCGGCAGACGAGCTTCGCGTCGGTCGCCGTCGTGCCGGAGGTGGACGACGTCGAGGTGAGCGTGCGCGAGGACGAGATCCGCGTGGACGTCTTCCGGGCGTCGGGACCGGGCGGGCAGGGGGTCAACACCGCCGACTCCGCCGTGCGCGTCACGCACCTCCCGACGGGGATCGTCGTCCAGTGCCAGAACGAGCGCTCCCAGCTCCGGAACCGCGACACGGCGATGCGGATCCTCAAGGCGCGCCTGTACGAGCTCGCTCAGAAGAAGCAGCGCGAGGAGCTCGCGGAGCTCACCGGCGAGAAGAAGGAGATCGCGTTCGGCAGCCAGATCCGCTCGTATACGTTTCAGCCCTATCAGCTGATCAAGGACCACCGGACGGGGCTCGAGATCGGCAACGTCGAGGCCGTGCTGGACGGCGACCTCGACGCGCTCATCAAGGCCTACCTGCTCTGGTCCCGGGGAGCCCAGGCGTGAGCCCGGTGGCGGCCGAAGGCGGGGCGCGCTGGTGAGCGAGGACCTCAACGACCTCATGCGCCAGCGGCGCGAGAAGCTCGAGGCCCTGCGCGCGCAGGGCCTCGACCCGTTCGGTGGCCGCTTCCCGGTGACGCACTGGGCGGCGCCGCTCGCCGAGCGGTTGCGGAGCGCCGGCGAGGAGGAGCTGAAGGGGGTCGAGCCCGTGAGCCTCGCGGGTCGGGTCGTGGCGCTCCGCGACCACGGCAAGTC
>QHSZ01000052.1 GCA_003220595.1 Candidatus Rokuibacteriota bacterium | reverse complement strand
GTGCGACGCGTCTACCGCATCGAGCGATGAAGACCATCGTCGCGCTCGGCGGGGAGGGCATCGGCGTCGAGGTCGTGGACGCGACGTGTGAGCTGCTCGCCGCCGCGGGCTTCCCGCTCCGGATCCTCACGCCGCCCCACGGCGAGGCCGCGCAGAAGACGCATGGCGCGCCGGTGCCCGATGAGACGAAGCGTCTCTGCGGTCAGGCCGACGGGATCCTCTTCGGCGCCGCCGGCGGCCCGGCGTCGGTCGCGGTCATCACCTACCTCCGCTGGCAGCAGGACGCCTACGCCAACGTGCGCCCGATCAAGTACTACGAGGGCGCGCACTCGCCGCTCGCGAACCCCCACGGCATCGACTTCGTCGTCCTGCTCGAGAACATGGAGGACCTCTACCCGGCGCGCGAGGGCGATCTGGAAGAGCTCGGACGCGCGATGCCGGAGCTGTGCGACCGGATCGGCAAGCGTGTGAACGAGTACGACATGGGACGCTTCGCCGTGAAGGTGGTGAGCCGGCGGGGGACCGAGCGCATCGCGCGCTTCGCCTGCGAGCTCGCGCTGAAGCGGAAGGCGCGAGGCCACGCCGGCAAGGTCAGCTGCGTCACCAAGTCGAACCTCCTGCGCCGCTCCGACGGCTTCTTCCGGGAGGTCGTCGAGGGCGTCGTGGCGCAGTACCGGGACCTCGCCTACGAGCACTTCCAGGCGGACGACGCGTCACGGCGGCTCGTGCGCTTCCCGCAGAGCCTCGACGTCCTCCTCTGCATGAATCTCTACGGCGACATCCTGTCCGACCTCGCGGCGGAGGCCGCGGGCGGGCTCGGCATGGCGCCGTCGGGCTGCTTCGGCGATCGGTGGGCGTACTTCGAGTCGATCCACGGCTCGGCCCCCGACATCGCCGGCCAGGGCATCGCCAACCCAACCGCCACGATCCTCTCGGCGGCCATGATGCTCGAGCACATGGGCCTCGCGAGCGAAGCGCAGCGGCTCGAGGCCGCCGTCGCGTGTGTGTACCGCGCGGGCAAGCACCTCACGCGCGACCAGGGCGGCACCGCGACCGCCTCGGAGTTCTGCAAGGCGACGCTCGAGGCGCTCGGCTGAGTTGGAGGCGGCCCAGCCCCCGCGGCGCCTGAGCGCCCAGCTCACGTTCGACAAGGTCGCCGCCGTCTACGACGACTTCATGGGCCGCTGGACGCGGCTCTACCTGCCGGCGCTCCGGCGCGCGGCCGCGCTCGTTCCAGGCCAGCGCATCCTCGACCTGGCCACGGGCACCGGCGAAGCGGCGCTGATGGCGGCCGAGGCCGCGGCCCCGGCGAGCGTCATCCTCGGCGCCGACATCTCGCTGGCGATGCTCCGCGGCGCCAAGGCGAAGCTCGGTGCCCGACCGATCCGGCTCGCCGCGATGGACGCGCAGGCGCTCGCGTGCCGTGACGCGGTCTTCGACGCCGTCATCTCCCAGCTCGGCCTCATGTTCGTCCCCGATCCGCTGGCGGGCCTGAGGGAATGCCGGCGCGTGCTGCGCCCCGGCGGGCGCCTCGCCGCGCTCGTGTGGTCCACCGCCGACCGCGTGGCGTGGTTCGGCGCCCTCGCGGAGGAGCTCACGCGGCACCTGCCAGCGCGCCGGACCGAGATCCTCCAGGGCGTGAGCCTCGGCGCCCCGGGCCGCCTCGCGCGCCTGCTGGGGGACGCCGACTTCGCCGAGGTGAGCGTGACGACCGAAACGCAGAGCTTCGTGTTCGAGTCGTTCGACGCGTACTGGGGTCACATCGAGTCGGGCGCGATCCGGGCCGGCCTCCTGCTGCGTGAGCTGCCCGAGGACGCGCGGCGGGCCGTCAAGGACCGGGTCCGCGCGCGGCTGGCTCCGTTCGCATCCCGCGGCCGGCTCGTGATGCCCACCGAGGCGCTCGTCGCCTCGGCGAGACGCTAGCGCGCGTCCCCCGGGCGGCGCCCCTCGCCCGCGCCCGCGGGCGGGCTCACGTCGTCTTCGGCAGGATCGCGGAACCCGTCATCGAGTCCGCGCGGCGCCGTGGCCAGCGCCCCGCGTCCACGGCGGTCAGGAAGTCGAGCACCGCGCGGTTGAAGAGGTCGGGGTCCTCCAGGTTGATCGCGTGGCCAGCCTTCGGGAGCACGACGAGCCCCGACGTCATGATCTTCCGCTTCATGTAGATCCCGGGCTCGAGGCAGGGCTCGTCCTCGTCGCCCGTCATGATGAGCGTCGGCACCTCGAGCGTGGCCATTCGCTCGCCGAGGTCGTAGATGGACGGCCGCCGCATTTGGACGCCTCGGAGCGTGAGGGCGTGGCCCGGCGCCGAGCCCGCCGCGAGGCGGTCGCGGAACTCCTGCCAGCCGGTGGGGTCCTTCTCCATGAACTGCACGCGCGTGGGCCCGCGGCCATAGAAGTCGGCGACCGCCGCCATGCCCTCGGCCTCGAGCCGGCGCGCGACCAGCTCGCTGTCGGCGCGGTGCGTGTCTTGCTTGTCGCTCCCGTAGCCCGCGCCGGCGACGACGAGCGAGAGCGCGCGCTCCGGATAGGAGAGTCCGAAGTGGAGCGTCGCGTAGCCGCCCATGGAGAGGCCACACACGTGGGCCTTCCGGATCCCGAGGTGGTCGAGCACGCCCTTGATGTCGTCGGCCGCTTGCTGCTGCGAGTACGCCTTCGGGTCGAGCGGCACGTCGGACGGCGGGTAGCCGCGCGCGTTGAAGACGATCGTCCGGTACCGCCGCGAGAAGAACCTGACTTGTGACTGCCAGCTCCAGCAATCGCCCGCGAACTCGTGGACGAAGATGAGCGGCGTCCCTTGCCCCGCTTCCTCGACGTAGAGGCTCACACCGCCGACGTTGGCCTTGGGCATCGCTCACGCACCTCCCTGGGGGGACCGGGCACTCCGACGGCTCACGCGCGCAGGAGGATCAGCAGCGCCGCGTCGCGCGCGCGCTGACCGGGCGCGACGCCCAGGCGGCGCGCCGTCTCGTTCACGAAGGAGACGACGCCGTCCTCCCACGTGCTCGCGGGATCGCCGATGCGCGCGCTCATCGCGCCGACCGCCGCGGCCGCAACCCCGGCCGTGTCGAGCACGCGCAGGCCCTCGATCCCGGCGCGGTCGCGCGCGAGGCCCCCGTCGTTGAAGACGGCGCCGCGCGGCCGCACCTCGAGGAGGCGCTGCACGTTGACGCGGCCGCCGTGGGAGCCGGCGCAGAGGACGTCCCGCCGGTGCTCGGGCGCGGCGAAGCTCATCGAGCTGACGAGCACCACGCGGCCGTCGGGCGTCTCGGCGACGACGCGCGCCTGGCGGTCCACGAGCGCCTGGGTGGAGGCGACGCCGGGCGGGGCCTGCAGCATGGCGCGGGCCGCGGACGCCGCGGCGGCGCCCGCGCCGACGCCGAGCGCGCGCGCCGTGTCGTTCAGGTGGCCGACGACGCCGTCGTCGTGCACGCTCTTGCCGTCGCCGAGCCGCGCGGACTCGGTCAGCACCGCGGCGGCGGGAATCCCGAGACGGTCGGCGAGCGGGAGCCCGGAGATGCCGGCGCCCTCACGACCGACGCCGGCCTCGTGGGCGACGAGACCGCGCACGCCGCGCTCAAGCGCGAAGCCGAAGGCGGAGGCGCCGGCGAACGAGCCAGCGACGACGACGTCGCGCACGGTGACCCGCGCGTCCACGTGGGTGAGGGAGTCCAGGACGACGACGCGACCGTCGCCGTCCTCGTAGGCGATCTCCAGGGCCGGCGCTCCTTTCGCTCGAGAGCGCGGCCATTATGCCTGAGTGCCTGGCCGCTGTGCGGGGCGTGGTGGGAGGCTAGACGGCGCGGGCGGTCCGGCGGGCCGCCGTGGCCTGGCGCCCCGGCTGCCGGCTCGGAAGCGTCCGCTCGAGCCTCACGCTGACGGCCCGGAGACGGACGAGATCGACCCTCCTGCCCCTGACGCGTGGCAGGAGGTGTGCCAGTCTCGCGGTCGAGGGAAATCAGGGAGTTACGGGTGCCCTGCCGGCCGCGAGCTCCGACGTGCAGTGCGGACAGCGCCGCGCCCTCAGCGGGATGCTCATGGCGCAGTGGCCGCACTCCTTCGTGGCGGGGGCCGCCGGCGACTTCGGAAACAGGCGATTGACCTGCTTGACGACGACGAACACGGCGAACGCGACGATCAGAAAGTTGATCACCGCGTTGATGAAGAGTCCGTAGTTGAGGGTCGGCGCGCCCGCGGCCTTGGCGGCCGCGAGCGAGGGGAACGCCTGGCCGCTCAGATTGACGAACAGGTGGGAGAAGTCGACGCGGCCGAGCAGGAGACCGATCGGGGGCATGATGACGTCGTTGACGAGCGACGTCACGATGGTGCCGAAGCTCGCGCCGATGACGACGCCGACCGCGAGGTCGACGACGTTGCCCCGCATGATGAAGGTCTTGAACTCCTTCAGCATGGCGCAGGGCCTCAGCCCAGATGGCGCTGCAGGGCGTCGAGCGTGCGGCGCCGCGCGAGCGTCGCGCTCGGCTCGTGGTAGCTCCCGCGCTCGTCGCAGTTGAACCCGTGGCCCGCCGGGTAGACGTGCATCGGAAGCGACGGGTGGGCCGCCTGGATCCGCTGGTGGTGCTCCTTCGGGATGGACTGGTCGGTCTCGCCGAAGTGGAGGACGACCGGGCACTTCGGGCGCTCCTGCGCGGTGTCGGCGATGCCGCCGCCGTAATAGCCGATCGCGCAGGCGACGCCGTCGATCCGCGTGGCGGCGAGCCAGGCGAGCGTGCCCCCGAAGCAGTAGCCGACGACGCCGACCTTGAGGCCCTCCGCCCGCAGCGCCTGCACCGCGGCGCGCACGTCCTTGACGCAGTCGTCGATCGGGATCTTGGCGCGCACCGCCCGCCCGAGCTCGATGTCCTCTTGCTTGTAGCCGACGGCGAAGCCGGGCTCGGCCCGGTCGAAGATGGCCGGGGCCAGGGCGACGTAGCCGTCCGCGGCGAAGCCGTCGGTGACCTTCTTGATGTGGGAATTGACGCCGAAGATCTCCTGGATCACCACCAGTCCGCCGCGGGGCTTGCCCTGGGGGGTGGCGCGGTAGGCGGCGAGGTGGAAGCCGTCCTCGGCGGTGAGCGTGAGCATCTGTCCCATGGGGGTTCTCCTCTCGGGTGTCGTTGGGAGACGCGTGGGGCTAAGATACGCAAGACTCGCCGCCACGCAAGGAGGTTGCGCGATGGACCCGGAGACCAAGGCCTACACGCCCCGCGAGCGCGTCGGCGCGGCCTACAAGGGCGGCTACGCCGACCGCGTGCCCGCCTACCCGATCGCGGGCTCGTTCGCCGGCTGCCTGGACGACCTCTCGATCGAGGAGTACTGCACGAATCCGACGAAGGCCGCGAAGGCGATGCTGAACTACTACGAGCGCTACGAGCCCGACATCATGATCGCCTTCAACGACCTCGCGAAGGAGGCCGAGGCCCTCGGCTGCCGCGTGAAGTATTCCGACTACGTCGTCCCGTCCATCGACCAGCACGTCCTCCAGGACGACAAGGCCCGGCTCGCCCGGCTCGAGATCCCCGACCCGCGGCGGGATGGCCGCCTCCCGGCGTTCCTCGAGCAGTGCGAGGCGCTGTCGTCGGCGAAGCTCCCGAGCCCGCTCGGCGCCGTCCTGGTCGGCCCCTGGACGATCGCGATGCTCCTGCGCAACCCCGAGCTCATGTGCCTCGACACGATCGACGACCCGGCGTTCGTCCACGACCTGATGCGCTTCTCGACCGAGTACGCCAAGCGCTGGGGCGACGCCGTCCTCACGACGCGAATCGGGCTCAGTTACACCGACCCGACCGCCTCGTGCTCGCTCGTCGGGCCCGACACCTACCGCGAGTTCATCAAGCCCTACCACAAGGAGCTGGTGGATTACTTCAAGGCGAAGAAGGTCGGCACGACCATCCACATCTGCGGCACGACCCATCAGATCCACGAGGACCTGGTGGACGTCGGCTTCGTCGCGATCACGATCGACCTCGACCAGCAGGCCGACCCGGCGCTCAAGGTCGACCAGCTCGACAAGCTCGTGACGCTCGGCAACCAGCGGAACGTCGTCGCCGTCGGCAACGTGGACGCGACGATCTTCGAGCGCGCGACGAGGGCCGAGATCGAGGCCGAGGTGCGCCGCTGCATCGACACGGTCGGCCGGCGCTCGCGCTTCGTCCTCTCCACCTCGTGCGAGCTCCCGCCGCGCGCGAACCCCGACTGCGTGAAGTGGTTCATGGACGCGGCGCGCGAGTACGGGCGCTGGGAGCGGATCCTCGCCCCGTGAGCGTCGCCTCCGCGCGCGCCACCCCTTGACAACCCGCGGGGCGGAGCCCATCGTGCTGCCGGTCCGTCCCGAACCCCAACCCGACGAGCCCGAGGTGATCCGATGGCCACGTACCGCGACGCGCCCTCACGCCCGAACCGCCGCCAGTTCCTCGCGACCGCCGGCCTCGCCGCCGCCGCGGCCGCCGGGACGCAGGAGCTCGCCTTCCCCGCCATCGTCCGCGCGCAGGAGCCGATCCGCATCGGGCAGCTCATCCCGTTCACCGGCTTCCTCGGCGCGATCGGCGAGTACGGCAAGCAGGGCGCGACGCTCGCCGTCGAGGAGCTGAACGAGAAGGGCGGCGCGCTCGGCCGGAAGCTCGAGCTGATCACCGAGGACGAGGCGAACCCGGGCGTCGCCGTGCAGAAGGCGCGCAAGCTGATCGAGAAGGACCGGGTCGTCGCGATCGAGGGGCTCGTCTCCTCGGCCTCGTGCCTCGCCGTCGGCGACGAGGTCCAGCGGGCGAAGCTCCTGATGATCAACGCCGGGGCGAACTCCGACGAGATCCGGAGCAAGCGCTGCCACCGGTACGTCTTCTCGACCGAGGGGTGCAACACGCAGTACGTGAACGCGATCGGCAACTGGCTCATCCGCGAGCGCAAGGTGAGCCGCTGGTACTTCCTCACCTCGGACTACGCGTTCGGCCACGACCTCCTGCGCGTGGCGCGGAACCTCCTGCAGGCCAACAAGGGCACCGAGGTCGGCAGCGACCTCGCGCCGACGGGCACGACGGACTTCAGCCAGTACATCACCAAGATGAAGGCGGCGAAGCCCGAGCTGATCTTCCACAACCTCGCCGGCGCCGACGTGACGAACTTCCTCAAGCAGTACGCGGAGTCGGGGATGACCATCGAGGTCGCGGGCGGCGTCATCGACTCCGCCTTCGCCTGGCCGGTCGGCGAGTCGCTCCGCGGCCACTTCCCGATCATCTGGTGGCACGAGCTGAACAACGCGGCGAGCCGCGCGTGGGCCGCGCGCTACGTCAAGCGCTGGGGCCGGCCGCCCGACAACCAGGCCTACGGCGATTACCTCGCGGTCCACGCGATCGCCCAGGCGATCGAGAAGGCGAAATCCACCGACGGCGCCAAGCTCGTGCAGGCGCTCGAGGGGCACACGCTCACGGCGGCGATGGACGGGCTCAAGGGCCGGCCGCTCACCTTCCGTGCCTGGGACCACCAGCTCCTGCAGCCGATGTACGTCGTCGCGGCCCGGGACAAGGCGAAGTGGAAGGACAAGTGGGACATCTTCGAGATCATCGGCGAAGTTCCGGCGCGTGGCGCGGCGCTCGAGGACATCGCGATCCCGAAGGCCGAGAGTCAGTGCCAGCTGGAGCCCCTCTCGTAGACGACGCGGCGCGATGACGCCCGCCGTCCTCGCCGAGTTCTTGCTGAACGGGCTCGTGCTGGGGGCGCTCTACGTCCTGATGGCGCTCGGCCTGTCGATCATCTTCGGCATGGTCGGCATCATCAACTTCGCCCACGGCGCGCTCTTCACGCTGGGCGCCTACGCGGCCTACCAGCTGCAGGGCGCGCTCGGCTTCTCGGGCGCGCTCGTCGCGGCGCCGGTCGCCGTCGGCCTCCTCGGCATGCTGATCGAGGCGACGCTGCTGCGCCGCCTCTACCTGCAGGACCCGCTGCAGGGGCTCCTGCTCACGTTCGGCCTGGCGATGGTGCTCGAGCAGGGGATCCGTCTGGTCTGGGGCCTGTCCCCGAAGCAGTTCGACGTGCCCGCGGGCTTCGCCGGCGTCGTGCAGCTCGGCACGCTCACCTACTCGAAGTACCGGAGCTTCATCCTCCTCTCGGTCGTCCTGCTCATCGCCGGGCTCGCGCTCTTCCTCCAGAAGACGCCCGTCGGCGTGATCGTGCGCGCGGGGAGCCGCGACCCGATGATGGTCCGGCTGCTCGGCATCAGCCTCACGCCGGTCCTCACGCTCGTGTTCGGCCTCGGCACGGCGTTCGCGGCGCTCGCGGGCGTGCTCTCGGCGCCGCTGGCGGGCGTGCAGCCCGCCATGGGCGTCAACGTCGGCACCGCGGCGTTCGTCGTCGTCACCATCGGTGGCCTCGGCAGTCTCCCGGGGGCAATCATCTCCGGCCTCCTCGTCGGTCAGGTCGTGAGCCTCAGCATCTACTTCCAGCCGCGCGTGGCCGAGGCCTCGATGTACGTGCTGATGGCCGTGATCCTCCTGCTGCGGCCGCGGGGGCTCATGGGCGAGCGCTGGGAAAAGTTCGATTGATCGCCCGCCTCGTCCGCCACCCGCTCGCCTGGCTCTTCGCCTGGTTCCTCGCGCTCCCGCTCCTGATGAGCGCCGCGAATTCCACCGTCTCGCTCGGCACCGAGATCGTCGTCTTCACGCTGCTCGCGATCGCGTACAACCTCCTCATGGGCTACACGGGCCTGGTCTCGTTCGGCCACAGCGCCTTCTTCGGGCTCGGCGGTTACGCGGCCGGCCTCACGCAGATCCACGTCGCGCAGGGCATGGTGGTCCCGCTCCTGGCCGGCGTCGCCGCGGCGGCGCTCGCGGGCGCGGCGATCGGCTTCCTCCTCATGCGCAAGCGCGGCGTCTACTTCTCGCTCCTCACCCTCGCCTTCACCCAGATGTTCTTCTACATCGTCTACGGCGCGACGGCCGTGACGGGCGGCGAGAACGGCCTCGGCGGCATCGAGCGCTTCCCGGTGAGCCTCGGCCCGCTCCGGCTCGACCTCGCCGACAAGCGCGTCTACTACTACGCGGCCGCCGCGCTCGCCGCCGCGGCGATCTGGCTCCTCTGGCGCATCGTCCACTCGCCCTTCGGTCGCGTGCTCGAGGCGATCCGCGAGAACGAGCAGCGCGCCAGCTTCGTCGGGTACGACGTCAAGCGCTACAAGCTCACCGCGTTCGTCGTCTCGTGCGCGTTCAGCGGCCTCGCCGGCGCGCTCTACACCTTCCTCCTGAACTTCGCCTATCCGGAGTCGCTCCACGTCACGATGGCGGGCGAGATCGCCGCCATGACCCTCGTCGGCGGCATGCGGAGCTTCGTCGGCCCGGCCGTGGGCGCGGCCGTCTTCGTCTTCATGCGCGACACGCTCTCGTCGTGGACCCAGAACTGGCTCATCTACTTCGGCGTGATCTTCATCGCCTTCGTCATGTTCTCGCCGAACGGCATCGTCGGCGTCGCCGAGCGTCTGCGCGGCCTCCGCCGGCGCGCCGAGGTCGCCGGCCACGCGCCCCCGGCCGCGGCGGTCGCGGCGCCCGCGGCGGCGCCCGGCCCGGCGGCGGCCGTGGAGACCCTGCTCGAGGTCCGCGGCCTCACCCGGCGCTTCGGCGCCCTCGCCGCGGTGGACGGCGCGTCCTTCCAGGTGCGCCGCGGCGAGCTGCGCTCGATCATCGGCCCGAACGGCGCCGGCAAGACGACCCTCTTCAACCTCCTGACGGGGCTCCTGCCCGCCGACGGCGGCGAGGCGCGGCTCCGCGGCACGGCCATGACCGCGCTCCTCCCGCACCGGATCGTCGCGCTCGGCGTCTCGCGCTCGTTCCAGATCATCAGCGTCTTCCACGCGCTCACGGTGTTCGAGAACGTGCGCATCGCGGCGCAGGCGAAGCATCGCTGCCGCTTCGCGATGCTCGCCGACAGCCGGAGCTTCGCCGACTTGAACGACGAGGCGCTGCGGCTCCTCGCCGCCGTCGGGCTCGCCGACAAGGCCGGGGCCCTCGCGGCGAACCTGTCCCACGGCGACCAGCGCCTGCTCGAGATCGCCCTGGCGCTCGCGACGCGCCCCGAGCTCCTGCTGCTCGACGAGCCGCTGGCCGGCCTCGCGGCGCACGAGCGCGTCCGCGTCGCCGACCTGATCCGCACCCTCCACCGGTCCCTCACGATCGTCCTGATCGATCACGACATCGATCAGGTGCTGGCGCTCTCCGACCGGATCACCGTGCTCCACCAGGGCCGCGTGATCGCCGAGGGCGGGCCGGCCGAGATCCAGCAGAACGCCGACGTGCAGACGGCGTACCTCGGGCACCTGAAGCTCGCCGCCGCGGCAGGCGCCGGCGGCGCGCCCGCCGGCGGCGAGCCGCTCCTGCGCGTCGAGGGCGTGGACGCCTTCTACGGCAAGAGCCACGTGCTCCACGGGGTGTCGCTCGACGTCTTCCCGGGCGAGCTCGTCGCGCTCCTCGGCCGCAACGGCGCGGGCAAGACCACGACGCTCGCCGCGATCACGGGCGTCGTGCCGCCGCGCCGCGGGCGCGTCGTCTATCGGGGCGCGGAGCTCGCGGGCCGGCCGCCCGAGGCGATCGCGCGGCTCGGCATCGGGCTCGTCCCGCAGGGCCGCCGGATTTTCCCGAACCTCAGCGTCCTCGAGAACCTCCAGATCGCGCGCCGCGGCGACCGCGGCTTCACGCTCGAGCGCGTCTTCGCCACCTTCCCCCCACTCCAGGCGCTGCGCGGCGCGCGCGGCGCCACCCTCTCGGGCGGCGAGCTCCAGCTCCTCGCGATCGCGCGGGCGCTCATGGGCAACGTGGACGCCCTCCTCCTCGACGAGCCGTTCGAGGGCCTGGCGCCGGCGATCGTGGAGGTCGTCTGGAACGTGCTGCGCGAGATCAAGGGCGAGACGACGATCCTGCTCGTCGAGCAGAACGCCGACCTGGCGCTCGCGCTCTCCGACCGCGCGTACGTGATCAGCAACGGGTCGATCGTCTGGAGCGGCGCGGCGCGGGCGCTCCACGCCGACGAGGAGCTGCGGCTCAGGCTGCTCGGCGTGTAGGGTGTTCTGCTAGAATACCCGCCATGAAAACCGCCGTGGCGCTGTCGGCGGCCCTGCTGCTCACCGGCTGCACCCTCGACCTCGACGCCGCGCACTGGGCGAAGGCACAGACGCTACCGCAGCAGGTGACGGCCGACGAATACCTCTGCGCGCACCGCGCCTTGCTGATCGGCCCCGGACCCGACCTCGTCCTCGGCGGGCTCCTGGACGTCCTCCGGCTCGCGTTCCAGGAGCGCCGCCAGGAGAGCGTCTTCGACGGCTGCATGGCCTCGCAGGGCTACGCCAAGGTCGAGTAGTCGTTGCGCGCCGCGTTCTATCAGGGATCGCGGACCTTCACGATCGGCGAGGCGCCTCTCCCGGCGCCCGGGCCGGCCGAGGCCCTCCTGAGAGTCCGCCGCGTCGGCATCTGCGGCACCGATCTGCACATCTTCCAGGGCCACCTCGACCATCGCGTGCCGAAGGGCGGCGTGATCGGCCACGAGACGTTCGCCGAGGTCGTCGAGGCGCCCGCGGCGAGCGGCTTCGGGCCGGGCGACCGTGTCGTCTTCGAGCCGCTCTCGTTCTGCGGAGCCTGCCGCGCCTGCCTGATGGGCGCCTCCTACCTCTGCTACGCGCTCAAGATCATCGGCGTGGAGCTGCCGGGCGGCATGCGCGAGTACTGCACGGTGCCGGCGGCGCGCCTGCTGAAGGTGCCCGCGACGCTCGCGGACGACGAGGCCGCGATGATCGAGCCGCTGGCCGTCGCGACCCACGACGTGGCGCGCGCCCAGGTGAGGCCGGACGACCGCGTGCTCGTGTTCGGGGGCGGGCCCATCGGCGCGCTCATCGCGCTCGTGGCCCGCCATCGTGGGGCGCGCGTCGCCGTGGTGGAGGTGAACCCGTTCAGGATCGATCTCCTCGAGGCGTACGGCCTCGAGACCGTCGGGCCCGACATCGACGTCCTCCGCTTCACGAACGACTGGACGGGCGGGACCGGCGTGGACGTGGCCTTCGAGGTCACCGGCAACCCCGCCGCGGCGCGCCTCGTCACGGACGTCGTGCGCGTCTGGGGCACGATCAGCATCGTGGCGATCCACGCCGAGCCGATCCCGATGAACCTCTACCAGATGTTCGCCCGCGAGCTGGTCATGCACGGCAGCCGCCTCTACGCGCGCGAGGACTGGGAGGAGGCGATCCGCCTCGCCGCCTCGGGCGCCGTCGAGGTGGCGCCGCTCGTGAGCACGACGATCCGCCTCGAGGAGCTGCAGCGCGGCATGGAGCAGGCGCTCGCGGGCGGGCCGGTCATGAAGGTTCTCGTGGACCTCACGACATAGACACGCTCGCCTGGGCGCTCGGCGCCCTCATCATCATGGGCGCGAGCTTCGTCATGGGGCTCGCGGGCTTCGGCATCGGCCTCGTCTCGCTCGCGCTGCTGCCCTACGTCATGTCGCCCGCGGACGCGATCGTGCTCATGACGCTCTATGCGGCCGCCTTCGCGCTCGCGATCTTCGTCCCGGTGCGCCGCGACTTCACGTCCGGGCGGGTCGGCGACCTCGTGCTCGGCACCGTGGCCGGCACGCCGCTCGGCGTCTGGGCGCTCGCGAGCTTCGAGGCGAGCCTGCTGAACCGGCTGATCGGCCTCATGCTGCTCGTCGCCGTCGCGCTCGAGTGGCGTGGTCGCTATCCCGAGAGGCTCGAGGGCCGCCGGTGGGGGCTCGGCGCCGGCGTGCTGGCCGGGGTGATCGGCGGCGCCGTCGGCACGCCGGGGCCCCCCGTCGTGCTCTACGCGACGACGCAGGGCTGGAGCCCGCGGGCGATCAAGGCGAACCTCCAGGCCTTCTTCGTCGTCAACCAGGTGGTGATCCTGGCGGGCTACTGGTGGACGGGGCTCCTGACGCGCGAGGTGTGGCGGCTCGCGGCGCTCTACGCCGTGCCCGCGATCGGCGGCGTCGCCGCGGGCATGGCGCTCTTTGACCGGATCGACCCGGTGCGCTTCCGGCGGCTCGTGTTCGCGCTGCTCTTCGTCTCGGGGCTGGTCCTGTTCGCGCGCGGCTAGCGGCCGAGGCCGTCGAGGTTGGGAATTCTCGCATTATCGGTGTCCCGGACGAAATTCAGTGTGTATCCTCCTATAATAACTGGTCAGAATCTATTGTTGACATTTCCGATCGAGTATCATTATGATTCTCCCGAAGAGCATAGCAGAAGGCGAAAAGTCACAAGACGAAAGCCGAGCACGGGGCGAAACCCCGTCCTCGGCTTTTTGTTTTGAGCGACTGCGAATGGAGCGACAGCGATGAGCGTCGTCGTAGGCAGGTCAGACCTCCAGGCCGTGGAAGAGCGCGGCGCCCGGGACGTGCTCGCGTGGGCCATCGACACGTTCTCTCCCCGCATCGCGCTGGTCTCGAGCTTCGGTGCCGAGGGCGTCGTTCTCATCGACATGCTCACGCGCATCGACCGTAGCGCTCGGATCATCGCGCTGGACACCGGGCGCCTCCACGCCGAGACCCACGCCGTCATGGACGCCATCCGCGAGCGCTACGGCGTCGCGATCCAGGTGCTCTTCCCAAAGAGTGAGGCCGTCGAAGCTCTGGTGCGCGAGCGCGGCGTCAACCTCTTCTACAAGAGCGTCGAGAACCGCAAGGAATGCTGCGGCGTCAGGAAGGTGGAGCCGCTCGGCCGCGCCCTCACAGGCCTCGACGCCTGGATCACCGGGCTCCGGCGCGAGCAGGCGGTGACGCGGGCAGAGGTGCGCAAGGCCGCCGTCGACACCGACCACGGCGGCATCGTGAAGGTCAACCCGCTCGCCGACTGGAGCTGGGATCAGGTCTGGGAGTACATCCGCGCCCACGACGTCCCGTACAACGCCCTTCACGATCAGGGCTACCCGAGCATCGGCTGCGCCCCGTGTACCCGGCCGGTGGTGGCCGGCGAGGACCTGCGCGCAGGGCGCTGGTGGTGGGAGCACGGGGCAGCGGTCAAGGAATGCGGCCTGCATTCGCGAGGGCCATGACCCGCGCGGACGAGCAGACAGGCGCATGTCTCCTCACCGTGTCGGCGCGCGCGCGCGCGAGACACCGATAGAACTAGCGGCGCTGCGCCCGCCACGCGCCGACGTTCGCCTCGATCTGGCGCGCGTGGCCTTCCAGGTGTTCCGCGTAGATCGTGAGCCAGTCCTCGGCCGTGTAGCGGCCCGACTCGGTGTGCCGGCCCTCGCGCGTCCACGCCGCGTCGGGCAGGCCGCGGATGAGCGCGGTCGTGCTGGCGCGGACCGACTCGACGACGGCGAGCGCGGGCTCGAGCGGCGCCGTGTGATAGTCGAAGTGGCGCGCCCAGTGGTCCTGGTCGTACCCCTGGATGAGCGGGTTCGGCTCGGCGAGGAGAAAGCGGATGCGCGCGTAGCTGTTCGTCTCCGAGTCGGCGCAGTGGCAGACGATCTCGTGCGCCGACCACTCCGCGGGCGCCGGGCGCCACGTCATCGCCTCCGCGGGCACGGTGGCGAGCGCCGCGCGGAGCCGCGTGGGCCCGGCGGCGTACTGGGCGATGAGCCGCTCGCGCTCGGCGCGCGTGAGGGCCACGCTACGCCCGTCCCGCCGAGAGCCAGGGCATCTCGGTCCCCTGCCGCCGCTCGAAGGCAGCGATCGCGACCTCGTAGCCAAGGGTGAGCGCGATCTCGTCCTGACCCGTCAGCAGCATCTGCTTGCGGAACGGATCGATCTCGAACCGGTAGCCCACGCCGTCCGGGCCGGTGACCGTCTGCGTCTCGAGGTTCAGCGCGATCGTGGCCCCGGGCCGCTCGTGGAGCTGCCGGCGGAGGGTGGCGACACTCGCCGGGGGCAGCAGGACCGGCAGCAGCCCGTTCTGGACGCAGTTCTGGCGGAAGATGTCGCCGAGGCTCGGCGCGATCACCGCGCGGATGCCCCAGGCGTCGAGCGCCCACACCGCCATCTCGCGCGACGAGCCGCAGCCGAAGTTCTCCGCCGTCACGAGGATCTTCGCGCCGCGGTAGGGGGCCTGGTTCAGGACGAACTCGGGCTTCTCCGCGCCGTCGGCGTCGAAGCGCACGTCGTGGAACAGGAAGCGCGCGTAGTCCGGCGCGTTCCTGGGCTTGCGCAGGAAGCGCGCGGGGATGATGCGGTCGGTATCGACGTTCGGCAGGTCGACCGGCGCGGCGACCGCGTGGACGCGGGTGAAGGGCTCCAACTCAGCCCGCCAGCGTCCGGACGTCGGTGAGGCGTCCCGTCACCGCAGCGGCGGCCGCCATCGCGGGCGACATCAGGTGGGTCCGCGCGCCCCGGCCCTGGCGGCCCTCGAAGTTGCGGTTCGAGGTGGAGGCCACGCGCTCGGCCACGCCCGCCGTCTCGCCATTCATGCCCACGCACATCGAACAGCCGGCCTCGCGCCACTCGAAGCCGGCCGCGACGAAGACGCGATCGAGCCCCTCGGCCTCGGCCGCGCGCTTGACGAGCCCGGAGCCCGGCACGACCCAGGCCGGGACGACCGCGTGCCGTCCCTTCACGACGCGCGCGGCGGCGCGGAGGTCCTCGAGCCGGCTGTTGGTGCAGGAGCCGATGAACACGCGGTCCACCTTCAGGTCGGTGAGCGGCGCGCCCGGTGTGAGCCCCATGTAGGCGAGGGCGCGCACCATGCTGTCCCGGCGCGCACCCTCGGCCGCCTCCGCCGGGTCGGGCACGCGCCCCGTGATCGGGAGCGCATCCTGCGGGCTCGTGCCCCACGTGACCGTCGGCGCGATTTCGCTCGCGGCGAGCCGCACCTCGCGGTCGAACCGGGCGCCGGGATCGCTCGGCGTCGTCTTCCAGGCGGCGAGCGCCCGCGCCCAGCCGTCGCCTCGGGGCGCGAAGGGCCGGCCCTCGAGGTAGGCGAACGTCGTCTCGTCGGGCGCGACCATGCCGGCGCGCGCGCCCGCTTCGATCGACATGTTGCAGACCGTCATGCGCTCGTCCATGGTCATGGCGCGGATCGTCGAGCCCGCGTACTCGATGACGTGCCCCACGCCGCCGCCGGCGCCGAGCCGCGCGATGATCGCCAAGATCACGTCCTTGGCCGTGACGCCGAGCGCCAGACGGCCCTCGACCGTGACGCGCATGACCTGGGGCTTCCTCTGCCAGAGCGTCTGCGTGGTCATCACGTGCTCGACCTCGGTCGAGCCGATGCCGAAGGCGAGCGCGCCGAACGCTCCGTGGGTCGCCGTGTGCGAGTCGCCGCAGACGAGCGTGATGCCGGGCAGCGTCAGCCCCTGCTCCGGACCGATGACGTGCACGATCCCGCGCCGCGCGTCGTCGACGCCGAAGTACACGATCCCTTGCACCGCGGTGTGCCGGCCGAGCGTCTCGACCATCCCGCGGATCTCGGGATCGGTCGCGACCGCGCCCGACGTGAGGATGTAGTGGTCCGCCGTCGCGAACGTCAGGTCCGTGCGCCGGACGCGCCGCCCGGCCTTCGCGAGCCGCCCGAAGGCGCTGGTCGAGCCCTCGTGGAGCAGGTGGCGGTCGATGTAGAGGAGGACGTGCCCGCCCGGCCCCTCGGCCACCACGTGGCGGGCCCAGACCTTCTCGAACATCGTATGTGGCGTGGCCAACGCTCCATCCCCCGGGCCGAAGTATACGACATGGTCGAGGCGTGGGGCCCCCCTCGACAGGCGCGCGCGTTGCCGCTATCCTTCCAGGCACTCCCTCACACCCGAAAGGAACGAGCGATGACCATCAAGCGTCACGGCGTCGGGCCCCGTCTCACCCAGGCGGTCGTTCACGACAGCACGGTCTATCTCGCCGGTATGGTGGCGGGCGACCCTTCCGCGGACGCGAAGGGCCAGACCGAGCAGATCCTCAAGAAGATCGACGAGACGCTGGCGGCGGTGGGCAGCCACAAGTCGAAGCTGCTCTCGGCCACGGTCTACGTGGCGAGCATGGCCCTCTACAACGACATGAACGCGGCGTGGGACGCCTGGGTGGACAAGGCCAACACGCCGGCACGCGCCACGGTCGAGGCGCGGCTGGCGTCGCCGAAATATCTGGTCGAGATCATGTGCGTCGCGGCCATCTAGTCGCGGGCAAGGAGACTCTCATGCGTGAAGCCGTCATCGTCGCCAGCTCCCGCACGCCGCTCGCCAAGTCGTTCCGCGGCTCGTTCAACCTGACGCGCCCCGACGACCTGGCCGCCCACTGCATCAAGGACGCGCTCGGCAAGGTGCCGCAGCTCGACCCGAAGGAGGTCGAGGACGTGATCCTCGGCTGCGGCCAGCCGCACGGCGCCCAGGGCCACAACATCGCCCGCGTGGCCGCGATCCGCGCGGGCCTCCCGGTGACGGTCGGCGGCCTCACGGTGAACCGCTTCTGCTCCTCGGGGCTCCAGGCGATCGCGATCGCCGCGAACTACGTCATCAACGACGGCGCCGACGTGATGTTCGGCGGCGGCGTCGAGTCGATCACGATGATGCAGCGTGACACGAGCCCGAACCCATGGGTCCAAGAGCACGTCCCCGGCATCTACATGGTCATGGGCGACACGGCCGAGGTCGTCGCGAAGCGCTACAAGATCAGCCGCGAGACCCAGGACCGCTACGCGCTCCTCTCCCAGCAGCGGATCGCGCGCGCCCAGCAGGAGGGCTTCCTGAAGGAGGAGCTCGCGCCCATGCACGTCACGCGCGGCCTCCTCGACAAGAAGACGGGCGAGGTCGTCGGCAAGGAGGAGTTCTACGTCGAGAAAGACGAGTGCAACCGCCCGGACACGACGCTCGAGGGCCTCATGTCGCTCCCGCCCCACTTCGACAAGGAGAGCGGCCAGGGCTCGGTCACGGCCGGCAACTCCTCCCAGCTCTCCGACGGGGCGAGCGCCACGCTCGTCATGTCCATGGACCGCGCGAAGGCGCTCGGCATCCGGCCGAAGCTGGTCTTCCGCGGCTTCGCCATCGCGGGCTGCGAGCCCGACGAGATGGGCATCGGCCCGGTCTTCGCGGTGCCGAAGCTCCTCAAGCGCCACGGCCTCAAGGTGTCCGACATCGACGTGTGGGAGCTGAACGAAGCGTTCGCCTCGCAGGTTGTCTATTGCCGCGACCGGCTCGGCCTCGACGGAGAGAAGCTCAACCTGAACGGCGGCTCGATCGCGATCGGCCACCCGTTCGGCATGACGGGCTCGCGCATGGTCGGCACCCTTGCCAACGAGATGCTGCGCCGCCGGGCGCGTTACGGCGTCGTCACGATGTGTATCGGCGGGGGCCAGGGGGCGGCGGGGCTCTTCGAGGCCTGCAACTGAGCGCCTCCGGCCGGCGCGCCGTGACGGGTGAGGCACCGCTCGCGCGCGCGGTCGAGCTCCTGGGCGCCGGAGCCTGGCAGCAAGCCCACGAGATCGTGCAGAAGGAAGAGTCCGCGCTGGCGGCGTGGCTCCACGGCATCGTGCATACCCTCGAGGGCGACCTCGACAACGCCCGGTACTGGTATCGAAAGGCCGAGCGGGTCTTCCCCGGCCGTGACGCCATCGAGCAGGAGATCGCCGCCGCCAGGAAGACGCTCACGAGCGAATAGGCGGAGCCCTCAGCCGGCGCGCTTGGCGACGAGCGCCCAGGCGGACTCGGCGAGCGGACGGGCGCGCGCGCCGCGCTCGCGGGCGTTCGGATCGTTCGCGGTGCCGGTGACGACGCGTCCCATGATCCCCTGCGCGATCGCCGCGAGGCGGAACATCGCAAAGGCGAGGCAGAACTCCCACTCGGGGATCCCCGCGCGCCCGGCGCGGCGGCAGTAGGCGGCCACGTATTCCTGCTCGGTCGGCAGGCCGAGCTCCGCGAGGCTCTTGTCGGCGAGCCCTTCCCACTCGCGCGTGAACCGATAGGGCAGGCAGTTGTACGCGAGGTCCGCGAGCGGGTGGCCGAGCGTCGAGAGCTCCCAGTCGAGCACCGCAGCGACGCGCGGCTCGGTCGGATGGACGATGACGTTCCCGAGCCGGTAGTCGCCATGCACGAGCGCCACGTCGTCCCCGGCGGGAACGTGCTCGGGCATCCACGCGATCAGCCGCTCCATCGCCTCGATCCGCTCCGTCTCGGAGGCGCGGTACTGCTGGGTCCAGCGATGGATCTGGCGCGCGAAATAATTCCCCGGCCTCCCGAAATCGGCGAGGCCGAGCGCCTGCCAGTCGACCGTGTGCAGCCGCGCGAGGACCTCACCGAGCGACTCGTAGATGGCGGCGCGCTCGCGCGGCGAGAGGCCGGGGATCGCGGGATCGGTGATGACACGCCCGTGGACGCAATCCATGACGTAGAACGCGGTGCCGATGACCGACGGGTCCTCGCAGAGCGCGTGCGTGCGCGGCACCGGGAACCCCGTCGGGCCGAGCGCCGTGATGACGCGGTACTCGCGCTCCACCGCGTGCGCCGAGGGCAGGAGCTTGCCCGGCGGCTTCCGGCGCAGGACGTACTCTCTGCCGCCCGCCGTCAGGTAGTAGGTCGGGTTCGACTGGCCACCGCGGAACTGCTGGACGCCGAGCGGGCCCGCGAAGCCGGCCACGTGCTCGCGCATGTAGCGCTCGAGCGCGCCCAGGTCGAAGCGATGCTGCTCGCGGACCTCCGCGGTGATCGAGATCATCCGGGTCGTCCCCCTGCGCGCGCCAGTATAATCCGACCCGCGGCGGACGGAGACTAGAACGCGTAGCTCGCGCCGACGACCACGTTGAGCGGCAGGCCCGGCGTCAGGAACCGCTGCACCGGCTGGCCTGGTTCGCGGCCGTTGACCGCGAAGGTGCCGAACGTCGCGTGCCGGTCGTCGAGCACGTTGTTCACGCGCACGAACGTCTCGAGCCCGCGGAGCCTCGCCGACGCGCCCAGGTTCGCCACCCAGTACGCGGGCAGCTCCTCCTGACGGTTCGCCTCGTCGCCGCGCAGGACCTGCGAGCCGACATAGTGTGCGTCCGCCGACAGCGTGAGCCAGGGCCACGGGCGATACGCGAGTCCGGCGTGGAGGCGGTGGCGCGGGACCATCGCGAGCGAGTCCCCGGGGCGGACGGTCTGCGTCCCCGGCGGGAGGGGCGTGAAGAGCGTGGCGTCGTCCTGGAAGGTGGCGCGCGTCAGCGCATAGGTGACGAACGCGTCGAGCTCGCGCGTGGCCCGCGCGCGCAGCGCGAGCTCCACGCCCTCGCGTCGCGTGCTCCCCACGTTCAGGAAGAACACGCCCGTCGTGCCCGTCGGCGCCACCGAGAAGATGTCGTCGCTCACGTCCGTGCGGAAGCCCGAGAGGTCCACGTCGAGCCACGCGAGCGGCCGGGCCTGCACGCCGAGCTCCCCGCTCCGGGCCGTCACGGCGTGGAGCGGCGGATCCGGCGCCACGCCCGCCTGGAGCCCCGGACACACGGCGCCGGGGCCGGCGCACGTGAGCTCGAGAAAGGCGGGCGCGCGGAAGCCCTCGGCGTAGCTCGCGTACACCCGGAGGCGCTCGCTCAGCGTGAAGGTGAGCCCGGCGCGCGGGTTGAAGCGGTCGTAGTCGTGGACCGCGCCCGACGGGCCTCCGAGCCGATCGGTGATGTCGTGCCGCAGCCAGTCCCAGCGCGCCGCGACGGTGAGAACGAGCGTGGAGCCCGGGACGAGCGCGTCGCGGACGAGCGTGAGCGCGTCCTGCGCGTACGCCCCGACCGCGTCCTGCGTGTCCGCGACGTCCGCCGTGAGCGTGCTCCCGCTCGCGAGCACTTCGAACGTCCGGCTCCGGACGTCGTGGCGGGTGTACTCCACGCCGGCGATGAGCACGTTGCGCCGGCCGGCCAGCGTGGCCGCGTGCGTCGCCTGGACCGTCCCGCCCGTGGAGAGGGTGCGGTTGACGAGCCGGGTGTTGTCCGCGACGAGGTTCACGTTGAACTGCTCGGCGTCGAGCGCCCTCACGAACGCGTTGAGCCCGAGCGTCAGATGCTCGCCGAGTCGGTGCTCGCCGTTCAGCGTCGCCAGGTGCAGCTCGGGCGCCCAGAAGTCGCCCGCCGTGAAGTTCCGCCGCGGATGACGGCGCGCCTCGCTCTCGGGCAGCGAGCCCGCCTGGGAGACGTGGTTGTTCGCGTACTGGTACGAGAGGGTCAGATCGGTCCCGCCGAGGTCCGCGCCGACCTTGGCGAAGGCCCGCGACGCACGGCCGCCCGCGAAGTCGCGGTAGCCGTCGTCGCGCGAGTCGGTGAGCGAGAGCGCCCAGTCGAAGGGGCGCGCCGCGCCTCCGAGACGAAGGCG
>QHSZ01000179.1 GCA_003220595.1 Candidatus Rokuibacteriota bacterium | reverse complement strand
GCCACGGTCTCCCAGATGACTCTGGACGTCAGGAAGACGACCGGTACGATCGCCGATCTCGAGGCGTTGGTCGCCTCAGACCGGCCGCGAGGAACACTCGGCGTCGGCCACACACGGTGGGCCACCCATGGCCGGCCGTCCGATGCCAATGCGCATCCGCACCTCGATTGCCAGTCCCAGCTGGCTATCGTCCACAACGGGATCATCGAGAATTACCGGGAGCTCCGCAAGACGCTGGCGGCTGAAGGGCATCGGTTCCGCTCACAGACCGACACGGAAGTGATCGCCCACATGATCGAACGCTATCTGAGCGGCGGGCTGCCTGCGGCGGTCCTCCGCGCCGCCCGCGACCTGCATGGGGCCTACGCCATCGCCTGCATCGATGCCAACGCTCCCAACACACTGGTCGCGCTCCGCCGAGGGAGCTCCCCTCTGGTCGTCGGCTTCGGCCGCGAAGAGATGTTCGTCGCGTCAGACATCCCGGCCTTGCTCGAGCACACGCGAGAGACCCTCGTCCTCGACGATGGCGAGCTGGCGGTGCTAACCCCCGACGGGATCACCCTCCGGACACTGGACGGTGTACCGATTCGGCGACAGCCGAGCACCATTCCGTGGGATGGCGAAGCGGCTGAAAAATCCGGCTATCCCCACTTCATGCTCAAGGAGATCTTCGAGCAGCCCGAGGCCATCCGGAACACGATGCGCGAACGAGTGGATCCGGAGGGCCCTGACATTCGGATCCCCGAGCTCGGGCTCAAGGATCGTGAGCTGGCCGGGCTCAACCGACTCTGCTTTGTCGCGTGCGGCACCTCGTGGCATGCCGCGCTCGTGGGCAAGTATCTGGTCGAGGCCTTCGCCCGGCTCCCGGTTGACGTGGATATCGCCTCGGAGTTCCGCTATCGCCGCCCGGTGCTCGACAGCCGCGTCCTGACGGTTCCAATCTCCCAGTCGGGAGAGACCGCCGATACCCTCGCCGCGTTGCGCGAGGCCCGGGACCAAGGCTCCCGAGCGATCGCGATCTGCAATGTGGTCGGGAGCTCGTTGGCGCGAGACGCCGATGGCGTGGTCTACACCCGGGCGGGTATCGAAATCGGCGTCGCGTCGACGAAGGCCTTCACGGCCCAGCTCGTGGCGGTCACGCTCCTGGCACTCAAGCTCGGTCTCGCGCGCAACCTCGTCGATCCCGCGCTCGTGCGCCAAGTGATCAAGGCGCTCGTGGAGCTTCCGGACCTCCTCTCGGTGGTGCTCGGACAGAGTGATGCGATTCGAGGGGTCGCAGAGCGCTTCGTCGACCATGATCGCTTCCTCTACCTGGGCCGCGGGCTCAACTTCCCCCTGGCGCTCGAGGGCGCACTGAAGCTCAAGGAGATCTCGTACATCCACGCCGAAGGGTATCCAGCGGGCGAGATGAAGCACGGCCCCATCGCGCTCATCGACTCACGTATGCCAGTCGTCGCCATCATCCCGAAGGGAGCCACCTACGACAAGATGATGAGCAACGTCGACGAAGTCAAAGCACGAGACGGGATCGTCATCGCGGTGGCGACCGAAGGCGACGAGGACATCAGGGCCAAAGCCGATCTGATGATTCCGGTTCCGCCCAGTCTCGAGTGGCTCCAGCCCCTCCTGCTCGCCGCACCGCTTCAGCTGCTTGCGTACCACCTGGGCGTGCTGCGGGGCTGTGACGTCGACCAACCCAGAAACCTCGCCAAGAGTGTGACAGTGGAATGACCTCTCAAGCGAAGAATTCATCGTCCGTGGATCACGCCACGTCCCTGAGCCAGCGCATCGCGGCTCACACCGCGCGGATCAGCATCGTCGGCCAGGGCTATGTAGGCCTCCCGCTCGCCGTCGAATTCGCTCAAGCGGGTTTCCCTGTCACGGGGCTCGACACCGACCCCGACCGCGTCGCGACCCTCGCAAGCGGTCGCTCGCCCGTCCGCGACGTTCCGAGCGAACAACTTCAGGCGCTCCTCCGGGCGGGACGCTACAACGCGACCACGGAGCCCGCCATCCTGGCGGAGAGCGACGCCGTCATCATCTGCGTCCCGACGCCCCTGCGGAAGTCAAAGGACCCTGACATCTCGTACGTGGTCGCGGCCTCCAAGGAAGCGGCCACGCGCTTCCGCCCAGGGCAACTGATCATTCTAGAATCCACCACCTACCCGGGGACCACCGAGGAGCTGCTCCTGCCGTTGTTCCAGGCGAACGGAGCCAGAGTCGGCGAGGACGTCTTCCTGGCATTCTCCCCGGAGCGCATCGACCCGGGGAACCCCACCTTCAAGGTCAAGGACATCCCCAAAGTGGTGGGCGGCGTCACGCCCGCCTGCACCCGCTTGGCGGCCGCCCTCTACGGAGAGATCGTGCCCCGGGTACACCAGGTCTCGACCCCGAAGGTGGCCGAGCTGGCGAAGCTCTACGAAAACGTCTTCCGCAATGTCAATATCGCGCTCGCCAACGAGTTTTCGCTCATGTGCCGGTACCTCGGGGTCGACAGCCGGGAAGTCATCGATGCCGCGGCGACGAAGCCCTTCGGTTTCATGCCCTTCTATCCCGGCCCGGGGATCGGCGGACACTGCATTCCGGTCGACCCCCTCTACCTCTCCTGGACGATGCGTCTCAATGGCTACGAAGCGCGGTTCATCTCTCTGGCGGACGACATCAACCGAGCGATGCCAGCGCACGTGCTGACCATCGTCACCGAAGCCCTCAACGAGGTGGGCCGCGCCCTCAAGGGCACCCGGATCCTTGTGCTCGGCGTCGCCTACAAGCGGGGCATAGGGGACACTCGGGAGTCGCCGGCCTTCGAGATCATCGCCTCCCTGCGCAGAAAGGGTGCCCAGGTCTCCTACGCGGACCCCTACGTGCCAACCTTCCTGGTAGACGGGACAGAGCTCAAGGCCGTGGAGCCGACGCAGGCTGAACTGCGAGAGGCCGAATGTGTGCTGATTCTCACCGACCACCCGGAATTCGACTACGGCGCCGTCGCGCGTCATGGGCGCCTGATCGTGGACACGCGCCACAGCGTTCCCGAAATAACAGACGGCCGACGCCGTTTGGTCAGGCTCTGACGCTAGTTACGGGCACGCTAAACAATTGCATGAATGTGCGTAGCCGGGTTCAGCATGCGGCCCGCCTGCTATCCGGGATGGACGCCACGTCCGGACCGCTCCCAGGCCCTAATTGTCTGACGCTCAAAGCATTTTCAGCAGGAGCAGGTGACGGCACGGCATGGCACTTCTATTGCTTACTCCCCTGCACAGAACAAACAAGCCATGAATGAGCGCGACACGTTGCTGCCAGAGGTGATGTTCCTTCGGGCGCTCAGTCTGGAGCGCAAACGAGCCGAACGCTCTCGAAAGCTCTTCGTGCTGATGTTGCTCGAGCCCGTACAGCCCATGTCGAACGGCAACGGGCATAACGCTTTCAGCAAGACGGTCTCGGCCATCTCGTCCTCGATCCGCGAAACAGACATCGCTGGCTGGTACAAAGAACGCGCGGCGCTGGGCGTGATCTTCGCGGAACTGGGCACCGCGGACAAGACGTCTATCCTCACTGCCCTACGCGCAAAGGTCACGGCCGCTCTCCAGTCCAGCCTGCGCGCTGAAGACCTGAGCCATGTTCGCATCTCGTTTCACTGCTTCCCGGACGAGTGGAACGATCACGACACGGGCCTCCCGCCCACGACCACGTTGTATCCCGACCTCGCGCAGCGTGACGAAGCGAGAAAAGTGTCGTATGGGATCAAGCAAGCCATTGACGCGCTGGGCAGCTCGATGGCCTTGATCATCCTGTCACCGATTTTTCTCGCCATCGCCGTCGCGATCAAGCTCTCCTCGCCCGGGCCCATTCTGTTCCGCCAGAAGAGAATCGGCCAGTACGGCGTCCCCTTCACGTGTCTGAAGTTCCGCTCCATGCACGCCGTCAACGATTCGCAGATCCACAAGGAGTACGTCACGCGATTCATCGCGGGGAGCGTCGATGCGGGCGTATCCGACACAGACGACAAAGTGGTGTACAAGCTCACGGCGGATCCGCGGGTGACTCGCGTCGGGCGCCTCCTGCGGAAGACGAGTCTGGACGAGCTGCCACAATTGCTCAACGTCCTCCTGGGAGAGATGTCGCTCGTCGGGCCACGCCCCCCGATCCCCTATGAGCTCGAGGCCTACGACATCTGGCACCGGCGGCGCCTCCTGGAAGTCAAGCCGGGGATCACCGGCCTCTGGCAAGTGAACGGGCGCAGCAGGCTGCGGTTTGACGACATGGTCCGTCTCGACCTCAAATATGCCCAGGCGTGGTCACTCGGGCTCGACCTCAAGATCCTGCTGCGGACTCCACGCGCCGTGTTTTCCGGCGACGGCGCCCACTAAGTCGATCGCCCAAATCCAAATACTATGATCCGCATCGGAGTCATCGGCTACGGCTACTGGGGTCCGAACATCGTCCGTAATCTCCGGGGTCTCGAGGGATGCGAGGTCGCGGGTGTGTGCGATCTGAACGCGGCCGCCCTGAAGCGGGTCTCTCAGACACACCCGGGCGTGCCCGTCACCGCAAACCCGACGGACCTGCTGACCTCGACCGAGATCGATGCGATTGCCGTCGTGACCCCCGTCTCTACGCACTTCGAGCTGGCCAGAGCCGCTCTGAACAATGGGAAGCATGTCTTCATCGAAAAGCCCTTCACCTGCACCACCCGCCAGGCGGAGGAGCTGATCGAGCTCGGTGAGCGGAAGAAGCTCACGATCATGGTGGACCACACCTTTCTCTTCACCGGCGCCGTGAAAAAGATCCGCGAGCTTCTGGACGAGGGCGTTCTCGGCGACCTCTACTACTACGACTCGACACGGGTCAACCTGGGGCTCTTCCAGCACGACGTCAGCGTGGTCTGGGATCTGGCGCCGCACGATCTGGCGATCATGGACTTTCTCATCCAAGCGAAGCCCGAGGCCGTCGTCGCGACCGGCGAGGCCCACTTGAATGGCCTCGTGGACGTTGCGTACCTCACCATCTACTTCCCGGGCAACACCATCGCCCACATCAACGTCAACTGGCTCTCTCCCGTCAAGATCCGGACGACGTTGATCGGCGGCGAGAAGAAGATGCTGGTCTGGAACGATCTCGAGGCCGACGAAAAGATCAAGGTGTACGACAAGGGCGTCCAGAAGCAGAACGGGTCCGGTGTCTACGACCTGCTGGTGAGCTATCGCGCGGGCGACATGTGGGCCCCCCGCGTGGAGCAGGCTGAAGCGCTCAAGGTCGAGCTCGGTTACTTCATCGACTGCGTTACACGGAATCGGACACCACTCAACGACGGTGTGGCCGGCTCCCGCGTCGTCAGACTCCTGGAGGCGGCCGACCAATCCCTGAGCGAGAGGGGCAAGGTCATCCAGCTATGAGCGACTATCAATGTATCGCTCCCGACGTGAAGTTGGGTGCGGGCGTCAGGCTGTCGAAATTCATCAACCTGTACGGCTGTGAAGTGGGTGACAACACGAAAATCGGCGCGTTCGTCGAGATCCAGAAGAATGCGAAGGTCGGCAACAACTGCAAGATTTCCAGCCATACGTTCATCTGCGAAGGGGTGACCATCGAAGACAACGTCTTCGTCGGTCACGGCGTGACATTCATCAACGATACCTACCCGCGCGCCATCACCCCGAACGGTGAGTTGCAAACCGAGCAGGACTGGAACGTCGAGCCTACGCTCGTGAAGCACGGGGCCTCCATCGGCTCCGGCGCCACCATCCTCGCCAACATCACGATCGGCGAGAATGCCTTGATCGGCGCCGGGAGCATCGTGACCCGTGACGTGCCGGCCAACACGATCGTGGCCGGCTATCCGGCGCGGCCGCTCCGCTCGCTCAACGACGCCACGAAGCTCGTGCGATGAACACCAACGGCCAGATTCCGCTGGTGGACCTGGTGACTCCCCATCAGGAACTCGAAGACGAATTGGTGTCGGTCTTCAAGACGGCTCTGAAGACTGCGGGCTTCATCGGTGGACCGATCGTGGAGGCCTTCGAGCGGGAGTTTGCCGAGTTTTGCGGGGTACCGTGTTGCGTCGGCGTAGGAAGTGGCACCGACGCGTTGCGCTTTGCTCTGATCGCTGCCGGCGTACAACCGGGCGATACCGTCGTGACCGTGCCGAACACCTTCATCGCCACGACGGAAGCTATTTCGCAGGCCGGCGCGCGCTCGGACTTCGTCGACGTCGACGAGCGCACCTACACCATGGACCCGGAGAGACTGCGCTCCTACCTCGAGACCGAATGCACGCGCGACCTGCAGACGGGCCGCGCGGTGAGCAAGCGCACGGGCAGCCCGGTGACGGCACTCATTCCCGTGCATCTGTACGGGCAGATGGCCGACATGGACCCCATCCTCGAGTTGGCCGCCCGATACAACCTCGTTGTCATCGAAGACGCCTGCCAGGCGCACGGTGCAACAACCTCGTTGTCATCGAAGACGCCTGCCAGGCGCACGGTGCA
>QHSZ01000178.1 GCA_003220595.1 Candidatus Rokuibacteriota bacterium | reverse complement strand
CTCTACGGCCTGGGCGCGGGCGACCGGCTCCTCTGCTCCCTCGACCTCGGGTGGGGGCTCGGCTCGCTCCTGGTGGAGCGCGGGGTGCGCTACACGCCGCTCTTCGCCATGGTCGCCGGCCGGGTGGATCCCCTCGAGGCCTACAGGCGCCTCGGCGAGTACCGCTTCAACGTCCTCGTGAGCGACCCGTTCTGGCTCGCGCGCCTGACCGGGATCGCCCGGGAACGCGGGCGGCCCGGCCCGATGAAGCTCCTCCTGGGCGGGGGCGAGGGGATCACGGAGAGGACGCGGGCCGAGCTGGAGGCGTTCTGGGGCGCGCCGCTCTGCATGACCTACGCGTCCACCGAGGCCGCGACGATCCTGGCCTTCGAGTGCACGCAGCAGTCCGGCTACCACGTGAACGAGTTCGACTTCTACCCCGAGATCGTCGAGCCCGACGGCGACGGGTACGGCGAGATCGTCCTGACGACCGTGACCCGGCGGGTCATGCCGCTCGTCCGCTACAGGACCGGCGACGTCGCGCGGTGGGAGCCTGCGCCCTGCCCGTGCGGGCTCCCGTTCGGCCGGCTCTCGCCGCTCCGCGGACGGCTCGACGAGCAGGTGTCGTGCGCGTGGGGCAACGTCCATCCGGAGTTCTTCGAGCCGCTGCTCCGCCCGGTGCCCGGGCTCGGGAGCGACTGGCAGGTCTCGCTCTACGAGCGTGAGCTGACGCCCGTGGTCCAGTTCAGGCTGGAGCTCGAGGGCGGCGGCGACGCGGCCCGCGAGCGGGCGGTGCAGGAGGTGCTCGCGGCGCTCCAGCGCGGGCACCAAGAGGCGTGGCTTGCCTACTGCCAGCGGCTGGTGGACATCGAGTTCGCGTTCTTCGCCCCCGGCACCCTCAGGCGCCAGCGGAAGCTCCTCCGCCTCGTCGACGAGCGCCCGAGCGGACCGCCCGACTGGGTCGGCCGGGCGGTCCACCGATCCCGCCCGCAGTGACGCCCGGAGGCTCGGCGACAACCGGGGGCCCAGGTCAGGGGAGGACTTCGAAACCCTCGCGCTCGGCGGACTCCCGGAGACGCTTGTCGAGACAGACGAAGCGATGGCGGGCGGCGCGGCCGTCGGCCCACAGGAGCCCCGCGGCGAGCTGGAGGGCCTCTCCGGCGTGGAGCTGATGCAGGAGCAGAACGCGGGCGGCCAGGTCGCGGACCTTGCGGCCGGGCTGGACTTCGGTCCAGCCCTCGGCAAGCTGCGTCACGACCTGCCGGGCCTGGTCCTCCTGGGCGCGCGTGAGGACGTCGTCGCGCCTCAGCCGGGCGAAGGTGGACTGACACTCGACCGGGGTCTGCCACCAGACGACGAGCGCCTCGTCGTCGTCCACGACGTTTCTGAGAAGGCTCGTTTGGGTCTCCCGGAGGCAGAGGGCGACGACCGCCGAGGTGTCCCAGAATTTCACCGGCCGCCCTCGCGCTCCTCGAGAAGGGCCTTCACCCCGGCGCCCGTCGGGTCGGCCGGGCGGGGCATCTTCCAGAACCCCTTCGGGAGCTTCCCGGAGCCGAGCCGGACGAGCCCGGCGCGTGCGAGCTCGAGCAGGTGGGTGGGGACCTCGGCCTCGCCACGCCCAACGGGGACGATCTTGGCGATTGGCTTCCCGCGCTCCGTGACGATGACCTCCTCGCCTGCCTTGACGCGGGCCAGGTACTCGCTGAGGGTTGCCTTCAGCTTTGCGACGGGAGCGCTCGTCATGAACGGACTCCTCTGGTCACTTCGATATGACCAGTATAGTCACCAAGCTGGCATGCTCGGGCCCTTTATTCGCGCAGGGATCGCAGTGCTCCTGGTCCTGGGCGCGGTGGCCCTCGGGCTGGCGGCCCCGGCGGCTGGCGAGGACCCGGCCGGGCTCCTCTTGGGGCTGGAGGCGGCGTACGCCCGGGTCGAGCGCTACACCGCGCTCTTCGTCCGCCAGGAGGTTGTCGGCGGGGTGCCACGGCCGCGAGGAGGCGCTGCTCACTCCGGGCTCCCCGTGGGGGTGATCGTCCATGACAGGGACGATGGCGTGGTCGCCGAGTACGCCTTTCGTGACCTCAAGCTGGACGCCGAGCTGACGGCCGCGGACTTCGACGCGGCCAATCCCGCGTACGGGTTTCCGCGCTGGCGCTGGCAATTGAAATGACGCGTCGTATCGAATGCTTGATGCGTATACTCGGCAAATTCACTGGAGGTAGGCAGATGGGGACCAAGAAGCTCGTCGCCGGCGTCACGCTCGTGGCCCTGCTGGGCTCAGATCTGGGGTTCGGAGTCGTTGCAGCACTCGGGCAGACGACGGGCAACGGATCGATGCCTGTTCCGTCGCTGACCGACGGCGCGCTCGGCAGCGTGCCGCCCGGCACGCCCGCTCCCTACCAGCAGCAGCAGCTTCAACTCCAACCTCAACCAATTCCTCAACGCCAGTTCCCTCCCGCGCCTGCGAACCTCTGCCAGCCGGGCCCCGCGCGCTCGTACCAGACGGTGTCGGTGCCGCGGAGCCGTGCGCCGCAGCAGCCCCAGGGACAGGTCGCTCAGGGACCTCAGCTTGGCGGAGCGACGGTGACTCAGGTCACGGTCACTCAGAGCGCGCCTGGCCAGGCGGCCCAGGCCCCTGCGGCTGACCTCGGGAGGCCAGGCGCCGGCCAGGCCCAGGTGGGGGGAGCCCCCGAGCCCGAGGAGCTCTCGCGGATCGAGGCGGTGTTCAACCTCGACCCGATCCGTCAGTTCACCGTGCCGATGGGTACCGAGCAGATTGCCTTCCAGCGCCGCTCTGCTCAGGAGCAGCAGCAGCAGGCGAGTCAACAGCAGCCGCGCCAGTCGCAGTTCAACGAGCAGCAGCCAAACCAGCAGCGGCTGGAGCTTCAACAACAACAACCCGGGAACCAGCCGCAGCAGCAGCAGCAGCAGCAGTCGAGCGACAGGGGGCAGCAGATCTCCGAGCCGCCTTACCAGCCCCCCGCGATGCTCGGCCCCTACGGCGCGCCTCTGCGTCAGTACGGCTACGCCATGTTCGCGTCGAACGTGTCGACGTTCGCCCCGGTGGACGACATTCCCGTCGGCCCCGACTACGTAATGGGGCCGGGCGACGACCTGACGATCAACGTGTGGGGCGCCGTGGACAGCACTCTCGTCAAGACCGTGGACCGGAACGGGCGCATCGTGCTCCCCAAGGTCGGCGACCTGAGAATCTGGGGGCTCACGTTCGCCCAGGCCGACCGGCTGATCCGCGAGCAGCTCTCCCGCTACTTCCGCGGCTTCCAGACGAGCGTGACGATGGGGCGGCTCAGGACGGTGAGCGTCCACGTGGTCGGCGAGGTCTGCCAGCCGGGCGCCTACACGCTGAGCGCGCTCTCGACGGTCACGAACGCGCTCTTCAGCGCCGGGGGGCCGACCAAGCTCGGCACGCTCCGCGACGTGCGACTCATCCGGGGCACCTCCCAGGTCGCCAAGCTCGACCTCTACGACTTTCTCCAGCGGGGCGACCGGACGCGCGACTTCCGCCTCGAGTCGGGCGATACGATCTTCGTGCCGACCATCGGTGACGTCGTGGCGGTGGCCGTCGAGCTGGCGGGCGGCGTCACGCCCACGAGCTACCTCCGGCGGGTGCAAGTCGTCCGCTCGCTGCCCAGCGCGGAGCGCGTCACGCTCGACGTGGACCTCACCGGCTACTACCTGAAGGGCGATGAGAAGGACAACCCGCCCGTCAACGCCGGCGACCTGGTGCTGATCCACCGGAGCGACCCGCGCGTCTACAACACGGTCAAGGTGGACGGCGCGGTGAAGTACCCGGGCTCGTACGAGCTGAAGCCGATGATGCGGATCAGCCAGCTCCTGCCGGCGGAACGGCTCCTGCCCGAGGCCTACCCGGAGCGTGTCGAGGTCGTGCGACGGCGGCCCGACCTCTCGATGGAAGTCGTGGCCGTGAACCTCAAGAAGGCGTGGACCGGCGATCCGGAGCAGGACCTGCTGCTGAAGCCCCTCGACGAGGTCATGGTGCGTACGGAGCTGAAGCCGGCCCGGTCGATCACGCTCACTGGCCAGGTGGTCCGGCCCGGCGTCTACACGATCGCCGAGGGGGAACGTCTGAGCTCGGTCCTCGCTCGCGCGGGGGGATTCACCGAGCGGGCGAGCCTCAAGGCCGCGGTCTTCACCCGCGCCTCGCTGAGGAAGGTCGAGCAGGAGCAGCTCGACGCGTTCGTGAAGGCGCAGGAGCAACGGATCCTCTCGACGGCGTCAACGGCCGTCGTGGGCGCCGACAAGGAGGAGGTCGCCTCGCAGCAGGCCGCGATTCAGGCACGCCGCGAGATGCTGAAGCTGCTGGCCTCGAAGGTGGCCGTCGGGCGGATGGTCGTGCACCTCGACGCGCCCGACAAGCTCCAGGGCACCGACAAGGACGTGGTCCTCATCGAGGGCGACACGCTCGACGTGCCCGAGCCGGCGCAGTCGGTCCTCGTGCTCGGCGCCGTCCGCAACGCCACGTCCGTGCAGTACAAACCGGGCGCCGGAGTCGACTACTACATCAACCGGGTGGGCGGCTTCAGCAAAGAGGCCGACAAGAAGGAAGCCTACATCGCGAAGGCGGACGGCTCGGCCATGGCGAGCTTCACCAACGTCCGCGATGTGGAGCCCGGCGATTCGATCATCGTGCCGGCGAAGGCGGAGGAGAAGACCAGGTGGCTGCCGACGTTCAGCTCGGTCGCCCAAATCATCGGGTCGACGCTCCTCGGCCTCGCGCGTCGATCTCGTCGACGTCGCGGCCTTCCAGGCACGCTTCGACGGGCGCGAGAGCTTGATAGTCGACACGTTCAGCCCGGCAGAGCTGGCATACTGCCGGGCCCAGAAGAACTCCTGGACGCACCTGGCGGCGCGGTTCGCCGCCAGGGAAGCGGCGCTGAAGGCGCTTGGCACGGGGCTCGCCGGGGCGATCGCCTGGCGCGACGTCGAAGTCACGCGCGATCCAGCCGGGGCGCCCGGCCTCGTGTTCCGGGGCGCCCTCGGTGAGGCGCTCGGGCGCGCCGGCCTGAAGCACAGCACGGTCTCCCTTTCGCATACGGACACTTACGCGATCGCGGTTGTGGCGCTCCTCGAAGGCTGATGCGCTACCGATTCATCGACAAGATCACCTCGCTGACGCTCGACGGCGAGCCGCGGATCGAGGTCGCGAAGACGTTCGACGCCGGCGACGACGCGTTCAGCGGGCCGTCGGGGCAGGCGCGGGTGCCGGAGTCGCTGCTGCTCGAGCTGATGGCGATGACCGGCGGGCAGCTTATCTTCCGGCACCTTGGGGAGAATCGGTTGCCATTGCTCTTGAAGGTCCCCGAGTGTCGCTTCGATCGGGTGGCCGGGCCAGGGATCGCCTTGCGCGCCGTCGCCGCGCTCCGCGGCGCCTCAGAGGTTGCCGACGACACGAGCGTGGTGGAGGCGGCGACCGAGGTGTACTCGGGTGACGAGCGCGTTGCCGCGGGAGTCCTGATGTACCTCTGCGTCAGCGTGCCTGGGGTCGATCTGGCCGCTCACGGAGGCGGGCGCTGACGCGGCGCCGCGTCGTCCTGACCGGGCGCGGCGTGGTGTCGCCGCTCGGCGTCGGCATCGCGCAGCACTGGGACGCCGTCCGCGCGGGACGCTCGGCGGTCGGGCGCGTCGAGCGACTGGCCGCGCTCGGGCTTCCGGCCTCCACGGGCGCCGCAGTCTCGGCCGAGCTCCTGCAGGCACATCTCGGGCGGCTCCCGCGGAAGCAGCAGAAGCTCTACAACCGAGCGACGCTCCTGGGGATGCTGGGGGCCTCGCTCGCGATGGAGGACGCGGGGCTCGCCGCAGGCGCCGGCGACCCGACACGTCTCGGTGTCCTGCTCGGTGTCAACGTGCTCGCCTGGGATCTCGCGGCGATGACCGACTACCTGGTGGCCTCGGAATCGAAGCCGGTGCCGGGGACGCTCGACATGGCGCTCGCCAACCGCTTCTGCATGCACAACATCAACCCGCTCGACTTCTCGATGAAGACCCTGCCGAACCTCGCCGCGGGGCACGTCGCCATCGCCCACGACGCCCAGGGGTTCTGCCGCGTGCTGACCGAGGGGAACGTGGGCGGGGCGCGCGCGGTGGGTGACGCGTATCGCCTCGTCGCCGAGGGGGATCTCGACGTCGCGCTCTGCGGCGGCGCCGACGCACAGCTCGAGGAGCTCCTGTTCGCGCACTACTGGGGCACGGGCGTGGTCGCGTCGGACGACGGAAGCCATCCAGGCTACGTGCCGGGCGAGGGCAGCGGCCTCCTCGTGCTGGAGGACGCCGAGCACGCGCGCGCGCGCGGTGTACGCCTGCACGGGGAGATCGTCGGCTTCGCCTCGAGCGCCGGTGAGGGCCAGTGGGTGACGTACGACGACGCCGAGCGGCAGGCCGAGCGGCTCGTGCGCGCGCTCGCGGCGGCCGTGGAGGAGGCCGGAACCACACCCGACGTCGTGAGCCTCCACGCGGACGGCATTCCGGTGCACGATCGCGCCGAGGAGATCGCGCTGGCGCGTGTATTCGGTGGCAGCGCCGACGCGATGACGCGGCTCAGGCCGAAGCGGCTGCACGCGGACCTGGGGGCGGCGGCAAGCCCCGTGGAGCTTCTGGCTTGTTCGGCCGCCCTCGCGCACGCTACACTTCCCGCGGTGGTCGCGGCAGGCCCGCCCGAGCGGCCGGCGGCGCTCCGTGAGGCGCTGGTGATCTCGCTCGGGCTGTTCGGCGAGTGCGTGGTGCTCATCCTGCGAGGGCTCGGAGGCGACGGTGCGCATTGAGCTGACGGGGCGGGTCGCGCTGGTCACCGGCGCCTCGCGCGGCATCGGCCGCGCGATCGCGGAGGGGCTGGCGCGGGCGGGCGCGACCGTCTGCATCAACTACCGCCAGCAGCACGAGCGCGCCAAGGACACGCTCCGCGCGATCGAGGCGGACGGCGGGCATGCGTTCGTGCACCAGGCCGACGTGAGCGACCGTGCGCAGGCGGCCGGTCTGGTCGACGCGGTCGTCGAGCGCTCGGGCGGCCTCGACATCCTCGTCAACAACGCCGGCATCTCCCGCGAGGGGCTGCTCCTCGAGATGTCGGACGACGAGTGGTCGTCGGTGCTGAGCACGAATCTCGACGGCGTGTACCATTGCACGCGCCTGGGCGCGCGGCAGATGCTCAACCGCGGCTGGGGGCGCATCATCAATATCAGCTCGGTGCTGGGCTCGCGCGCGGGGCGCGGCCAGGTCAACTACGCGGCGTCGAAGGGCGGCGTCAATGCGTTCACCAAGGCCCTGGCCACCGAGCTGGCCGGCCGCGGCATCACGGTGAACGCCATCGCCCCCGGGCTGATCGAGACGGACATGAGCCGGCCGTTCATCGGGATGGCGGCGCCGAAGCTCAGGGACTGGATTCCGATGCGACGGGTCGGCACGCCCCGTGAAGTGGCGGCGCTGGCGGTGTTCCTCGCGTCCGAGGACGCGAGCTACATCACGGGCCAGGTCATCGCGGTGGACGGCGGCATCGGGTAAGGAGGACGCTCAGCGCATGGAACCGGATACGACCAAGATCTGGACACGCTCGGAGGTGCGCGTCAGCTTCGGCAAGATCATCGTCGAGTCGCTCGGCGTGGACGAGGCCGCCGTCACCGACGACGCATCGCTGATCGCCGATCTGGGCGCGGAGTCCCTCGACTTCCTCGACTTGAGCTTCAAGTGCCAGCAGGCGTTCGGCGTGGACCTGCCGGTCCGGCTGGTCCAGGAGCGCCGGATCGACTGGCGCGATCTGAGCGTGCTGGCGAAGGTGCTCCAAGACCGCTACGGGATCGCCGTGGCCTCGGAGGAGCTGCGCACCGTCGCGCCGGCCACGGTCGCTGCGGTGCTCGAGCACCTCGCGGCCAAGCACGGCGCGCGCCGCGCCCCGGGCGACGAGCAGGAGGTGGTCCGGGCGCTCGCCGAGCGCATGCTGGCCGATCTCGAGGGCACGCCGCTCGACCTCGCCGACCTGACCGTGGAGCGCTTCGCCTCGTATCTGAACCAGGACCTGCACGCCCCCGCGGCGATCGAGGCCGTGATGAGCCGGTTCACGGTGCGGGCGGTGACGGAGTACACCGTGCGACGACTGGCGGCGGCCTCGCGCCTGGCGCCGGGAGCCTGACACCGCCCACCCGCCGCGTTCTCGTGGCGCGCCCGCAGCCTATGCGCTTCATCTTCGCCGATCGCCTCGTTGCTCTGGAGCCTGGCGTCGCCATCGAGACGCTGAAGAACGTGAGCGCGACGGAGGACGTGTTCAATGATCACTTCCCCGGCCACCCCATCCTGCCCGGGGCGCTGATCGTCGAGGCCTTCGGCCAGGCGGCGCAGCTCCTCATCGGCCTCAGCACCGACTTCACGCGCGTGGGGCGCCTGACGCGGCTGACGCGCGGCGCCTTTCGCCACTTCGTGCGCCCGGGCGATCAGCTGAGGATCCGGTGCGCGCGCCGGACCGCTGGGGGCGCGTGGGTCCTCGCGGCCACGGCCGACGTCGTCGACCGCTGCGTGGCGAGCGCGACGCTCGAGTACGCGGTGGAGGAGGGGCGGCCCGGGACGGCCGCTGCGGCCGAGGCGGCGCGGTGGCGCGCCCTCGCGCACGAGCTGCAGCGCTCGCCGCTCGACCTCTCCCCGCGGGAGGGCGTCGCGTGAGCGAAGCGCGCGCCGTGCTGGTGACCGGCGGCGGGCGCGGGATCGGCCGCGCGATCGCCCTGCGTTTCGCGGAGGCCGGCGCGCGGGTCTTCGTGAACTTCTTCATCAACCGTGAGGCGGCGGAGAAGACCGCGCGCGATGTCGAGCTGCGCGGGGGGCAGGCACACCTCGTCCAGGCCGACCTCAAGGAGCCGGCCGACATCCGGCGCATGCTTGCCGAGGTGGGGCACGCCGCCGGGCGGCTCGACGTCCTCGTGAGCAACGCGGCCTCCGGCGTGCTGCGCGACGGGCTCGAGCTGTCGGCCAAGCAGTGGGACTGGGTGCTCGCGACGAACGCCCGCCCGCTGCTCCTCTGCGCCCAGGAGGCGGCCAAGCTGATGGCCCCCGGCGGGCGGATCGTCGCCCTCTCGAGCCTCGGGAGCCAGCGCGTGATCCCCGGCTACACGGCGATCGGCGTCTCCAAGGCGGCGCTCGAGGCGCTCACGCGCTATCTCGCCGTGGAGCTCGGCGCGCGCGGGATCACCGTGAACGCGGTGGCCGCCGGGGCGGTGGAGACCGACGTCTGGCGGATGCTGCCCGACGGCGCGGCGGCGCTCGCCGCGATCCGGGCGCGGACCCCCGGCGGCGCGCTCGTCTCGGCCGAGGCCGTGGCCGATGTCGTCTTCTTTCTCGCGAGCCCGGCGGCCCAGTCCATTCAGGGACAGGTGCTCGTCGTCGATGGCGGCTATTCCCTCCTCGCGTGAGCGCGTGCCGGCCCGCCGCGTCGTCGTGACCGGCCTCGATGTCGTCACGCCGATCGGCGTCGGCCACGACGCGTTCTGGAAGGCGGCGCTCGCCGGCGCCTCGGGCGTCCGGCGGATCGCGCACTTCGATCCCGAGGGCCTGCCGACCCAGATGGCGGCCACGCTGGCGGACCCGGCGGCGATCGAGGCGCTCGCCGCCGAGGCGGGGCTCGACGCGCTCGAGCCGCGCGGCGTGGTGGTCGGCGTGCGCGCGGCGAGCGGCGCCGTCGCCGCCGCGCGCGCCCGCGAGGTTCTCCGGGCGCCGCGCGCGGGAGTCCTCGTCGGCACGAGCGGCGAGCGGCACGACCTGAGATCGCTGGGCGCGATCGCGTACGCGAGCCGCGCCGAGGGCCTCGCCGTGACCCCGGCGAGCTTCGCGCGCGAGTTCGCCGGGCGCGTGGCGAAGGCGCGCCTGGAGCGGCTGTGTCCGCAGTACCTCGCGTCGCGGCTCGCCGCGCGCTTCGGCATCGCGGGCCCGACGACCACGATCCAGACGGCGTGCACGTCGTCTGCACAGGCGATCGGCGAGGCGTGCCGTGCGATCCGGCGCGGCACCATCGACGTCGCGCTCGCGGGCGGCGCCGAGTGCATCGTGTCGCCGATCGAGATCCAGCTCTTCTGCCTGCTCGGGGTGATGTCGCGGCAGAACGCCGCCCCCGAGACGGCCAGCCGCCCCTTCGACGCGCGGCGGGACGGGTTCGTGATGGGCGAGGGCGCGGGCTTCCTGGTGCTCGAGGAGGCCTCCCACGCAAGGGCGCGGGGGGCCGAGGTGCTCGCCGAGATTGCGGGCTACGGCACGGCCTGCGACGCCTACCGGATCACCGACGAGGCGCCCGACGGGCGGGGCGCGATCCGCGCGATGGAGCGGGCGCTGGCGGATGCGGGCCTCGGGCCGGGCGATGTGGACTACGTGAACGCCCACGGGACCTCGACGCGGATGAACGACACGGTGGAGACCGCGGCCATCAAGGCGGTCTTCGGCGCCCACGCGGCCCGGCTGCTCGTGAGCTCGACGAAGTCGATGATCGGCCACACCATCTCGGCGGCCGGCGCGATCGAGCTGGCCACGACCGTGCTTGCCCTCCGTGACCAGATCGCGCCGCCGACGATCAACTACCGCGCGCCCGATCCCGAGTGCGACCTGCACTACGTCCCGAACGCGCCGCTGGCCGCGCGGATCCGCGCCGCCATCTCGAACTCCTTCGGGTTCGGCGGCCACAACGACTGCCTGCTCGTGCGAGAGGCTCGGCCGTGAGCGGCGAGCCGCGGCCGGCGCTCTCCGTGGTGATCCCCGTGTACGACGAGGTGGGGAGCCTCGGCGACCTCTACGATCGGCTCAACCTAACCCTCAAGGAGACCAGGCAAACATACGAAATCATCTTCGTGGACGACGGGAGCCGCGATGGCTCGATGGACGTTCTCCGGGCGCTCCATGCCCAGGACCGCGCCGTCCGGGTGGTACGGTTCAACCGGAACTACGGCCAGCACGCGGCGGTGCTCGCGGGCATGGCGCGGACGCGCGGTGATGTCGTCGTCACGCTGGACGCTGACCTCCAGAACCCGCCCGAGGAGATCCCTCGGCTGCTGGCGGGGCTCGGCGACGGGGTGGATGTGGTCGGGGGCTGGCGCACCCAACGCCGCGATTGGTGGCTGCGCCGCGCGGCCTCGTGGGCGGTGAACCGCGTGACGTCCGCCGTGGTCGGCGTGCGGATGCGGGACTACGGGTGCATGCTGCGCGCGTATCGGCGCTCCGTCGTGGACCAGATCCTCGCGTGCCAGGAGACCTCGCAGTTCATCCCGGCGCTCGCCAACACGTTCGCGGCGTCGGTCGCCGAAGTCCCCGTGGCGCACGACCGGAGGGAGCACGGCAGGTCCCGCTACGGTCTGTTCCGCCTTCTCCGGCTCAATTTCGATCTGCTCACCGGCTTCTCGCTGCTGCCGATCCAAGCGGTCTTCCTCGCGCTGAGGCGGCTCGTGCTCGGCCCGGAGGTCGAGGGCGTCTTCACGCTGTTCGCCATTCTCTTCTTCTTCGTCGGCCTCCAGATCCTGGCGCTCGGCCTCATCGGCGAGTACGTCGGCCGCATCTACCAGGAAGTCCGTCGCCGGCCGCGGTACGTCATCAGCGAGGTGCTCGAGTGAGCGTGGCGGTGGCCCGTTGGGTCGTCTTCGCCTACCACACGTTCGGCGCGCGCGCGCTCGATGCGCTGCTCGCGCGCGGCGAGCAGGTCGTCGCCGTCGTCACTCACGCCGACGACCCGGCGGAGGGCGACTGGTTTCCATCGGTGGCCGAGGTCGCGCGCCGGCACGAGCTGCCGCTCCTCACGCCGCCGGCGCCCGGCCTCCCGGCCGTGGTCGAGAGCCTCCGCGGCCTCGAGCCGGACATGCTCCTGTCAGTCTGGTACCGACGGCTCCTCGGCGCCCCGCTGCTGGCGCTGCCCCGCGTCGCGGCGCTCAACCTGCACGGCTCGCTGCTCCCGAAGTACCGAGGGCGCGCCCCGGTCAACTGGGTGCTGGTGAACGGCGAGCCGCGCACGGGTGTCACGCTCCATCACATGACCGCGGCGGCCGATGCGGGCGACATCGTCGCCCAGGAGGCCCTCGACATCGATCCGGAGGACACGGCCGCGACGCTCTACGCGCGCATGGTCAAGGTGGGCGTGGACCTTCTGCTCGACGCGTACCCCGCGGTCCTCGCCGGCACGGCCCGGCGGACGCCCCAGGACGAGGCGCAGGCCACCGTGTTCCCGCGCCGCCGTCCGGAGGACGGGCGGGTCGAGTGGAGCTGGCCCGCCGGGCGGATCGCCAACATGATCCGCGCGGTGACGCACCCGTACCCGGGCGCCTTCGTCGGCGACGGGGCCGCGCGGCTCCATCTCTGGGCGGGCTCCGCCCTGTCGGACGGCCCGCCATCCGCGACGCCCGGGGTGATCGCCGACATCCGTCCGGGCGAGGGCGTGGCGGTCGGCACCGGGCAGGGCGTCGTGCTGCTGCGGCGGGTGCAGAGCGCCGGCGGCGCCGAGGAGCCGGCGGACGCGTGGGCGCTCCGTCGCGGCCTCCGTCCGGGCGCGCTGGTGACGGGGGCCGCGTGAGAATCCTCATCACGGGCGGGGCGGGGTTCCTCGGCTCCCATCTCGCCGAGGCGTGGCTCGACCGGGGCGACGAGGTCACGGTGCTCGACCCGGCGGCGGACCTGAAGGTGCGCCACCTGCGGGCGAACCCACGCTTCCGGATGATCCGCGAATCCGTTCTGCACCGGGACATCCTCGAGGGGCTCGTCGCGTGGTGCGACCTCGTCTACCACCTGGCGGCCGTGGTCGGCGTCGAGCACTACGTCGGCGATCCCTATCAGGTGCTGACCGTCAACATCAACGGCACGCAGGAGGCGCTGACCGCCGCCTTCCGGCACCAGAAGAAGGTCGTGTTCAGCTCGACGTCGGAGATCTACGGCCGCAACCCGGCGGTCCCGTTCGACGAGAACGGCGACCGGGTCCTCGGCTCGACGCTGATCGACCGCTGGTGCTACGCGACGTCGAAGGCGGCGGGCGAGCATCTCTGCTTCGCCTTCAGGCGCATGGGGCTGCCGGTCGTCGTGCTCCGCTACTTCAACGTCTACGGGCCGCGCCTCGACCAGATGGACCGCGGCCGGGTCGTCACGATCTTCATGGGCCAGCTCCTGCGCGGCGAGCCGCTCACGGTGATCGGCGACGGGACGCAGACGCGGACCTTCACCTACGTGGACGACGCCGTGCGCGCGACCGTCGCCGCCGGCCTCTCACCCGATGCGGAGGGGCAGGCGATCAACGTGGGCTCGGGGGAAGAGGTGGCGATCCGGGACCTGGCGCAGCGGATGGTCCGCATCGCCGGCTCGCCCTCGCGCGTGATCTTCGTGCCCCAGGAAGCGGTCTACGACCGAGGCTACGAGGACATCCCGCGGCGCGTGCCGGCCCTGCGCCGGATGCACGAGCTGCTCTCCGTGCGCGCCGAAGTTCCGCTCGACGAGGGGCTCTCCCGGACCATCGAATGGTTCAAGCGACAGTAGCGCTGCGGGTGGACGTCGACACGCGGCGGGGGCTCGAGGAGGGCGTGCCGCGCCTGCTCGAGCTCTTCCGGCGGACCGGGACGCGCGCCTCGTTCTTCGTGGCGATGGGGCCCGACCGCTCGGGGCTCGCGCTCCGGCGCGCGCTTCAGCCAGGCTTCCTCGCGAAGATGTGGCGGACCAACGCGCTCGGGCTCTACGGCGTCCGCACGCTCCTCTCGGGCACGCTCCTGCCGGCGCGCCTCGTCGGCGCCGGCATGCCGGCGCTGCTGCGCGCGATCGGGGCCGAGGGGCACGAGATCGGTCCCCACGGCTGGGATCACGTGGGCTGGCAGGATCGGGTCCACCGGCTGCCGGTGGCCGCGATTCGCACTGAGCTCCTGCGCGCGGCGGAGGCGTTCGAGGCGGTCTTCGGAGT
>QHSZ01000203.1 GCA_003220595.1 Candidatus Rokuibacteriota bacterium | reverse complement strand
GCCCGCGACAAAGGTGAGCAGCAGGACGTGCGCCAGGCTCACGAGCCCCCAGAGGGTGAGGGCGCCGAGCGTCGCCGTCGTGAGGGCCTGACCGGCGCCCGTCAGCATCAGCAGCCGACGGCGCGGGAACCGGTCGGCGAGCACGCCCGCGGGCAGCCCCACGAAGAAGAGCGGGAGCGCCCGCATCCCGAGCGCCACGCCGACCAGGAACGGCGAGTCCGTCAGCTCGAGCGTGAGCCAGCCGAGCACGACGACCTCGCTCATCATCCCGACGGAGTTCAAGACGGTCGAGAGCCCGAGGCAACGAAAGTCGCCGAGGCGGAAGAGATCGCGCTGAGCGCTGGACATGGTCTGTCGGTGGGCGAGCACAGTATAGTCGAGCCGCGGAGCGATCGTGAGCCGAGTCGGGTATACTCGGCGACGATGAGCGGGGGCACGGTGGGCAGCGCGTCGGCGGGCGTGGTCGAAGACCGGGTGATCCCGCCCGGTCAGTACTGGGGACGCGTGCTCGCGCGCGGCCAGGTGCTCCGGATCGTCGACCTCGAGGGCAAGCAGGCCGTGGACTTCCTCTGCTACAACGCCGCCAACCCGGAGGAGCGCTACAACGCGGCCGACACGATGAAGTACGCGAAGACGATCTTCGTCACGAAGGGGCACGGCATCTACTCCGACATGGGCCGCCGGCTCCTCACGATCGTCGAGGACACCTGCGGTCGCCATGACACGATCGGCGGCTGCTGCAGCGCCGAGAGCAACGAGGTCCGTTACGGCGTCAAGAACACGCCGAGCTGCCGCGCGAGCTTTCGCCGGGCGCTGGCCGATTTCGGCCTGGGCCCGAAGGACATCGTCACCAACCTCAACTTCTTCATGAACGTCCCCGTGGAGGCCGACGGCACCATGGGAATCGTGGACGGGCTCTCGAAGCCGGGAGACTACGTGGACCTGCGCGCGGAGATGGACGTGCTGGCCGTGATCTCGAACTGCCCGCAGACCCACAATCCCTGCAACGGCTTCAAGCCGACGCCGATCCGCGTGATCGTCACGGAGCCCGCCGCACGGGAAAGGCCGGCGGGATGATGCGGTCGACCGTCGCGCCGTCCCACCGCCAGCCGGGCACCTGACTCCAGTAGTGCTCGGTCGCGCGCCGGGCCTTCGCGTACACCTCGTCCTCGTCCACGCGCGTCGCACGCCCGCCCTGCACCAGGACCTTGCCGTCCACGATGACCGTGTCGACATCGCGGCCGCATCCGCCGTCCACGAGCGCCTTGATCGGGTCGGCGTACACGGGCGCGCCCAGGTGGTCGAGGTCGATCAGGAGGATGTCGGCCTTGGCGCCCGGCGCCAGCCGGCCGAGGTCTCCACGCTGCAGGAACCGGCACGCCCCGAGCGTGGCGGCGTTGAAGACGTCGCGCGGCAGCCCCACCTGATAGTTCGCGTCCGTGACCTTGGCCAGGATCGAGGCCCAGCGCAGCTCGGCCACCATGTCCATGGGGTACGTGTCGGTGCCGAGCGCCACGGTGACGCCGGCGTCGAGATAACGCTGGAACGAGTGCAGGGTCATCGCCATCTTGGCGTACTTGTACGGGCAGTGGCCGACGGTGGCGCCGGTCTCGGCCAGCACGCGCAGGTCGTCGCCGAACGGGTAGCGCGGCCAGGGATGCGCGGTCGTGAACACGACGTGGCCGAGGAGCGTGCGATCGTCGAGGAAGCCGATGTCCGCCAGGAACTGCACCGGCGTCTTCCGGTGCTCCTCCATGATCCGCTGGAACTCGACGAGGTTGCCGCCCGCGTGGGTGTGGATCGGGACGTGGAGCTCGCGCGCCGCGTCCTTGCCGGCGCGCAGCAGTGGCTCGCTGCACGTCTCGACCTGCGCCGCGTTCAGCATGCCGCGCAGGCGGCCCTGCGCCGCGCCGTCGTACTTGCGGACGAAGTCGGTCGCCTCCCTGAGCCGCTGCTGACCGGCGGTGACGTCCTCGTCGTAGTAGAGCCTTCCTTCTGAGTCCATGAAGGTGTCGCGGTCGCGGAACGGCGGGCTCGCGTAGACGCGCACGCCGAGCTCCTCCACGAGGCGCGCGTAGCCCTCCCAGTCGCCGCGGAGCCCGCCCACGTCGATGAGGGTCGTGCTCCCCTGCTTGAGCGCATGAAGGAACACGAAGGCGCGGAGCGCCGCCACCGTCGGAGGCGGCGGGGGCGTCAGCTTGCCCTTGAGGGGCGCGGCGAAGCTCATGTAGTTCGCGGTGCGGTAGTCGTTCCGGGCCATGTCGAGCAGCAGGTAGTCGCCGCCGCTCCCGGCGGTGTGCACGTGGATGTTGATGAAGCCCGGCGAGACGAGCTTGCCCCGGGCGGAGAGGCGCGCGTCGACCGGGCCCGTGTACGGCCCGCCGGCGTGGAGGATCCGGTCGTCCTCGACGACCACGCTGCCCCGCTCGTGGACCTCGTGCCCGGCGCCGCTGTGCGCGACCACCCAGCCGCCCTCGATGAGGGTCCTCATCGGCGACGGGTTATACGCGGGCGGCCGCGGACCGCGCGGGCTCGGGGAACCTGAGGCTGACGGGCGCGTTGGCCTCGAACGGGCTCCAGAGCCCGAGCTCCTTGCCAATGTCCCGGAGCGCGGGCAGGACCTCCTCGCCGAGGAGGCGGATGCACGTCTTCGCGTCCTCGTTCGAGACGAACCCGTCGGACGCCCAGAACCCGAGGATCGACGGCCGCGTCTCCTCGAGCAGGCGGCGCAGCTTCGGGATCACGGTCTTCGGCGTGCCGGCGACGATCTGCTGGTCGCGCAACTGGTCCTCGAACGCGGCGCCGCGCGGGTTCGAGCGCCGGCCGACCGCGTACTCGACGAACGCGGTGCGGTACGACGGCGAGAAGTACCCGGACGGGCTCGACCACACCGGGTGGGCGAGGCCCGTGAACTCGCCCTGCATCCACATGAACTGCTGCGCGTTCGCCAGCGCCTTCTCCTCGGTCTCCGCGACGTGACACCGCTGCAGGTAGCCGCGGTACTCGGGGCCGCCCGCGTAGCCGGTCGCCGCGGCCACGCTGTCGTAGAGCTCCCAGATCTTCTTGGTCGCATCGATCGCGGTGCTGAGCGCGATGTAGGGATAGCGCTTCTTCGCCGCCCAGACGATCGTCTCCTTGCTCAGGACGCCGGGGATCCACACGCGCGGGTGCGGCTTCTGGAGCGGCACGGCCCATGGGTTCACGACGCGGTGCTGATAGTGGGCACCCTCCCAGCGGAACGGCCCGGGCTCGGTCCACGCCTTGACGATGAGCTCGTGCGCCTCCTCGAACCGCTCGCGGTTGTAGGCGGGATTGACGCCGGCGGCGAGCTGCTCCTGGCCGCCACCGCGCACGAAGCCCGACACCAGGCGCCCGCGCGACACCATGTCGATCATCGCGAGCTCCTCGGCCAGGCGCACCGGGTTGTCGGCGAGCGGCAGTGGGTTGCCGAGGAGGACGAGCTTCACGCGCGTCGTCGCCGCCGCCAGGATCGACGCGAAGATGTTGCACTTCGCCTGCATGCAGAACGGCGCGTTGTGGTGCTCGTTCAGCATGATCCCGTCGAAGCCCACCGCCTCGGCCAGCCGGTAGTGCTCGAGGTACTCGTTGTAGAGACGGCTGCCCGCCACCGGGTCGAAGAAGCGGTTGGAGAGCATCAGCGCGGTCGCGCCGAAGTCGCGTCCCTCGGCCTCCGGATAGGCCGACATCGGCTGCTCGGTGAAGTACATGAGGTGCATTCGCGTCTCCCCTGGGTCAGGCCTCGGTCACGAAGCGCGTCACGAGCTGCGCCAGCTCGTCCGGCTTCTCCAGCTCCACGAAATGCCCCGCGCCGTCGAGGACCTCGAGCCGGGCGTGGGCCAGCGCCTTCTGATAGCCCTCGCCGCACTCGAGCGGGACGATGCGGTCCTCACGCCCCCAAACGACCAGGGCCGGCGTGGCGACGGAGCCGAGCAGGCGCCCGAGCGTGGGATTGTACATGTACGGCTTCCACGCGATCCGGAACGTCATCTCACGGTTCAGGTCCCACTGCTCGAGCACGCTCGTCTGCGGCTCTGCCCCGAAGATCCTGTCGAACACGCGCGGGTCGGCGAAGCCCCGCCGCACGTAGTCGATGTACGACAGGAGCGCCTGGTCCGCGATCTCGCCGCGCTCGGGCTTGAGGCCCATCGCCCCCACGAGGACGAGCCTCCGGAACGCCCGCGGCGCCATCGTCGCCATCTCCGCCGCGATCCAGCCGCCGAACCCGAGGCCGAGCAGCGAGACGCGGCCAGGGTCGCGCGTGAGCTCGCGCTCGGCGAGCAGCCACTGGTAGAGGACGGCGACGTCGCGCACGCTGCGCAGCCAATCGGGGCGCTCGGATTTGTCGTAGCCAGGATGCGACGGCACGAGCACCGTGAAGCGCCGCGCCAGCGCGTCGTAGAACGGCAGGCGCTCGAGGCTGCCGACGTCGTGGTGCAGCACGAGCAGGGGCGCGCCGGCGCCGGCGCGCGCGACGTGGAGCGCCGCGCCCGCGATCGGCACGGTCTCGGACTCCCAGGTGATCGTCGTGGAGGTCATCGTGGCGTGATTCTAACAGCAGCGCGCGGTATGCTGCTCGGGCGTGTTCGACGCGACGGCGCTTCCCTAGGAGGCGCCGCTACCGCGCCCCCGCCCGCCGCCACTCGCGGATCTGGGCCGTGTGCTCGCGATAGTGTGAGGCTCCGGTGCCCTCGAAGAGGTCGCGGGCCGCGCCGCCCGCCGCGAAGTACGGCTCGGGCACGGCGGCGGCCGCGGCGACGAAGTCCCGATGGGACGCCTCGAGCTCCGCGAGGACGTCGGCGATCTTCACGCCGGTCTGCCGGTCGACGAACCTCGCGTTCCACGCGTTGAAGTCGTCGTAGGTCCCGGGCGGGTACGGCGCCTCGCCGCGCGCGATATGCTCGAGCGCCGGCGTCATCGCCCGGTGCCAGCCGGAGACGTGGATCAGGATCTCGCGCACGCCCCACGTGCCGAGCCAGACGCGGCCCATCTGTTCCTCGGCAAGCCCGCCGATCGCCTCGCGCAGCTCGCCAAACGCGTGGTCAGCCTCTCGGAGCAGCTCGGCTCTGTCGCTCATAAGTCCCTCCCGGCCGGGATCGTCTCGCTTATATCCTCTGAGACCCCGGCCGCGAGCGTTTGTGAAATAGGGGAAACCCCTCATGCCCAAGGTTGTTCGTGCGAGATGGGAACCGGCGAGACGGCCGGTGCGTTTACGTGGCACCTCAACCCAAGGAGGAACCCCCTCGATGAGAACCCCAGTCCTTCCGTTCGCCTTCCTGCTGGTCGTCGGGTCAGTCGCGTCCGCGCTGGCCGGCGACGACGGCCAGGTGTTCGACGCCCGGCTGTCCGGCTACCACGAGGTCCACTTCATCGCCGCGCCGCCGGCGCTGCGTGGGGCGATCTCGACCGCTGCCAGTGGGAAGTTCCGGGCCCGCATCGGTGACGACGCCAACACGATCAGCTACGAGCTCTCCTACGAGGGCCTCGAGGGCGCGGTGACCCAGGCCCACATCCACTTCGGCCAGCGGCACACGGTCGGCGGCATCGTCGTCTGGCTCTGCCAGACGGAGGGCACGCCGGCCCCGGCGGCCGTCGCCGCGCTGACGCCCTTCTGCCCCGCCGAAGGCACCGTGACCGGGACGATCGTTCCCGCCCAGGTGCTCACGGTCGCCGGACAGGGGATCGACGCAGGCGAGTTCGACGAGCTCGTCGCCGCGATCCGCGCCGGCGCGACCTACGCGAACGTGCACTCCGTGCTCTTTCCGCCGGGTGAGATCCGCGGCGCGATCCGCGGTGATCGCGGTCACCGCGACTAGCGTCCCCCGCGCTGCGCCCCCGGATGGGGCATGATGGGCGTGGGCCACCCATGACACGCGCCCCGACCTCGGTCCAGTGCTGCATCGCCGGAGGTGGGCCGGCCGGCATGATGCTCGGCCTGTTGCTGGCCCGCGCCGGGCTCACGGCCCTCGTGCTCGAGAAGCATGCTGACTTCCTGCGCGACTTCCGCGGCGACACGATCCACCCGTCGACGCTCGAGGTCATGCACGAGCTCGGCCTGCTGGATGGCCTCCTGAAGCTCCCGCACCAGGAAGTGCGCGAGCTGGCGGCGCAAGTCGGTGAGGTGATCGTGCCGGTCGCCGACTTCACTCATCTCCCGACCCGGTGCCGGTTCCTCGTCTTCATGCCGCAGTGGGACTTCCTCGATTTCCTCGCCGCGGCAGCGGCCCGATATCCGGGGTTCAGCCTGCGTATGCAGACCGAGGTCACCGGGCTCCTCGAGGAGTCGGGGCGCGTGGTCGGCGTGCAAGTGATGACGGAGGCCGGGCCCGTCACGGTTCGCGCCGACCTCGTCGTCGCCGCCGACGGCCGGCATTCCCTCCTCCGCGCGCAGGCCGGCCTGCACGCGGAGGAACTGGGCGCCCCGATGGACGTGCTCTGGTTCAGGCTCACGCGCGGGCGGCAGGACCAGGGGCGAACGATGGGCCGGTTCGACGCCGGTCAGATCTTCGTCATGATCGACCGCGGTGAGTACTGGCAGTGCGGCTACGTGATCCCCAAGGGCGCGTACGACCGGATCCGCGAGGGCGGCCTGCCGGCCTTCAGGGAGCGCGTCGCA
>QHSZ01000070.1 GCA_003220595.1 Candidatus Rokuibacteriota bacterium | reverse complement strand
GCGTGATCTGCGCGTAGCCGAGCATCTCCTCGAACTGGCCGAGCGGCGCGCCGGTGAGTGGGTGGACGAACGGGGCGCCCTTGCGGAAGATCGTGAACTCCTGCCCGACCTGCGCGCCCCGTTCCTCGCCGAGGTCGAGGTAGAGCGTGTCGCCCTCCTCGCTCACGATGAGCCCCTCCATCGACTGGAAGGCCCGGGCGAAATCCTCGGCCATGAGGGCGAACGTGGCGCCGATGCGGTCGGCGAGCCCCGCGTGCGCGACCCCGGCGGAGGCCAGGACGAGGACCAGCGCGGCGCCCGGCGCGGCCGCCCGGCTCAAAATGTCACGGACGGCTGGTGGACGCCGAAGACGCCGCGGAGCCGGTCGCAGATCTCGCCGAGCGTCACGGCCGCCTCCACGGCGTCCACGATGCGCGGCACGAGGTTCTCGCGGCCGCGCGCCGTCGTCTCGAGCGCGTCGAGCGCGCGCTGCGCCGCGTCGCGCCCGCGCGCGGCCCGATACCGCGCCACCTTCTCCGCGAGCGCGGCGCCGACCGCGGGGTCCACCTGGAAGAGGTTCCCCGGCGGCGCATCGTCGGTGACGTGCTCGTTGACGCCGACGACGATCCGAGCCTTGTCCTCGACCTCGCGCTGGTAGCGGTACGCGGCGTCCTGGATCTCGCGCTGCATGAACGGGATCGCGCGGACCGCGCCGCCCAGCTCGTCGATCTTCCGGATGTAGGTGAGCGCCGCCTCCTCGATGTCGTCCGTGAGCCGTTCGATCGCGAAGGCGCCGCCGAGCGGATCCACGATATCGGCGACGCCGGACTCGTGGGCGAGGATCTGCTGTGTCCGGAGCGCGATCCGCACGGCCCGCTCCGTCGGCAGCGCCAGCGCCTCGTCCATCGAGTTCGTGTGGAGCGACTGGCAGCCGCCGAGCACGGCGGCGAGGGCCTGCACGGTGACGCGGACGATGTTGTTCTCGGGCTGCTGCGCCGTGAGCATGCTGCCGGCGGTCTGCGCGTGGAAGCGCAGGGCGAGCGCCCGCGGGTCGCGCGCGCCGAACCTGTCGCGCATGATCCGGGCCCAGAGGCGCCGCGCCGCCCGGAACTTCGCGACCTCCTCGATCAGGGCGTTGTGCGCGTTGAAGAAGAACGAGAGTTGCGGCGCGAACTCGTCGACCGTCAGGCCGGCCACGCGCGCGGCCTCGACGTACGCGATGCCGTTGGCGAGCGTGAACGCAACCTCCTGGACGGCGGTGCATCCCGCCTCGCGCATGTGGTAGCCGGAGATCGAGATCGTGTTCCAGCGCGGCACGCGGTCCTTGCAATAGGCGAACGTGTCCGTGATGAGCCGCATCGAGGGGGCGGGCGGGAAGATGTAGGTGCCGCGCGCGATGTACTCCTTCAGGATGTCGTTCTGCACGGTCCCGGCGAGGCGCTCGGCGGCGACCCCCTGACGCCGGGCGGTCGCGACGTAGAGCGCCAGCAGGATGGACGCGGTGGCGTTGATGGTCATCGAGGTCGAGACCCGGTCGAGCGGGATGCCCTCGAAGAGGTCCTGCATGTCCTCGAGCGAGGCGATCGAGACGCCGACCTTCCCCACCTCGCTGCGCGCGATCGCGGCGTCGGGGTCGTACCCCATCTGCGTCGGCAGGTCGAAGGCCACCGAGAGTCCCGTCTGCCCCTGGTCGAGCAGGAAGCGGTAGCGCTTGTTGGTCTCGGCCGCCGAGCCGAACCCGGCGTACTGGCGCATCGTCCAGAGACGCCGCCGGTACATCTCCGGGTGGACGCCGCGCGTGAACGGGAACTCGCCCGGCTGACCGAGTCGCTCCTCGTCCCGGTCGGCCGCGACGTGGTGCGGACCGAAGACGGGATCGAGCGGCGCGCCCCACGAGGTCTCGGGGTCCGTCATGACCTTCGCCTCATCACAGCGGGATGTTGCCGTGCTTCTTCGGCGGGTTCGCGTCGCGCTTCGTCCGCGTGAGCTCGAGTGCCGCGCACAGCCGCGCCCGGGTGTCCCGGGGCTCGATCACCTCGTCGATGTAGCCGCGCTCGGCGGCCACGTACGGGTGCGCGAACTTCTCGCGGTACTCGCTCGTCTTCTCGTCGCGAAAGGCCGCCGCGTCCGCCGCCTGCTCGAGCTCGCGCCGGTAGAGGATGTTCACGGCCCCGTCCGGCCCCATCACCGCGATCTCCGCCGTCGGGTAGGCGAAGTTCGCGTCCCCGCGGATGTGCTTGGACGACATCACGCAGTAGGCGCCGCCGTACGCCTTGCGCGTGATCACCGTGAGCTTCGGCACCGTCGCCTCGCAGAAGGCGAAGAGAAGCTTGGCCCCGTGCTTGATGATGCCGCCGAACTCCTGCGCCGTGCCCGGCAGGAAGCCCGGAACGTCCTCGAACGTGACGAGCGGAATGTTGAAGCAGTCGCAGAAGCGGACGAAGCGCGCGCCCTTGAGCGAGGCGCTGATGTCCAGGCAGCCGGCGAGGTGGACGGGCTGGTTGGCGACGATCCCGACGGGCCGGCCCCCGAGCCGGCCGAAGCCGACGACCAGATTGGGGGCGAAGGCCGCGTGGACCTCGAAGAAGTAATGATCGTCGAGGACCGCGCGGATGATGTCCAGCATGTCGTACGCCTTGTTCGGCTGGTCCGGCACGATCGTCTGGAGCGCCTCATCGCGCCGGTCCACCGGATCCCGGGTCGGGCGGAGCGGCGGATCCTCCATGTTGTTCTGTGGCAGGAAGGTCATGAGCTCGCGGATGAGCGCGAGGCATTCGTCCTCGCTGTCGGCCGCGAAGTGCGCGACGCCCGACGTGGTCCCGTGGGTCTGGGCGCCCCCGAGCTCCTCCGCGGAGACGCTCTCGTGCGTCACCGCCTTGATGACGTCCGGGCCCGTGACGAACATGTACGACGTGTTCTTGACCATGAACACGAAGTCCGTGATCGCCGGCGAGTATACCGCGCCGCCCGCGCACGGCCCCAGGATCGCGGAGACCTGCGGCACGACGCCGGAGGCGAGCGTGTTGCGGAGGAAGATGTCCGCGTAGCCCGCGAGCGAGACGACGCCCTCCTGGATCCGGGCTCCCCCCGAGTCGTTGAGCCCGATGATCGGCGCGCCCGTCTTCATCGCCAGGTCCATGACCTTGCAGATCTTGCGCGCGTAGGCCTCGGAGAGCGAGCCGCCGAAGACGGTGAAGTCCTGGGCGAACACGAAGACCGGCCGACCGTGGATCCGGCCCGATCCGGTCACCACCCCGTCGCCGAGCACCTTCTGGTTTTCCATGTCGAAGTCGCGGCTCTGGTGGACCACGAACTTGTCGACCTCGAGGAACGAACCCGGGTCGAGGAGGAGCTCGAGCCGCTCGCGGGCGGTCTTCTTCCCGGCCTTGTGCTGGCGCCGACGGCGCTCCTCGCCGCCACCGAGCTCGGCCTGAGCGTCGCGCCGACGCAGCTCGTCGAACCGGTCTTCGAGAGACATCAAGCTCCTAGTTTCATTGACTTCCGTCCCATTTTCCACCAATAATTCAGGTCCATGCCTTTCTGGGCCCAGACACTCCTCACTCTGGCCGCGCTGGCGCTGATGGTGGCCCTCGTGGCGGCCGTCCTGGCGCTCCGGCGCGTCGCCCAGCGCGCCGAGGGCGTGCTGACGATCGTGGAGCAGGAGCTCCGGCCCCTGGTGGGCCAGGCGCACGCGCTCACCGAGGACGTGCGCGCGCTCACCCGCCAGGCCGGCCACGAGCTCGAGCGCATGGGCGCGCTGACCGAGAAGGTCGGCGGCGTCGCCGAGGGGATGGGGCGCGTCGTCACCGTGCTGGGCGGCCTCACGCGTGCCGGGCAGCTCGTCGGGCTGGCGGCGGGAGTGAAGAAGGGCGTGGAGGTCTTCGTCCGGCACCTCCAGAAAAACGAAGGAGACAACCATGAGTAACGAGCGAGGCGACGCCGCGGGCTATCTCGGCTGGTTCTTTCTGGGCGCGGCGCTCGGCGCCGCGGCGGCCCTCCTGCTGACGCCGAAGACCGGGCCGCAGGCCCGGGAGCTCCTCCGGGAGCAGGGCGGCGACGTGGCGCGGCGCGCCCAGGAGTTCGCCACCGAGGCGCAGGGGCGCGCGGGGGAGTGGCTCGACAAGAGCCGCGAGCTCTTCGAGGAGCAGACGCAGCGGCTCATGAGCGCCTTCGAGGCCGGCAAGGACGCGATGCGGGAGGAGATCCGCAAGGGCTCGGCGCCCTCGCGTGGCTGAGGTCGAGCTCCCCAAGCCCGGCGAGCTGCGCGAGCACGCCGAGCACGCCTTCAGCCGGCGCGTCGCGCTGACGACGGCGATCTACGCGGTCGTGCTCGCCATCGCCTCGCTGGGCGGGAACAACGCGATGAAGGAGATGCTGCTCGCCCAGCAGCAGTCGTCCGACCAGTGGGCCTTCTACCAGGCGAAGGTGATCCGCGAGCACCAGTACCGCGCGCAGAAGCTCCTGCTCGAGGCGCAGCTCGCCGAGCCCTCACCCCTCCGGGGCGCCGAGCGCGCGAAGTTCGAGGCGCTCGCCTCGAAGTTCGCCGAGGAGGAGAAGCGCTACAACGCCGAGAAGAAGGACATCGAAAAGGAGGCGAAGACGCTCGAGGCGGAGCGGGACCGGCACCGGAACCGCGACCCCTACTTCGACTTCGCCGAGGTGTTCTTACAAATCGCGATCGTGACCGCGTCGGTGTCCATCCTGTCCACCTCGCGGCCGATGTTCTGGTTCTCGCTCGGCCTCGCCGTGCTCGGCGCCCTGCTCACCGCGAACGGCTTCCTGCAGCTCTTCGCGCTGCCCTTCCTGCACCACGGCGCTGCGCACTGACGCCTTGTTGAACATGGGGGGGCCCCCCCAAGCCCCCCGGGGTGGCTCGGGACGCCCCGGCGGAGCCATGGCGCCCCTCGATAACCCGACAGGCTCCTAACGGGCGCCGGGGACGTGCTCCGGCCCGCCGGCCGCGCGCGGAATCACGCTGATCCCACCGTTCTCCTCGAGCACGGCCACGTGCACGCGCTCGAGGTCGGCCACGCCGGCCCGGCGCAGGGCGACGTGCAGGTCGTCGAGCGTGAGTCGCTCCCTCCGGAGGTTGTCGTGCAGGATCCGTCCGTTGTGGACGAGGAGCGTCGGCTCCGCCTCGAGCATCCGGCGCAGCCGCTTCGAGCGGAAGGTCAGCTCGACCACGAGCCAATTGAGCGCGAGGATCACGACCGCGCCGAGCAGGCCGCCGCCGAGCGAGTTGTCGGGGCCGATCACCGCGTTCTGGACGACGTTCGAGATGATCAGCAGCACAACCAGGTCGAACGGCGTGAGCTGGCCGACCTGGCGCTTGCCCGTGAACCGGAACGCCAGGAGGATGAACACGTAGATGACGACCGTCCTGAGGATCTTCTCCCCGAGGGCGATCTCCGGCAGCCAGAGACTCGGCATCCTACCGAGCGAGCGGACTACTTCTTCTCGTCCTTCGCGGGCCCGTCGTCTGGCTTCGCGCCCTCGTTGACGCCCTTCTTGAACTCGTTGATGGACCGGCCCAGCGAGCGCGCGAGCTCGGGCAGCTTGCTCCCGCCGAACAGCACGAGCGCGATGACCAGAATGACGATCAGTTCCTGGCTTCCCAGTCCAAACATCGAGGCACCTCCCTGGCGCCGGCGCGGCTGCGTGCCCCGATTCTACTGCCGCGGGGCCGGCGATTCCATCCGGGCCAGGACCGTGTCGAGCGACGGGCCCCCGGGCTCGAAGTTGGGGTCGCGACGGGCGGGCAGCCCGAAGCCGAGTCTCATGCCCACGCCGCTAGGCGCGGCGCCAGTCCATTCGCGAGGGCAGGATGTGGTCGGCAATCAGGTTCCGCATCATCTCGACTGTCCCGCCGCCGATCGCGAACATCCGCGCGTCGCGCGCCATGCGCTCGAGCGGAAGCGAGCGGCCGTAGCCGGCGGCGCCGTGGATCTGGAGCGCCTGGCTCGTGACCTCCTGCGCCATCTCCGCCGCGAAGGTCTTCGCCTTGGCGGCCTCGAGCGCGTCCGGGAAGCCGCGGCCCGCGCGCGCCGCGGCGCGGTGGATCAGGAGGCGCGCGGCGTCGAGGGCGATCGCCATGTCGGCGAGCTTCCAGCGGATCCCCTGGAACTCGGCGATGGGGCGGTCGAACTGCCGACGCTCCGCCGCGTGGCGTAGTGCCAGCTCGTACGCGCCCTGCGCCAGGCCGAGCGCCACCGTGGCCGCGCCGAGCCGCTGACCGTTGTAGGCGCGCATGAGCCGCTTGAAGCCGTCGCCGGACGCGACGAGGAGGTTCTCCGTCGGGACGAAGCAGGCCGCGAAGTGAAGCTCGCCCTCCGGGACCCCGCGCAGGCCCATCATGGGCTCGCGCCGCCCGATCGTGAAGCCGGGCGTGTCGCGCTCGACGAGCAGGCCGCCGATCCCCTCGGCGCCGGGCCGCCCGCCGAAGCGCGCGAAGACGAGGTAGAGCCGCGACGTGCCGGCGCCCGTGATCCAGCACTTGTGGCCGGTGAGCCGGTAGCCGCCGGGCGCCTCCTCGGCGCGCGTCTCGAGGTCGGTCGCCGCCGAGCCCGCGGCGGGCTCGCTGATCGCGATCGCCGGCTTGTCGCCCTCGAGCACCCACGGGAAGTACCGGCGCTTCTGCGCCTCGGTGCCGTAGGCGGAGAGGGCGCCGACGACGCCGAGGCTCCCCTCGACGACGATCCGCCCGGTGATCCCGCACGCCCGCGCGACCTCCTCGATGGCGAGGACGACGTCGAGCACGGGCCGGTCCGGCCCGCCGTACGCGCGCGGGATCGTCATCCCCATGAGCCCGGCGCCGACGAGGTCCTTCACGTTCTCCCAGGGGTACTCCTCGCTCGCGTCCCAGCGCGCGGCGCGCCCCGCGAAGACCGTGTCGGCCAGCTGCCGCGCGCGGCGGCGGAGCGCGTCCTGCTCGGGGCCGAGCTCCCAGTCCACGGCGCGCCCTACAGGTGGATCGCCTGGCCGAGCGCGCCGAGCGTCGCCTCGAGCGCCGCCTCGGACAGCGTCGGGTGGGCGTGGATCGTGTGGACCATCTCCTCGAGCGTCGCCTCGAGCGTGCGGCCGACGGCGAACTCGTGGATGATCTCGGTCGCCTCCGGGCCCACGATGTGGACGCCGAGGAGCTCGCCCGTCGCCTTGTCGGCGACGACCTTCACGAAGCCGTCCGTCTCGCCGAGCGCGACGGCCTTGCCGCTCGCGGTGAACGGGAACTTCCCGACGGCGACGTCGCGCCCGTGCTCGCGCGCCTTCGCCTCGGTCGCGCCGAGGGACGCGACCTGCGGTCGGCAATAGGTGCAGGACGGCACGTTGGCGTAGTCCACCGGGCGCGGGTCGCGGCCGGCGATCGCCTCGGCGGCGACGACCCCTTCGGCCATCGCCTTGTGGGCCAGGAGCGGCGGGCCGGCCATGTCGCCGATGGCGTAGACGCCCTTCGCCCCGGTCTCCATCCGCGGGGAGACCTTCACGAACCCGCGCTCGAGCACGATCCCGAGCGCCTCGAGGCCGAGCCCCGCCACCTTCGCCGCGCGGCCCACGGCCATCAGGACCAGCTCCGCCTCGAGCTTGCCCCCGTCCGTCTCGACGACCGCGCCCGGCCCGCCGGGCTTGACGGAGGCGACCTTCACCCCGGTCTTGAGCGCGATGCCGCGCCGGCCGAACGCGCGCGCCAGCTCTTTCGAGCAGTCCTCGTCCTCGATCGGGACGATGCGCGGGAGCGCCTCGAGGAGCGTCACCTTGGCGCCGTACGCCGCGTACACGTCGGCGAACTCGACGCCGACCGCGCCCGCGCCGATGACGACGAGCGACGCGGGCTTCCGCTCGCTCCGCACGGCGCCGTTCGAGGAGATGACCGTCTTCTCGTCGAGCGCGACGCCGGGCAGCGACTTGGGCTCGGAGCCGGTCGCGAGGATCACCGCCTTCACGCTGAGCGTCTCCGTGCCCGACGCGCCCGTCACCTCGACCGTGTCGCGCGCCCGGAGCACGCCGCGGCCCGGGAAGAGGGTGATCTTGTTCTTCCGGAAGAGGAACTCGACGCCCTTGGCCATGCGGTCGGCCACACGCCGGCTGCGCTGGATCGCCTCCGCGTAGCTCGCCTCGAAGCCGGTCACCTTGATCCCGAACTCCGCGGCGCGGCCGAAGAGACCGACGACCTCGGCATTGCGTAAGAGGGCCTTGGTCGGGATGCAGCCCCAGTTGAGACAGACGCCGCCCGGACGGTCGTCCTCGACGGTGGCGACGGACAGCCCGAGCTGGGCGCAGCGGATGGCCGCGACGTAGCCGCCGGGCCCGGTGCCCACCACGGCGACGTCGAACGTGTGCCGGGCCATCGCGCTAGACCAGGAGGCGCAGCGGCGCCTCGAGGAGTTGCTTCAGGTCCTGGAGGAAGCGCGCGCCCATCGCGCCGTCCATGACGCGGTGGTCACAGGAGAGCGTCAGCATCATGCGGCGGCCGACCCCGAGGCCCGCGTCCTCGACGACGGGCACGCGGCGGACCGAGCCGACGGCGAGGATCGCGCCCTCGGGCGGGTTGATGATCGCCGAGAACTCGGCGACGTCGAACATGCCGAGGTTCGAGATCGAGAACGTGGCGCCCGACAGCTCCGTGGCCCGAAGCTTGCGCGCGCGCGTGCGCTCGGCGAGGGCCCGCGCCTCGACGGCGATCTGGGCGAGCGACTTCGCCTGGCAGTCGCGGAGGACCGGCGTGATCAAGCCGTCCTCGAGCGCCACCGCGATGCCGATGTGGGCGCGGCGCCAGACGCGGACCGCGTCGCCCTGGAACGACGCGTTGATCTCCGGATGCTTCATCAGGGTCAGTGCGGTGGCGCGGACGACGAAGTCGTTGATCGAGATCTTCGGCTGGTCCTCGAGCGCGTTCAGCTCCTCGCGCAGCTCCCACGCGCGGTCCATCGCCACCTCGCTCGTGACGTAGAAGTGCGGCACCGGCGCCTTCGAGAGCGGCATCCGCTTGGCGATCGTGGCGCGGATCGGGGAGAGCGGCCGGTCCTCGTACTCGGGCCCCGCCACCGCGGGCGCGGTGGCGGCCGGCATCGCCGCGACGCCGCGCGTCGAGGCCTGCTCGACGTCGCGGCGGATGATCCGCCCGCCCGGGCCCGTTCCCTGGAGCAGCCGGAGGTCGACGCCCGACTGCGCGGCGATCTTCTTCGCGAGGGGGGAGGCCTTCACGCGCCCGGCCGTCACCCCGGCGGGCACGGCTGCGGTGGGGGCGGGCTCCGGGCGCGTGACGGTCCGGACGGCCGGGCTCGGCGCGGCCCCGATCGGCGCCACCACGGGCGCCCCCGGCGGGCCCGGCGCGGCCGCCGGGGCGGCGGCGGGCGCCGGCGCCCCCGCGAGCAGCGCCGAGATGTCGTCGCTCGGCTCGGCGATCACGCCGATCAGCGCGCCGACCGGCGTCTTCTCGCCGGCCTGGGCGAGGATCTTGCGCAGGACGCCGCCGCCGAACGCCTCCATCTCGACGTCGGCCTTGTCCGTCTCCACCTCCGCGAGGATGTCGCCCGCCTGGACGCGATCTCCTTCCTTCTTGAGCCACTTGATGATCTTCCCGCTCTCCATCGCCTCGGAGAGCTTCGGCATGACGACCTTGGTGATGGCCATGGGTCAGCTCCCGTTCGCGTTGCACACGCGGCGGACCGCGGCGAGGATCTTCTCCGTCGTCGGCGTCTTGAGCTTCTCGAGGTTCCGCGCGTACGGCATCGGCGCGTTCGCGCCGGTCACGCGCTCGACGGGCGCGTCGAGGTCGTCGAAGGCCTGCTCGGTGATGAACGCCGCGATCTCCGAGCCCATGCCCGCAAACCCGGCACCCGCCTCCACGACCACCACGCGATGGGTCTTCCGCACCGAGCCGATGATCGTCTCCGTGTCCATGGGGCGCAGCGTGCGGGGATCGACGAGCTCCACGGAGATCCCTTCCTTGGCGAGCTCCTCGGCCGCCTCGAGCGCGCGGTACATCATGCCCATGTAGGCGACGACGGTGACGTCGGTCCCCTCGCGGCGGACGATCGCCTGGCCGAGCGGAATCAGGAAGTCGGGATCGTCGGGAACCTCGCCCTTGAGGTGATAAAGCGTCTCCGACTCGATGAAGATCACGGGATTGTCGTCGCGGATCGCCGACTTCAACAGGCCCTTGGCGTCCATCGGCGTCGTTGGGCGCACGACCTTGAGCCCGGGCACGTGGTAGTAGTAGGTCTCCATGGACTGGGAGTGCTGCGCGGCGAGCTGGGCCGCCGGCCCGCCGGGCCCCCGGATGACCAGCGGCACGCTGAACTGCCCGCCCGACATGTAGTGGAGCTTCGCCGCCGTGTTGACGATCTGGTCCATCGCCATCAGGGAGAAGTTGAACGTCATCATCTCGACGACGGGGCGGAGCCCGAGCATGGCGGCGCCGATCCCGACGCCGGTGAACCCCGACTCGCAGATGGGCGTGTCCACGACGCGCTTCGCGCCGAACTCCTTGAGGAGCCCCTGCGTGACCTTGTAGGCGCCGTCGTAGAGCCCGACCTCCTCGCCGATCACGAAGACGCGCGGGTCGCGGCGCATCTCCTCCCGCAGCGCCTGGTTCAGGGCCTCACGGTACGTCATCACCGCCATCTCAGCCCTCCTTGTAGATGTCGGTGAAGAGCCCCTCGGCCGGCGGCTCGGGCGAGGCGTCGGCGAACGCCACCGCCTCGTCGATCCGGTCGCTGACGTCCTTTTCGATCGCCCGGACATCGGCCTCGGTGAGCGCGCCGCCCGCGAGCGCGCGCTGGCGGAGCAGGGCGATCGGGTCCCGCTCCTTCTCGTGCTCGACCTCCTCCTTCGTCCGGTACACGGCGCCCGCCGGGTCGCGCATCGAGTGGCCGCGGAACCGGTAGGTGTCGGCCTCGATCAGCGACGGCGTCGTGTCGCGGCGGGCGCGCTCCACCGCGCGGCCGACGACGTCGCGCACGGCGAACACGTCCATGCCGTCCACCTTCTCCGACGGGATGCCGTAGGTCTGGCCGAACTTCCAGATCTGCGTCTGGGCGAGCGCTCGGTCGGTCGACGTGCCCATCGCGTAGCGGTTGTTCTCGCAGAGGTAGATGACGGGCAGCTTCCACAGCGCGGCCAGGTTCAGGGACTCGTGGAACTCGCCCTGCGGCACGGCGCCGTCGCCGAAGTAGCAGACGATCACCTGGTCGCGCGCCTCGTACTTGATCGCGAACGCGACGCCAGCGGCGACGGGCAGATGCGCCCCGACGATCGCGTGGCCGCCGAGGAAGTTGACGCTCTTGTCGAAGAGGTGCATCGACCCGCCCTTGCCGTGGGACAGCCCGTCGCGGCGGCCGAAGAGCTCGGCCATCATCCGCTTCGGGTCCGAGCCCTTCGCCAGGCAGTGGCCGTGCTCGCGGTAGGCCGAGATCACGTAGTCGTCGGGGCGGAGGGCCGAGGTCGCCCCCACCGCCACCGCCTCCTGGCCGATGTAGAGGTGGAGGAAGCCGCCGATCTTGCCGAGCGCGTACGCCTCGGCCGCCTTCTCCTCGAACCGGCGGATGAGGAGCATGTCCGTGAGCAGCTTCCGCACGAGCCCCGGGTCGAGGGCCGGCCCGGTCGCTTTCTGCGGCGCCATCGTCTTGGCCATCTCGTCCTCCCGCTACCAGCGCATCAGGCTGAGGTCGTCCACGCTGAGCCGCCGGCGGAGACGGAAGACCGTGACGATGATGGCGAGCCCCACCGCCACCTCCGCCGCCGCCACGGCCATGACGAAGAACACCGCGATCTGGCCGTCGGCGTTTCCCGCCCGGCGGCCGAACGCCACGAACGCCAGGTTGGCCGCGTTCAGCATGAGCTCGATGGACATGAACATCACGAGGGGATTGCGGCGCACGACGACGCCGACCACCCCGATGCTGAAGAGGACCGCCGAGAGCGCCACGTACCAGGACTCGGCGACCATCAGACCCGCCGCCGCGCCAGGAGCAGCACGCCCACCATCGCGGCGAGCAGCAGCACCGACGTGAGCTCGAAGGGCAACAGGTACCGCGTGAAGAGCAGCCGGGCGACCGCCTCCACGCCCCCGGGCACCGCCGCCGCGGGCGCCACGGGCCCGACGCCGGCGCGCACGACCAGGAGCAGCTGGAGCGCGAGAAGCGCGCCGACGGGCAGCGCCAGGAGGCGCCAGCCGCGGCGCGGGTCGAGGCCCGTCTCCTCCTTGCCGGGGATGAGGACCATGATCGCGAACACGAAGAGCACCATGATCGCGCCCGCGTAGACGATCACCTGGACGGCCGCGAGGAACTCGGCGCCGAGGGTCAGGTAGAGGGCGGCCACCGAGCCGAGGTTCACGACGAGGAAGAGGGCGCCGTGGATCGCGTTGCGCCGCAGGACGAGCCCGAGCGCCGAGGCGACCGCGAGGGCCGCGATGACGAGGAACGCCGCGTGGGTCATCACGGCGTGCGGTCCGCCGGGATCGGGATCGGCGAGCGCGGGTGGCCGTCGGGGCCGGCGGGCTCGAGCGCGAGCAGCGCCTCCTTGGTGTAGATCATGCCGCCGCGAGTGTACGACGAGAACTCCAGGATGCCCGTGTCCATCCGGATCGCATCCTCGGGGCACGCCTCCACGCAGTAGCCGCAGAAGACGCACTTGCCGACGTCGATGTCGAAGCGCGCCGGGACCTTCTCGATCTCCGGGTTCGGGTGCTCGGCCGCGACGATGTAGATGCAGTGGGCCGGGCACACCGTCTCGCACATCATGCACGCCACGCAGCGCGGCGAGCCGTCCTCGCGTCGCACGAGGCGGTGGAGCGTGCGGAGGCGCGGCGAGTAGGGCCGCCGCTCGTCCGGATACTGAATGGTGACGGCGCCGCGCGCGTCCTTCTTGCCGAGCGCGTGCGCCGCATGCCGGCCCATGTTGCGGAAGAAGTGGGCCGCCGTCAGCGCGACGCCGGACAGCACCTCCACGAGGTAGAACCGCTGGAGCGCCCTCACGGCCGGCCGCCCCAGAGGAGGAGGACCAGCCCCGTCAGCACGATGTTGGCGATGGAGAGCGGGAAGAGGCCGAGCCAGCCGAGCCGCATCGCCTGATCGTAGCGGAAGCGCGGCAGGGTCCAGCGGATCAGCATCATGAAGAAGATCACGGCGCAGACCTTCAGGACGAACGCGCCGACCTGCAGGAGCACGACGAGCAGGTGCGGCAGCGCCCACGTCCACCCCCACGGCAGGCGGACGCCCGCGGCGTCGAGGTACGGCACCTGCCAGCCGCCGAGGAAGAGCGACGTCGTCATCCCGGCGATCACGACGGTCTCGAGGAAGTCCGCCATCGCGAACATCCCGAACTTCATGCCGCTGTACTCGACGAAGTACCCGATGATCTCCGACTCGCCCTCGGGCATGTCGAACGGGATCCGCTTCGTCGCCGCGATGCCGGCGGTCAGGAAGAGGACGAACGCGAGCGGCTGGGTGACGATGCCCCAGGCCGGCAGCCAGCCCCAGAGGAGGGCGCCCTGCCCGCGCACGATGTCCATCATGTTGAGCGAGCCGTAGACCATGATCACGCCCATGATCGAGGCACCGATCGCGACCTCGGCGGTGATCATCAGCGCCGCCGCGCGCTGGCCGCCGAGGAGCGCGAAGTTGTTGCCCGAGGACCAGCCGGCCATCATCACGCCGTAGACACCCAGCGAGAGCATCGCGAAGACGTAGAGCACGCCCACGTTGAGCGTCACCGCCTGCAGCGGGATCTCGCGCCCTCCGACGCGGAGGGTGTCGCCGAAGGGGATCGAGGCGAACGCCGTCAGCGCGAAGAAGACCGAGACGAACGGCGCGAGTCCGAACAGGACGCGGTCGGCGCGGGCGGGCCGGAAGTCCTCCTTCGTCAGCATCTTGATCGCGTCGGCCAGCGGATGGAAGAGCCCGAACAGCCGGAGGCCCAGGATGGACGCGCGGTTCGCCCCGATCCGATCCTGCATGATCGCCGACTGCTTGCGCTCGACCCACGTGAGGAGCCCGCCCATGTTGAGGACGAAGAGCATCACGAAGGCCACGCGGCCGAAGGCGATGCCGAGGTCGGCCGCCAGGCTCATGCGCGCACCATCTGGCCGCCGTCGCCGATCGCCTGGTAGCTGAGGCCGGCGAACGCGGGCGTCGCGGCCGCGAGCTCCCGGAACCACCGCTCCGCGCGCGGCGGCCGGGCGCCGGCGCCGAGTGCCTCGAGCACGCGGCCCAGGATCTCCCACTCGGGCAGCGCCTGGCCGAGCGGCTCGACGGCCTGGCGGAGCCGCTGGACGCGGCCCTCGAAGTTCGTGTACGTCCCCTCGCGCTCGACCCAGGCCGCGGCCGGCAGGACCCAGTGGGCGCGCTCGCTCGTGGCGTTCGCGTTCGCGCCGACCCAGACGAGGGTCTCGACCGCGCCGAGCGCGCCCAGGACTAGGGCCTCCGGCCAGGCGCTCGCCAGGAGGTCGTGGTCGAAGATCCAGAGGCACTTCACCTGGCGCGCGCGGGCGGCGGCCAGGAGCGCGGCGGCGTCGCCGTCGAGGCCCAGGAGCTCGGCGCCGCGCGCGTTCGGGTTCTTGTCCGCGCGGATCAGGATCTCGTCCTGGTCCCCGTCCACGGCCGGCGGCACGCGGAAGGCGACGCGACGGATACCGCGGCGCTCGAGCACGCGGCGGAGCGCGAAGAGGTCCTCGTTCGCCATCCGCGGCGACGCAAGAACGCCGACCTCGTCGGGGGCGTAGCGCTCGAGCGCGCCGGCGACGGCCGCGATGGCCTCGTCCCAGCTCGCGTCGGTCACCGTGCCGGCCTCGCGGCGGAACGGCTCCCGGAGCCGCGTCTTGTCGTCCACGGCCTTGAAGCCGTAGCGCCCGGCGTCGCAGATCCACCACTTGTTGACGTCGGCGTTGAACCGGGGCTTGAGCCGGGCGACCCGGCGGCCCTCGTTGTGGTGCGGGCGGCGGCGATTCACGTGCACTTCGACGTTGCACCCGCGCGCGCACCCCGGGCAGACGGACTTCGTGACGTCGAGGTACCAGACTCGCACCGCGAAGCGGAAGTCGCGTTCGGTCAAGGCACCCACGGGGCAGATGTCGACCACGTTCGCCGAATACTTGTTGGCGAGCTCTTGGCCCGGGAAGAGCCCGATCTCGGACTGGTCGCCGCGGTGGAAGATGCCGAGCTCGCCCGTGCCGGTGACCTCGTCGCAGAACCGCACGCAGCGCGAGCAGAGGATGCAGCGCTCGGCGTCCAGGATGACGTGCGGGCCGAGGGGCACGGCCTTCGGCTTGTGCACCTTTTCGTCGGTCATCCGCGGGTCGTAGAGGCCGTGCCGCATGTAATAGATCTGCAGCCAGCACTCTCCCGCCTGGTCGCACACCGGGCAGTCGAGCGGGTGGTTGATCAGGTGGAACTCCATGATCGACCGCCGCGTCTCCTTGACCCGCTCGGTCTCGGTCAGGACGACCATGCCGTCGGCCGCGAGCGTGTTGCACGCGATCGTCGGGCGCGGCGTCTTCTCGATGTCCACCATGCAGAGACGGCACTGGCCGGCGATGGAGAGCCCCGGATGGTAGCAGTAGTGGGGGACCTCGACGCCGAGCGCGCGGGCGGCCTCGATCAGGTTCGTCCCGGCGGGGACCTCGACCTCGCGGCCGTTGATCGTGAGCTTGGGCATGGCTATGTCGGGATCAGCGCCTCGAATTCCGAGCGGAACTTTTCGATGTACGAGATGTACGGCCCGACGGCGCCGTCGTAGAAGGCGCAGATCGTCGTGCCCGCGCCGCGCCGGGCGACGTCGAGGATCTTGTCGAGGTCATCCTTCGTGCCGCGGCCCTCGACGATCCGGTGGCACATCTTGTAGATCCAGCCGGTAGACTCGCGGCACGGCGTGCACTGGCCACAAGATTCGTGCGCGTAGAAGCGCGCCACCACCATGAGGGCCTCGGGGATGGACACCGTCTCGTCCATCACGATGACCCCCGCGGAACCCGCCATGGTCCCCGCGTTCCGGAGGCCGTCCACGTCGAGCGTCACGTCGATCTCGTCGGCGCGCAGGATGGCCGCCGACGAGCCGCCCGGAACGACCGCCTTGAGCCGCCCGTTGCCGGTGACCCCGCCGGCGAGGTCGTAGATGAGCTGCCGCAGCGTGATCGCCACCGACGCCTCGTAGACGCCCGGCCGCTTCACCCGCCCGGAGACCGAGTACATCCGCGTCCCGCCCTGGGTCTTGGTCCCGAGCGCCGCGAACCATGCGGCCCCGCGGTTGATGATGTGCGGCACGTGGCAGATCGTCTCGACATTGTTCACGATCGTCGGCGCGCCGAAGGCGCCCTTGATCGCCGGAAACGGCGGCTTGAGCTTCGGCCAGCCCTTCTTCCCCTCGAGCGATGCGATCAGGCCGGTCTCCTCGCCGCAGATGTAGGCGCCGGCGCCCCGATGCACGACGACGTCGAAGCCCCGGCCGAGGTACCCGGCGTCGTACGCCTCCCGCACGGCGGCGGCGAAGCGCCGCCAGGGCTCGACGTACTCGCCGCGGATGTAGACGAAGCCCCGGGCCGAGCGGATCGCGCGTGCGGCGACGAGCATCCCCTCGATGAGGGCGTGCGGGTCGCGCTCGAGGAGGTAGCGGTCCTTGAACGTCCCCGGCTCGCCCTCGTCGGCGTTGATGACAAGGTAGACCGGCCCCGCGTGGTTCTTCGGAATGAACGACCACTTCGTCCCCGTCGGGAACCCGGCGCCGCCGAGGCCGCGGAGGTTCGACTGCTTGATCTCCTCGACGATCGCCGCGGGGTCCAGGGCCTGCGCCTTCGGCCAGGCCGTGTAGCCGCCGGTCGCGCGGTACGCCTCGAGTGTATGGGAGTCCGCGCGGTCGAAGTTGCGCATGAGGAGCTTCTCGGCGGTCACCGGAGCCTCTCGAGGATGCGGTCGACCTTCTCGGGCGTGAGGTCGAACTCGTAGCGCTCGTCCACCTGCATCATCGGCGCGTGCTCGCAGGCGCAGAGGCACTCGACCGACTGCAGGGTCACGCGGCCGTCGTCGGTCGTCTCTCCGACCGTGACGCCGAGCCGCGCCTCGAGGTGGTCGATGATGGCCCTGGCGCCCGCGAGGTGGCACGAGAGGTTGTGGCAAACGGCGACGACGTGGCGGCCCTTCGGCGTCTGGAAGTAGAGCGTGTAGAAGGTCACGACCTCGTGGACGTGGGCCGGCGACAGGGCGAACAGCCCGGCGACGTACTCCTCCACCTCCAGCGAGACGTACCCGAAGGTGTCCTGCGCCATGTGGAGCACCGGGAGCAGGGCGGCGCGCGGGTCCGGATAGAGCCCCTGGAGCCGCCGCACCTCCGCGAGCTGCGCCGGGGAGAACGTGACCTGCGCGGGGCTCGCCAGACCGGCGTGCGCCGCGGACGGAACCCGTGCGTGGCTGCTCATCGGTCGAGCTCTCCACCGATCATGTTCACGGAGCCGAACGTCGGGATGAGGTCGGCGACCATCCCGCCCTCGATCATCCGGGAGAGCGCGGCCATCGGGGGCAGGCACGGCGGCCGGCAGCGGACGCGGTACGGGCGGTCGGTGCCGTCGGAGACGACGTAGAAGCCGAGCTCGCCGTTCGCGCCCTCGACCGCGGCGTATGCCTCGCCGAGCGGCGGCCTGATCCCGGACCCCTCCATGATCAGCATGAAGTGGTTCATGAGCCCCTCGATCGAGCCGTACGTCGTCTCCTTGGAGGGGAGGACGACGCGCTTGTCGTGCACGTTGACGCGCTCGAGCGCGGCGCGCTGCTGGCCCTGGAGGTTCGGCGAGAGCGTGATCGGCACGAGCAGGAGCCCCTCGGTCTTCCCCTGCTTGCCGAGGTCCACGTAGGCCGCGGGGTCGATCGGCCGCCCCGCCGCGTCGACGTTGATCGCGCCGCCAGGGATCCGCGCGAGCGCCTGCTCGACGATCCGCATGGACTGCTCCATCTCGGCCATACGCACGAGGTAGCGCGCGAAGTTGTCGCCGTCCTTCTGGGTCGGGATCTCGAACTCGAGCCGGTCGTAGACATCGTAGGGCTGGGCGCGGCGCACGTCGTACGGCACGCCGACCGCGCGGAGGAGGGGCCCGGTGATCGCGTACGCGATGGTCTCCTCGCGGCTGAGCGCGCCCAGGCCCACCATCCGGTCCAGGAAGATCCGGTTGCCGGTCAGCAGGCGATGCACCTCGTCGAGGACCTCGCGCGTCTCCTTGAAGGCCTTGGTGGTCTTCGCCGAGAAGCCATCGGGCAGGTCGGCCTTGACGCCGCCCACGCGGCCGTACGAGATCGTGAGCCTCGCCCCGGTGACGTCCTCGACCAGTTCCCACAGGAACTCGCGCGCCTTGATCATGTAGAGGAAGACGGTGAAGGCGCCGAGCTCCATGGCGGACGCGCCGATGCACGTCAGGTGGTCGCAGATCCGGGAGATCTCCGACATGATCACGCGGATGTACTTGCACCGCTCGGTGACGTCGATGCCGAGGAGCTTCTCGATCGCGGCGCAGTAACCGAAGTTGTTGATGAGGGGCGAGACGTAGTTCAGCCGGTCCGTGTAGGGGATCGCGTTGTTGTAGCCGCCCTCCTCGCAGTCCTTCTCGAACGCCCGGTGCAGGTAGCCGATCTCGACGTCGGCCTTCACGATGGTCTCACCGTCGAGCTCGGTCGTGATCCGGATGATCCCGTGCATCGCCGGGTGGGCGGGCCCCATGCCGACGTGGAGGTTCTGGCTCCCGCTGCCGGTGCCACTCCCCTCGCCCAGCATGAACTCGCGGCGCGTCGTCTCCGCCATCGTCGTCCTACTGCGCGGGGCCGATCAGGGGCTGCCGCCGATCGATCGGGTAGTCCTTGCGCAGCGGGTGGCCGACGAACTCCTCGTAGAGGAGCAGCCGCATCAGGTTCGGGTGGCCGCTGAAGCGCACGCCGAACATGTCCCACACCTCGCGCTCGAACCAGTTCGCGCTGGGCCAGAGGCCCACGGCGCTCGGCACGACCGCGTCGTCCTCGTCCACGCGCGTCTTGATCCGCACGCGGTGGTTGTGCACCAGCGAATAGAGGTGGTAGACGACCTCGAAGCGGGGCCCATCCTCGCGCCCGGGATATTTCAGGTAGTCCACCGCGGTGAGGTCCATCAGCATGTCGAAGGCGAGCGCCGGCGCGTCGCGGCAGAGGGCGAGCACGCGCGGGAGCGCGTCGCGCGTCACGACGACGGTCGCATCGCCCCGGTGCGCGTGCGTCTCGACGACGTCGGCGCGCTGGCGGATCGCGTCGAGGACCGCCGCGCCGTCCATCAATACCTCTGCGTCTGCGTGGCGATCTTGTCCTGGAGCTTCATGAGGCCGTCGATGACCGACTCGGGGCGCGGCGGACAGCCCGGGATGTAGACGTCCACGGGGATGATCGTGTCGATCCCCTGGACCGTCGCGTAGTTGTTGTAGAAGCCGCCCGTACAGGTGCAGACGCCGAAGGCGACGACCCACTTCGGCTCGGTCATCTGGTCGTACACGCGCTTCAGGACGGGCGCCATCTTGTGGCTGATCGTGCCGACGACGAAGAGCACGTCCGCCTGGCGCGGCGAGAAGCGCGGGAGTCCCGCGCCGAAGCGGTCGATGTCGTAGTGCGAGCACGCCGTCGCCATGTACTCCATGCCGCAGCACGCGGTGACGAACGGGTACTGGAAGATCGAGTATTTCCGCGCCCACCCAATGGCCTCGTCGAGCTTCGACGTGAAGAAGCTGCCTATTCCCACTCGAGCCCTCCCTTGCGCCAGATGTAGAGGAACCCGAGCATCAAGATGCCCAGGAACACCAGCATCTCGGCGAACCCGAACCAGCCGAGCTCGCGGTAGAGGACCGCCCACGGCCAGACGAACATGAGCTCGATGTCGATAAGGATGAAGAAGATCGCGACCGTCGAGAACTTGATCGCGAAGCGCCCCTCGGCGACGGCGATCGGGTCCATGCCGCACTCGAACGGCTCCGCCTTCACCGGGGTGAGCCGCCGCGGCGCGATGAGCTTGGGGATCCCGAGCAGGGCGCCCGCGACGAGCGCGGCGAAGGCAAAGGTCATGAGCAGCGTAACCTCACTCATGCGTGTGGCTGCACGGCGTCGGCCTGGCGCTTGGCGTGGTAGGAGCTGCGCACCAGCGGGCCGGCCTCGACGTGGCTGAAGCCGAGCCCGCGCCCGAGCGCCGCGAGCTCCGCGAACTCGTCGGGGTGGTAGTAGCGCGCGACCGGCAGGTGCTGCGCCGAGGGTCGGAGGTACTGGCCGAGGGTGAGGATGGACACGCCGACCTCGCGGAGGTCGCGCAGCGTGGCCAGGAGCTCGTCGCGCTCTTCGCCGAGCCCGAGGATGATGCCCGACTTGGTCGGGATCGCCGGCGCGAGCTCGCGGGCGCGGCGGAAGAGCTCAAGCGCCCGTGCGTACCGGCCGCCGTGCCGCGCCACCTTGTAGAGGCGCGGGACCGTCTCCGTGTTGTGGTTCAGGATCGCGGGCCGTGCCGCGAGCACCGTCCCGAGCGACGCGGCGCTCCCCTGGAAATCGGGGATCAGCGCCTCGACGCGGCAGCGCGGGGCGTGCCGATGCGCGGCGCGGAGGGTCTCCGCCCAGTGCCCGGCGCCGCCGTCGGCGAGGTCGTCGCGGTTGACCGACGTGATCACCACGTACTCGAGGCCGAGCTCGCCGATCGCGCGGCCGATGCGCTCGGGCTCCTCGCGGTCCTCCCACGTGGGCCGGCCGTGCGCGATCGCGCAGTAGCCGCAGTGGCGCGTGCACACGTCGCCGAGGATCATGAAGGTCGCCGTCGCATCCTCCCAGCACTCGCCGATGTTCGGGCAGCGGGCCTCCTCGCAGACGGAATGCAGGTTCCACTCGCGCATGCGGTGCTTGAGGCGCATGTAGTTCGGGCCGCCGGGCGCGCGCACCTTGAGCCACGGCGGCTTGCGCCCGTCGCGGGGGCTCTCGGGCTGGATGACCGGGAGTGAGCGCATCATGAGCAGTTATTCCGTTCGCTCAAACCAAATCATTATGCCATACGGATTCAGTGGGCGCGGCCGCCCTGCTCGATCTGCTCGTTGATCAGGAACAGCGCCCGGTAGAGAGGAATGTCGAGGCGGTCCTGGTAGTGGTAGAAATCCTCGAGACGCGCCTTGTAGACGCTGGGCGCGAAGGGGAACCGCAGGCGCCGGTCCTTCCGCAGCGTCTCCAGGAACGCGGGCGGCGACATCGGCGCCTCGGCGGAGACGGAGAGCCCCTGCTCCAGCGCCGTGCCGATGAGAAAGCCCGTGAGGAGCGCGAGCTTCTCGTCCTCGCCGAGGCGCCGCCAGGCGTGCCCGTCGTGCGCGAGGAGGCTCTTCGGCTCACGCGCGCCGCCCGCACCGAGCGCGACGAGCACCAGGAGCAGCCCGAGCGCGCCGGCGGCCGCGGCCGGGCGATGATGCGTGGGTCGTCTACCTCTTGCGCGTGACGTGGACACTCGGGAGCGTCGCCTCCTTCGACACGCTCAGGTAGTCCCACATCCCCGCGACGCCGTGGCCGGTCACGCCGCAGAAGAAGAGGAACCGGCCCTCCTTGTCCGCGACGAACTCGAACGAGTCGGTCTCCCCCGCCAGGAGGCCGGGGACGAGCTTGACCGTCAGGGCGCGGGGGAAGGCGGGCACGCCGCCCTCGATCGGCAGCGGCGTCACCGGGTTGATGATCACGAGGCTGTGGGGCAGCGCCGCCAGCCCCTTGTTCTCGAAATCCACGCGCACCGTCCAGCCGAGCGGGACGTTCACGCTCATCTCGCCCTGTCCGTAGCCGTTGAAGTTCATCGTGCCGTTCGTGCCGTCGGCGGAGCCGGCGATCAGCAGACGGACGCTCCGCTTCACGGCGTCGACCGTCATCCACGCGGGGGTGATCTCGTCGGCTCGGACGGCGAGCAGCCACGAGGTCAGCACGAGGCCGAGGCTCACGAGCGCGACTCGGCCGACGGTGTTCATGCTCGAGAGCCTCCGGGCGGACGTGAACCGGATGCTGACGGGCGACGGGGAGGCGGCCCGAGCCGCCTCCCCGCAGGGCGCCGCGGGCCGGCGTCAGCGCTTCTTCGGCAGGCCAAAAACGAAGACGCTGTCGCCGTAAGGGAAGCGGAGCTGGAAGTTGCCGCCCGCGGCGACGGCGATGAACTGCTCCCCGTCGATCTCGAACGAGATCGGGGCGGCGTTGACGCCGGCGCCGCACTGGAAGCGCCAGAGCTCCTTGCCGGTCTTCGCGTCGAACGCGTAGAAGTTGCCGGTGCCGTCGCCACCGGTGAAGACCACGCCACCCGCCGTGGCGAGGGCCCCGCCGATCAGCGGGTCCGGCAGCTTGTTCTGCCAGGCGATCTTGCCCGTGTTGACGTCGATCGCGCTGAAGGTCCCCCACTGCTCCTCGCCGGGGATGGCCACGAAGGCGCTCCCGAGCCACAGCTTCCCGCGGTCGAAGGGCGCGGAGTGGGTGATGTAGTTCATGGGCTGGTGCAACCCGAGGACGTACACCATCTGCGTGTCCGGGCTGTAGGCGACCGGCGACCACTCGGACCCGCCGTTGGCGCCCGGGAGCATCCGCACGCCGGTGGCCGTCGGCTGGGCGAACATGTTCTCCTGGGGGACGAAGGCTTGGGACTTCCGGATGAGCTTGCCGGTCGCGCGATCGTGGACGTAGTACCACCCGGTCTTTCCGGCGTGGCCGACGGCCTTCACGCGCCGGCCGTCCACCATCGTCTCGAACAGCACGGCCGGGCTGACCGCGTCGAGGTCCCAGACGTCGTGGGGCACGTACTGGTAGTGCCACTTGTATTTGCCCGTCGTGACGTCCAGCGCGACCATGGACTCGGTGTAGAGGTTGTCGCCGGGCCGGATCTCGCCATCGAGGTCGGGTGAGGGATTGCCGACCACGATGAAGAGGGTGTTGGTCGCCGGATCGACGGCCGGTGTCATCCAGGTGGACCCGCCGCCCCGCTGCCAGGCGTCCTTGTGCTTCGCGAAGTCGGCCTTCTCCTTGTTGAGATCCCGGTTGAGCTTCTCGCCCTCCCAGGTGGTCGGGCTCCACGTGCCCTCCCAACCGGTGTCGGGGATGGTCCAGAACCGCCACACCCGCTTGCCGTCGGTCGCGTTGTACGCGTCGACGAAGCCGCGCACACCGTACTCGGCGCCCGAATTGCCGACGATGATCAGCCCCTTGTAGGCGAGCGGGGCGATCGTCAGGCTGTACCCGGCGGTGGGATCCGCGACCTCGACGTCCCACACCACCTTGCCGGTCTTCTGGTCGATGGCCACCAGGTGGGCGTCCAGCGTCGCCATGTAGACGCGGCCGTAGGCGGCGGCGAGGCCGCGGTTGTTGGGGCCGCAGCAGATAATCGGGCTGCCGCCGATCTTGTGCTCGTAGCGCCAAAGCTGCTTGCCCGTCCTGGCGTCCAGCGCGATGGCGTGGTTGAACGGCGTGGTGAGATACATGACGCCGTCGACCACCAGGGGCGTCGTCTCGAAGGACCCGATGGGGCCGCCGGTCTGGTACACCCAGCGCGGCACCAGTGTGCCCACGTTTCGGGCGTTGATCCGCTTCGAGCTCGCGTACCGCGTGTTGCTGTAGTCCTTGCCGTACGAGAGCCAGTTCTTGGCGTCGCGGGACGCATTGGAGAGCATCTGGTCGGTGACGGCGGTGTGGGTGACCGAGGGGCCCTGGGCCTGCGCAGGCGCAGCACCCGCGGCAACGAGCAGAAGTACGGCAGCCCAGCTGACGATCACCGCGGGCAGACGTCGCATCATTGCGTGTACCTCCTGTCGAGGGCCTCCTGCACGCGCTGCTGACCCGGGCGCGGTCTACACCCGGCACCTGCGCAGGGCAAGATAAAGCATCCGGCGAGGAGCGTTGTCAAGGCTTCTCACCCCCGGCCGAGCGTGGATCTCGGGTCAGCCCGAGCGGCAGCTCGAACGCGCTCGCGTCGAGTGGCCCGCTCTCGATGCGCGTGATCTCCCCGCGCTGGCGCACGAGCGTCGCCTGGGGCTCGTCGCGGCGAGGCCCGGAGAACACCCGCTCCCAGCTGAGGGCCACGCCGCCCAGGCGGTCCTGCTCGCGCTCGAGCAGGCGATGCATCAGCTCGAACACCGCAAAGACGTCGCGCCGGCGCGCGAAGACCCTGAGCTGGCGGTCCTGCGGCGCCCCGCGCGCTCCCGTGAGGTCGGCGATCCGCGCCTCGAGTGCCTGCGCCTCGGCCAGGGGCGCCACGTCGGGGGCGAGGCACAGATCGAAGGTCATGGCGAACCGCGCGGGACCTGGCTCTGTCCTCGGCGCCCCGCGCCCGCCCACGACGACGACCTCTCGCGTCGATCGCAGGACGACCCGCTCACACTCCCGGCCGTGGACGGAGAGCCGCTCCCCGGTCCGGTCCACCGACACCGGGAGCGACGGGGTCGCCTCACGAGGCGCGATGCCCAGCGCCTTCTCGGCCGCCGCGAGCTGTGTCTCCCGCTGCTGCCGCGCGTCAGCGAACGTCTCCTCGTCGTACGTGGCGGCGTCGAGATCGATCTCGAACCGACGCCCGTGGTCGAGCTGTTCGAGGGTGAGACGATGGCCGGGCTTCTCGTAGCGCGCGCCTCGCCGCGTCACCACCGCCCGGATCCCGGTCGCCTCCTGCCGCAACCGGCCGCCCTTGACGCCGACGACGATGCGCTGCTCCAGCTCGACCGTGCCGCCGACGAGCGTGTCCGTCGTCCGGAGCGTCATCTCGTAGGTGGCGTCGGCGCGGGCAATCGACGGACTTAGCGCCAGCGCCGCGCCGAGGCCCGCCAGGAGAACGCCCCGGCGCATCAGGCGAGCCCGAGCGACGGCGACATCGCGCGAGAGCTCGGAAACGGATCGGGCTGCAGAGGCCGGCGTGCATCGTGGGTGGCCTGAAACAGGCGCGCGTCGCTCATTTGATGATGGTGCCGAAGGGGGGACTCGAACCCCCACGGGTTGCCCCACACGCCCCTCAAACGTGCGCGTCTGCCAATTCCGCCACTTCGGCGCGAGACGAGAGCGCAGTATAACGCGCCTATCGGCGCGTGACAATTCTCCCGACGCTCTGGCGGAGCCGCGGGTCGAGCGCGTCCCGGATCCCCTCGCCGAGGAGGTTGTAGGAGAGGACCGTGACGAGGATCGCGAGCCCCGGGTAGACGGAGAGCCACCAGCCGATCTCGATCGCGTCCTTGCCCTCGTTGAGGATGTTGCCCCAGGTCGCGTGCGGTGGCTGGACGCCGAGCCCGAGGAAGGACAGGCCCGACTCGGTCAGGATCGCGGCCGGGATGCCGAGCGTCATCGCGACCAGCACCGGCGCCATCGCATTCGGCAGGATGTGGCGCCAGACGATCCGCAGCCCGCTCGCGCCGACGGCCTGGGACCACACGACGAACTCGCGCTCCTTGAGCGCCAGGAACTCGGCGCGGACGAGGCGCGCGACGCCCATCCAGCCCGTGAGCCCGATGACGGCCATGATCGTCCAGATGGACGGGCGCAGGAACGCCAGCACCGCGAGGAGCAGGAAGAAGCGCGGGAAGACGAGCATGAGGTCGACGAGCCGCATGAGCGTCGCGTCCACCACGCCGCCGTGGTAGCCGGCGGCGGCGCCGAGCATGGTCCCGATCAGCGACGCGATGCCGACGGACACGAAGCCCACCGCGAGCGACACGCGCGCGCCGTAGAGCATCCGCGAGAGCACGTCGCGACCGAGCTGGTCGGTGCCGAGCGGGTGGACGCCCGAGGGCGCGTCGAGGATCTTCCTCACGTCGGGCCGGTTGGGGTCCCACGGCGCGAGCGCCGGCGCCAGGATCGCGAGCAGCGCGAGCAGGACCACGATGAGGCCGCCGACCAGCGCCAGGCGGTTGCGCCGGAGCGCGCGCCAGAAGGCTCTCAGCGCCGTCCCCGCCGCGCGCCCACGCGGATCCGCGGATCGACGAGGCCGTAGGTGACGTCGGCCAGGAGGTTGGCGCCGAGCGTGAGCGTCGACACGATGACGAGGTTGCCCATGATCACCGGATAGTCGCGCTCGAACACCGCCTGGACCATGAGCTGGCCCATCCCCGGGATCGCGAAGATGGACTCCACGATCACGCTGCCGCCGATGAGCCCCGGCAGCGACAGGCCGAGCACCGTCACGATCGGCAGCATCGCGTTCCGCAGCGCGTGCTTGCCGATCACGACGCGCTCGGCGAGCCCCTTGGCGCGCGCCGACTGCACGTAGTCTTGCCGGATGACCTCGAGCATGGACTGGCGCATGTAGCGCGAGAAGCCGGCGAGCCCGCCGAAGGTGGCGACGATGATCGGCAGCACGAGGTGGCTCGCGAAGTCCCCCTGCTGGCGCCAGAACGACAGGTACTCCCAGTTGAGCGAGCGCAGACCCGAGATCGGCAGCCACCCGAGCTGGACGCCGAACAGGATCATGAGCAGGAGCGCCAGCCAGAAGTCCGGCGTGGCGAAGCCCACGAACACGAAGACCGTCGTGACCTTGTCGAACATGGAGTACTGGCGCGTCGCGGAGAGGACGCCGATGGGCACCGCGAGGGCGATGATGATCAGCATCTCGACGACGTTGAGCAGCAGCGTGATCGGGAGTCGCTCGCCGATCTTCTGGAGGACGGGCCGCGCGTCGGGCGAGAACGATCGGCCGAAGTCGAAGCGGACGAGGCGGGTGAGCCACTTCGCGTACTGGACGTGGAGCGGCTTGTCGAGGTCGTAGAGCTCCATCAGGAGCTTCTGGACGTCACGGTCCGACTGGATGCTCAGGTCGCCGGTCTGGACCTCGCCCGGCGTGCCCGGCGCCAGGTGGATCACGATGAAGGAGACGAAGGTGATGCCGATCAGGAGCGGGACGGCGAGGAGGAGACGCCGCAGCGCGTACCGGAGCATGGCGCGCTATTGTATCCCAACGCGCGCGGTCACCCCGCGGTGTAGCGCTGCAGGTGCGTCGGCACGTACCACTCGTTGAAGTTGTAGCGGATGCCGCTCGGCGCCGGCACGATGCCGCGGACGCGCGAGGAGACGACGGGCAGCGCGTCGCGGAAGTAGAGGAAGACGTACGGCTGATCCTCGGCGAGAACCTCCTGGAATCGGGCGTAGGATTTCTTCCGCTCCTCCTGGCGGCACGACGTCCGCCCCTGCTCCAGGAGCGCGTCCACCTCCGGGTTCGCGTAGGAGATGTGGTTGAGCTCGTCCGGCCCCGTCTTCGATGAGTGCCAGATCTCGTACTGGTCGGGGTCGAGGCCGATACCCCAGCCGAGGATGATCGCCTCGAACCGGCGCTTCTTGATGTACTCCTTCAGCAAGGACGCCCACTCGATCACGCGGATGTCCACCTGGATGCCGAGCTCCTTCAGCGAGGCCTGGACGATCTCCGCGACCTTCTTGCGCTCGTCGTTCCCCTGGTTCGTCAGGAGCTCGAACGTGAACGGCTGGCCGTTCCTGACGAGGACGCCGTCGGCATTCGTCTCCGTCCAGCCCGCGGCGGCAAGGAGCGCCCGCGCCTTCGCCATGTCATAGGGGTACGTCCGGACACTCGGGTTGTGCGCCCACGTCCCCGGCTTGTAGGGGCCCGTGGCCTCGCGCCCGAGGCCGAGCAGGACGCCGTCGATCAGCTCGCGCTTGTCGATCGCGTGCGCGATCGCCTGCCGGACGCGCCGGTCGGCGAAGCGCGGGTCTTTCAGGTTGAAGCCGAGATAGGTGTAGGCATTCGCCGGGTACTCGTACTTGTGGTACGCCTTGCGGAACGCCGGGTACTCGGTCTGCCGCTTGAACTGGAGCGCCGTGAGCCCGGCCGCGTCCACGCCCTTGGCCTTCAGCTCGAGGAAGATGGTCGCCTGGCTCGGGATGATGCGGTACACGACGCGCCCGAGGTGCGGGCGTCCCTCGAAGTAGTCGGGGTTGGCGACGAGCACCACCTTCTCGCCCGGCTTCCATTCGCCGAACCGGTACGCGCCCGTGCCGACCGGGTTCGACCGGTTCTGCGGCGCCTCGCGAAGCCGGCCCTCGCGCACGTACGACTCGAGCAGGTGCCGGGGCAGCATCCAGAGGCCCCAGCTCTGGAGGGCCTTCGCGTAGGGCTGCTTGTAGCGGACCCGCAGCGTATACGGATCCGGCGCCGCGACCTCGGCGACCGCCTTGAAGTCCTCGCGATAGGCCGTCGGCGTCTTCGGGTGGATCATCGTCTCGTAGGTGAAGACCACGTCCGCCGCGGTGAAGGGCCGGCCGTCGTGCCAGCGCACGTTCCGGCGCAGGTTGAAGGTGAGATCGAGGCAATCCTGGCTGAACGTCCACGACTCGGCGAGCTCGCCGATGATGTTGAGGTCCTTGTCGCGGGTGATGAGCCCGCTGTAGAGCATCGAGCCGATCTCGAACGAGGCGCTGTCGCTCAGCACGTTCGGGATCAGGCCCGAGATGTTCCCCGTCAGCGACTCGATGAAGGTGTCACCGTAGGCGGGCTTCTCGCCGGGGCGGCCGCTCCCCTGCTCGACCGCGCTGTCGGCCTCACCGCCGCACGCCGCGAGGGCGAGGGCGGCCGCGAGCGCCAGCGGGACGACGGCGAGGGGCGGCTTCACGCTCAGCGTGTCTGGCCAGGCGGCGCCGGAGCCACGGGGGCGGGGGCGGGCGCGGCCGGGGCGGGCCCGCCCGGCGCCGGCGCGGCCGGCGCCGGCGCGCTCGGCGCCGGGGGCGCTTCGCGTACGACCGAGCCGCTGCGCTCGCCGCCCATGAGGGCGAGGCTGAACGACGTCAGCGTGAAGATGATCGCGATCGCGGTCGTGATCTTCCCGAGGACCGTCGGCGTCCCCATCGAGCCGAAGACCGCCTGGGTGCCGGCGCCGCCGAACGCGGAGCCGATGTCGGCGCCCTTGCCCGCCTGCAGCAGCACGATGCCGATGATCGCGAAGGACGCGAGGATGTGGACGACGATCAACGCGGTGAACATCCCCTCACTCCTTCGACGCCGCGCCGCCGCGCGCCGCCTTCTTGACGATCGTGATGAACCCCGGCGCGTTCAGGCTGGCGCCACCGACGAGCGCGCCGTCGATCTCGGCCTCGGCGACGAGGCCCTCCACGTTCTCGGCCTTGACGCTGCCGCCGTAGAGGATCCGGACGGCCTGCGCGATGTCCTTCGAGGCGAGCTCGGCAACCAGCCCGCGGAGGTAGCCGTGCACCTCGGCCGCCTGACCGGACGTCGCGTTCACGCCGGTGCCGATCGCCCAGACGGGCTCGTAGGCGAGCACCGCCTTGACGGTCTGGTCCGGCGTCAGGCCGGCGAGGCCGGCGCGCAGCTGGCCCTCGACCGTCGTGAACGTCAGCCCCTGGCGGCGCTCGTCGGCGGTCTCGCCGACGCAGAGCACGGGCGTGAGACCGTGCGCGAGCGCGGCGCGGACCTTCCGGTTGATCAGCTCGTCGGACTCGCCGATCTCCTTACGGCGCTCCGAGTGGCCGAGCAGCACGTACCGGCAGCCGAGCTCGACGAGCATCGGGGGTGCGATCTCGCCCGTGTGGGGGCCCGCCGCCTCGTGGTGGCAGGTCTGCGCGCCCAGGAGGATCGGGCCCCCGGCGAGGAGCTCGCCGACGGCGGCGAGCGCCGTGAACGGCGGGCAGACGACCACCTGGACGCCGCGTGGCCGCCGCAGGCCCTCGCGGATCGCGCCGGCGAGCACCTTCGCCTCGGCGACGGTGCCGTGCATCTTCCAGTTGCCGATGACGAGTGGCGTCCTCATGCCGCCTCCGCGAGGGCCTCGACGCCCGGGAGCTTGCGCCCCTCCAGGTACTCGAGGAACGCGCCGCCCGCTGTCGAGATGTAGCCGATCCGGTCCGTCACGCCCGCCTGCGCCACCGCGGCGATCGTGTCGCCGCCGCCGATGACCGAGAAGGCCGGCGCCGAGGCCACCGCGCGCGCGACCGCGACCGTGCCCCCGGCGAACGGCGCCTTCTCGAAGACGCCCATCGGCCCATTCCACGCGATGGTCCTCGCCGTCCGCAGCTCGGCGGCGAACGCCTCGACGGTGCGCGGGCCGATGTCGAGGCCCATGAGGTCGGCCGGGATCTCGCGCACGCCGACCGTGCGGCCCGACGGGCTGTCGAGGCCCTCGGCGGCGAGCACGTCCACGGGGAGCACGACGCGGACGCCGCGGCGGCGCGCCGTCTCGAGCGCGGCGCGCGCCGTCTCCACGCGTTCGACCTCGACGAGCGAGCGCCCCACCGCGTGACCGAGCGCCAGGAGGAAGGTGAACGCCATCCCGCCGCCGATCAGGAGGGCGTCCACCCGTCCCAGCAGGTGTGAGACCAGCACGAGCTTGTCCGACACCTTCGCGCCGCCGAGGATCGCCACGAGCGGGCGTGCGGGCGCCTCGAGGATGCGGCCGAGCGCGGCGAGCTCCTGCTGCATGAGCAGGCCGGCCGCGGCGGGCCGCAGGTGACGCGTGATCGCGTCGATCGAGGCGTGCGCCCGGTGCGCGGCGGCGAACGCGTCGTTCACGTAGCAGTCCGCGAGGGTGGCGAGCTCCCCGGCGAACGCGTCGTCGTTCTTCTCCTCCTCGGGATGGAACCGGAGATTCTCGAGGAGGAGGATCTCGCCCGGCCGGAGCGCCCGCGCGCGCGCGGCGGTCTCAGGCCCGACGCAGTCGGAGGCGAGCTCGACGG
>QHSZ01000069.1 GCA_003220595.1 Candidatus Rokuibacteriota bacterium | reverse complement strand
CCGCGGCGGCGCGGTGATGGTGCCCGACGACGCGTAGTTCACGAACCACGGCACCTTGTTGAAGAGCCAGATGAGGAAGAACTGGGCGGCCAGCGTCGCCACCGCGAGGTAGAAGCCCTTGATCCGGAGGCTCGGAATGCCGAACACGAGACCGATCGCCGCGGCGGCGGCGCCCGAGAGCAGGAAGGCGAGGATGATGTTCAGCTGGGGGAACGCCGTCGCGAGCTTGAACGCCGCGTAGGCTCCGACCGCCATGAAGCCGCCCGTCCCCAGCGAGAGCTGGCCGGCGTAGCCGGTCAGGAGGTTCAGCCCGAGCGCCGCGAGCGAGTAAACGAGGAGCGGGATCAGGACCGCCTGGAGCCAATACTCGTCGGCGACCAGCGGCGGCACGACGAACGCGGCCACGACCGCGAGCGCGACGACGACCCGGTCCTGGACGATCGGGAAGACCGCCTGGTCGCTCGCGTAGGTCGTCTTGAACTGGCCGGCCTCGCGGTAGATCATTTTGCTCGTCGCTCACACGCGCTCAATGATTTTCTCCCCGAAGAGGCCCTGCGGCCTAAACAGCAGGAAGGCGAGCGCCACGACGTAGGCGAACCAGTTCTCGATCGCGCCGCCGACGAGCGGGCCCCAGTAGACCTCGCCGAGCTTCTCCCCGACGCCCACGATGAGCCCGCCGGCGATCGCGCCCGGCACGGAGGTGAAGCCGCCCAGGATCAGGACGGGCAGCGCCTTGAGCGCGATGAGCGAGAGGCTGAACTGCACGCCGCTCTTGGCGCCCCACATGATGCCCGCGACCATCGCCACGATGCCCGCGACCGACCAGACGATGACCCAGATCGTCTTGAGTGGGATGCCGATCGAGAGCGCCGCCTCGTGGTCGTCGGCCACGGCGCGGAGCGCCCGCCCGATGCGCGTCCCGTGGAAGAAGACGGCGAGCACCGCGACCAGGACGGCCGCCGTCACCGCCGCGAAGAGCTCGAGCTGATTCACCTGGATCCCCGCCATCACGAACGTGCGGTCGGGGATGCCGACGTCGAGCTTCTTCACGTTCGCCCCCCAGACCATCTCGCCGAAGCCCTCGAGGAAGAAGTTGAGCCCGATCGTCGCCATGAACAGGATGATGTGCTCCTGGTTGACGAGCGGGCGCAGCACGGCGCGCTCGATGGCGAAGGCGAGCGCCACCATGACGAGAGCCGTCAGCACGAGGGCGACGACGACGGGCAGGCCCCGCTCCAGCAGGCCCACGAGCGTGAGGGCCGCGAAGAGGACCATCACGCCCTGGGCGAAGTTGAAGACGCCCGACGCCTTGAAGATGAGCACGAAGCCGAGCGCCACGAGCGAGTAGAGGAGGCCGGCGAAGACGCCGCCGATCACGACCTCCGCGAGGAAGGCGGGCGAGCCCGCCATGTCGCGGAAGGGCGCCACGAAGACACCGTAGAGGATCTCACCCATGGCTCACCCCGAGGTAGGCGTCGAGCACCGCCTGGTCCTTGCGGACGTGGTCGGGCGAGCCGTCGGCGATCTTCCGGCCGTAGTCGAGGACCGCGACGCGGTCGGAGATGTCCATCACCACGCCCATGTCGTGCTCGATGAGCGCGATGGTCGTGTCGAACTCGCTGTTGACGTCGAGGATGAAGCGGCACATGTCCTCCTTCTCCTCGACGTTCATGCCGGCCATCGGCTCGTCGAGGAGGAGGAGTGTCGGCTCGGCGGCGAGCGCGCGGGCGAGCTCGACGCGCTTCTGGAGCCCGTACGGCAGCCGCCCCGCCGGGGTCTTGCGGATCGCCTGGATCTCGAGGAAGTCGATGATGCGCTCCACGACGGCGCGGTGCGCCAGCTCCTGACGCCGGGCGGGCCCCCAGTAGACCGCCTCCAGCAGGAAGCTCCCCCGCATCTTGAGCAGGCGCCCCGTCATGATGTTGTCGAGCACGGTCATGCCCTTGAAGAGGGCGACGTTCTGGAAGGTCCGGGCGATGCCGAGCGCCGCCACGTCGGGCGGGGCGAGCCGCGTGCGGTCCCGGCCCTCGAAGACGATCCGTCCCTCGTACGGGTGGTAGAAGCCGCTGATCACGTTGAGGAGCGTCGTCTTCCCGGCACCGTTCGGGCCGATGATCGCCACGATCTCGCCGCGCCCGATCTCGAGGCTCACGCGGTTCAGTGCGAGCAGCGCGCCGAAGCGGACGCTGACGCCCCGCACCTCGAGGAGCGGGCGCGCCGCGGCCGGCTGGCGCGCCAGGCTCACGCGACGACCTCACGGATCCTGACGTCGGCGCGGAAGGTGCCCGTCCGCCCGTCCTCGTAGGTCACCTTCGCCTCGACCTCGACGTGGTCGCGGTCGCCGTAGAGCGCGTCGATGAGGGCGGCGTACTTCCGGGCGATGTGCCCGCGCCGCACCTTCCGCGTCCGGGTGATCTCCTCGTCGTCCGGGTCGAGCTCCTTGTGCAGGATCAGGAACCTCCGGATCTGGGCGCCGCGCAGCACGGCGTCCTTCGCGAGGCTCCGGTTCATCCGGGACACCTCCTGGGCGATGAGCTCGTAGACCTCGGGCTTCTGGGCGAGGTCGGCGTAGCTCGTGTATGCAATGTTCCGGCGCTCCGCCCAGTTCCCGACGGCGGTGAGGTCGATGTTGACGAGCGCCGTCACGTACGGGCGGTCCTGCCCGATGCAGACGGCCTCCTTCACGAAGGGCGAGAACTTCAGCTTGTTCTCGAGGTACTTGGGCGCGAAGAGCGTCCCGTCGGCCAGACGGGTCACGTCCTTGGCGCGGTCGGTGATCACGAGGTGGCCGTCTCCGTCCAGGAAGCCGGCGTCCCCCGAGCGCACCCAGCCGTCCTCGACGATGGTCTCCCGGGTCGCCGCATCGTTCTTCTCATAGCCCTGGAAGACGCCGGGGCTCCGGTAGAGGACCTCGCCCTCCGGCGAGATGCGCAGCTCGACGCCCCGGATCGGCGAGCCCACGGTGCCGAGCCGGACGTCGCCGTCCCGCTGGATCGTGAGGAACACGCTCGCCTCGGTCATGCCGTAGATCTGCTTCACGTTGACGCCGAGGGCGCGGAAGAAGACGAAGATCTCGGGGCCGATCGCCTCGCCCGCCGTGTAGGCGCGGCGGACGCGTCGCATGCCGAGGTTGTCGCGGAGGGGCCCGTAGACGAGGAGCCGCCCGAGCGGGTAGAGCAGCCGGCGCCAGGCGGGAACGGGCCGGCGGTCGAGGCGCGCGCGCTCGATCTCCTGTGCCTGCCCGAGGAAGAGCTGGACGAGCCGCCGCTTCGGCCACGCGCAGTCCTCGAGACGGACCATCACGCTCGTGAGGATGTTCTCCCAGATGCGCGGCGGCGCGAAGAAGTAGGTCGGGCCGATCTCCTTGAGGTCCTGGAGGACCGTCGACGCGCTCTCCGGGCAGTTGATCGTGAACCCGACCGCGATCGCCTGTGCGTAGGAAAAGATGTGGTCGCCCACCCACGCCATCGGCAGGTACGAGAGGATCTCCTCGTCCGCGCCGACGCCGTCGTCGGCGGCGGCGTGGCGCGCGGTCACCAGGAGGTTCCGGTGCGAGAGCAGCGCGCCCTTGGGCACGCCGGTGGTGCCCGAGGTGTAGCAGATGATCGCGACGTCGTCGGCCCGGCCCTTCGCCAGCTCCGCATCGAAGTACGCCGGCTGGCCGACCTCGAACTTCTTCCCGGCCTCCTGGAGCTCGCCGAGGCTCAGCAGGCACGGCTCGGAGTAGGCGCGCATCCCGCGCGCGTCGTCGTAGACGATGCGCTCGAGGCGGGGGCAGGCGCTCCGGACCAGGAGGAGCTTGTCCACCTGCTCTTGGTCCTCGGCCACGGCGAAGCGCGCCGCGGCGTGGTCCACCACGTACTCCAGCTCCTTCTCGACCGCGTCCTGGTAGACGGGCACCGGCACGCCGCCGAGCGCCTGCGTGGCCATCACCGCCCAGTAGAGCTGGGGCCGGTTGTCGCCGACGATCACGACCCTGTCGCCGCGCCGGAAGCCCAGCGAGGCCAGGCCGAGCGCGATCAGCCGCGCCTGCTCGAAGTAGTCACGCCAGGTATAGGACTGCCAGATCCCGTAGTCCTTCTCGCGGATCGCGACCTTCCGTGGGCGCTGCGCTGCGTTGAGCCGGACGAGCTTCGGGAACGTGTCGCGCTCGGGATCGAGCACCTCCGAAGCGGTTCCATGCGCGTGTGCGTCCAAATCGCCTCCGCGACGTTGCGGGTCGTACGCTCCCACTACTTGAGGCGGGCGTAAATCGAGTGGCGAGAGTGTAGCCGGGAGGCGACCGGGGTGTCAAGGATTTTGGTCGCAATGACGAGGACTTGCGACGCACCGCGCCGGGTCTGGACTCAGCGGCCTCCACGTCGCGAGGCGCGCTCCCGGAGCGTTCCGAGGACGCCCCGGGGGAAGAAGAACACTGCCAGGATGAACAGCACGCCGACGTAGAGCGGCCAGCGCTCGGTCAGCCGCTGGGGGTCATCGCAGCGCTCGCTCGATCGACGGCAGGGCGAAGTAGACTGCGAAGGCAGCGGCGGCCGTGTAGACCATCCAGTGGACGCGGGACCCCTGCCCGTTCAGCACCTTGATCGCCGTCCAGGTCACGAAGCCCGCGCCGATCCCGTTGGTGATGGACCAGGTGAAGGGCATCACCAGCATCGTCACGAAGGCCGGAATGGCCTCCGCCCCGTCGTCCCACGGGATCTCGCGCGCGATCGACATCATATAGAAGCCGACGATGATCAGCGCCGGCGCGGTCGCCTGCGCCGGGATCACGCTCGCGAGCGGCGCGAAGAACATGGCGAGGAGGAAGAGGACGCCGACGACGATGGCCGCGAGGCCTGTCCGCGCTCCCTCGGCCACGCCCGCCGCCGACTCGATGTAGGTCGTGTTGCTGCTCGAGTTGGCGAGCCCGCCGAAGAGCGCGCCGAGCGAGTCGACGAGCAGCACGCGCCGGGCGCCGGGGAGCCGTCCCTCCCGGTCGAGGAAGCCCGCCTGGCCGCCGACGCCGATGATCGTGCCCATCGTGTCGAAGAAATCGCTCAGCATGATCGAGAAGGTCGCGAGCACCGCGGTGATCACCCCCAGGTGCCTGACCAAGCCGAAGTCCAGGCGGCCGAAGGTCGAGAAGTCCGGGAGCTGGACGAGCGTCGCCGGGAGCTGCGCGGCGCCCGGCGTCGGGAAGCCCTTCCAGCCGGCGAAGACCCCGTTCAGCGCGATGCCGAGGAGCGTCGTGAGCAGAATTCCGAGCAGGAGCGCGCCGCGCACGCGCCGAGCCATGAGCCAAGCGGTCAGGAGGAAGCCCACGAGGAAGACGATGCTCGGCAGCCCGCCGAGGGACCCGAGCCCGACCGGCAACGGACCCGTCGCAGGCTTCACGACGAAGCCCGCGGTGAAGAAGCCGATGAAGGCGATGAAGAGACCGATCCCGACGCCGATCGCCCGCTTGAGCCCGAGCGGTACCGCGTCCATCGCGGTCTCGCGGAAGCGCGTCAGCACGAGGAGCGTGATCGCCAGACCCTCGAGGAAGACGACCGTCATCGCCTGGGGCCACGTGAGCCCGCGCCCCGCCACGAGCTCGAAGGCGACGACCGCGTTCAGCCCCATCCCGGGGGCGAGCGCCAGCGGGTAGTTGCTCGTGAGCCCCATGAGAATCGACAGCACGCCGGCGGTCAGACACGTGACGGTCAGCGTCGCGCCGAACGGCAGGCCCTTGCCCTCCAGGCCGGGGACGCCGACATACCCGAGGATGATCGGGTTCACGAAGATGATATAGGCCATGACCATGAAAGTGGTCAGGCCAGCGCGGACCTCGGTTGCGAGGTCGGTGCGGCGCTCGGTGAACCGGAAGAAGCGATCGAGGGGCCCGGCCATGTGCCGGGCGCGAGTTTACCTCAGACGGGGCTCAGCGGGTGGGCGCTTGCTCGACGAGGAGCGCGGGCGTGAGGCCTTCCGCTGGGCCTCGCGCCGCGGCGATCTCGCCGCCCGCGCCCGAGGCCGCGAGCGCCAGACCCGCGAGGAGCGCTGCGCCGATCACGAAACGTCTTAGCGTCATGCCCCGTGATAACGCAAGCGCCCTGCCAGGCTCACGGCGTCCGGAAGTGCCCGATATTGCTGTAAATCGATCTTGAAACTGCCCGGCTCGTGTCAGCGAGGCAGGCCGCGCGGTGTCACTTGCGGTATTTTTTGAAGCTGACCGGCCGCTTCTCGACGAAGGCGTTCCGGCCCTCCATGGCCTCATCGGTCTGGTAGTACAGGTTCAGCGCCGTGTGGGCGAATTGCGCCACCCCGGCGCGCTGCTCGGAGTCGATGTTGAACGACTGCTTCGCCAGGGCGAGCGCCGTCGGGCTCTTCTCGAGGAGCTCCCGGCACCACTGCTCCACCTCGGCGCGGAGGTCCTTCTGGGGCACGACCTTGTTGACGAGCCCCATCGCGAGCGCCTCCTTCGCGGTGTACTGGCGGCAGAGGTACCAGATCTCGCGCGCGCGCTTCTCGCCGACGAGGCGGGCCAGATAGCCCGTGCCGTGCCCCGCGTCCACGCTGCCCACGCGCGGGCCCGTCTGGCCGAAGACCGCGTTCTCCGACGCGAGCGTGAGGTCGCAGAGCACGTGGAGCACGTGGCCGCCGCCGATCGCGAAGCCGTTCACCATGGCGATCACGGGCTTCGGGATGTGGCGGATCGCGCTGTGGAGGGCCTCGACGTCCATGGGCCGCTGCGCGGTCGCGCCGCCGGCGCCCGGCGCATAGCCGCCCTGCCCGCGCTCCTTCTGGTCGCCGCCCGAGCAGAACGCCTTGTCGCCCGCGCCCGTCAGCACGACGACCCCGACGGACGGATCCCAGCGCGCGTCGCTGAACGCGTCCGTCAGCTCGGCGACGGTCCGGGTGCGGAACGCGTTCCGCACCTCGGGCCGGTTGATCGTGATCCAGGCGACGCCGTCCCGCTTCTCGTAGAGGATGTCCGTGTACGCGCTGTCGTTCATGAGGTGCGCTCCGCGCGACGCGGCGGGTAAAAAACCGCCTCGCGCTTGTCTCGCCAGGCGCGGTTGGCCTCGTCGAGCTCCCAGGACGCCATGCACGCGCTCTGCGACCTCAGCATCTCCTCGATCATCGCCCGCGGATCGCGGTGAAAGGACTCGTGGAGCAGGCGCTTGGTGTGCGCGGCGGCGGTCGGCGAGGCCCCGCGGATCTTCGCGACGAGCCGCTCCAGCGTCCGGTCGAGCTCGGCCGCCGGGCACACCCAGTTGACGAGGCCCGTCGCGCGCGCCTCCGCCGGGCTGATCTCGTCGTTCAGGATCGCCAGCTCCTTCGCGCGCCCCACTCCCATCACGCGCGCCAGGCGCAGGACGGCCCCGTCGGGGATGAGTCCGTGGCGCGTGGCGCCGAGGCCGAGGACCGCGTCGTCGGTCGCGAGCCGCAGGTCGCACGCGAGCGCCAGCTGGAGCCCGCCGCCGATCGAGTGGCCGTGCAGGACCGCGAGCGAGACCTTGGGCATGTCCTCGAGACGGTTGAGCCCGCGGATCCAGTGCCGGTAGAAGGGCTCCGCGATCGCACCGGCCGCGAGCGCCGTGCGGTCCATCCCCGAGCAGAACGCCCGGCCGGCGCCGCGGACGACCACGAGCGTGACGTCGGGGTCGGCCGCCGCGACCTCCGCATGGTCGGCGAGCGTGGCGGCCAGGCCCGTGTCGAGCGCGTTGAGCACGCGCGGCCGGTTCAGCGTGATCCACGCCACGCCGTCGCGCACCTCGTAACCGACCGGCGCGTCGGTCATAGCCTTGCGAGCCGTAGGACGTCGCGGGGCTGGGGCCCCGCCGTCTGAGGCGAGCCTATGATCAAGTAGCGGGGTCCGCGAGGCCGGGGTGTGCGCGCGTGATTGTGCACGGGGCGCGGGGCGATGTAGCATCGGCGGGAGCACTGCGCGTGCACCGGGGTGGCACTCATGGAAAGCGCGACCCAACGTAGGGAAAATCACGAGGAATGTCAAGGAGACCGGCCATGCCCAGCCCCTCGCTGACACGTCGTCGGTTCCTCGCCGCCGCGGCCGCGCTCGCCGCGGTGACCCCGCGGGTCGCCGGCGCCCAGAGCGCCGTGAAGATCGGCACGGCGGTGCTCGGCGACTACTCGATGGCCGGGCCGGTCATCGTCGCGCTCGAGAAGGGCTTCTTCAAGGACGAGGGGCTCGCCGCCGAGTTCATCCCCTTCCGCGGCGGCCCCGACCTGCTCAAGGCGGTCATGGCGGGCGAGGTGCTCGTCGGCGTGACGGGCTCGACCGACATCCTCGTGTTCCGCGAGGCGGGCTCGCCCATCAAGACCGTGGCGACCCACACCGAGGGCAACCACTTCACGCTCAACGTCGCCCCCGAGGTGCGCGGCGTCGCGGACCTCAAGGGCAAGGCGATCGGCGTCACGCGCGCCGGCGCGACCACCTGGGTCTTCGCGCGCATGCTCGCCAAGAAGCAGGGTTGGGACCCGGACCGGGACGTCCAGGTCGTCGGCCTCGGCGGCCTCGACGCCCAGCTGGCCGCGATGGCGCGCCGGGAGATCGCGGCCTACGTGTGGGGCGACGGCGGCGCGGTCACCGAGCTCGGGGGCAAGTCGAAGGTGCTGCTGCGCTTCGACGCGGTCACCGGCAAGTGGATCAGCCAGATCCAGTACGCGTCCGAGGAGGCGATCCGGCAGCACCCCGAGCAGATCCGGAAGAGCATGCGCGCGATGTTCCGGGCCATGCGGCTCATGCGTGAGCACCCGCAGGAGGCGGCCCTGCTCTGCGCGAAGAAGCTCGCGTGGACGCCCGAGGCGGTGCTGGCCGCCCACCGGATCTCCGGACCGCTCCTGCCCGTCGACGGTCGCATCGACATCACGGCGCTCGCGGTCATGCAGGACACGCTGCTGGAGTACGCCGTGATCAAGAAGAAGCTCCCGCTCGAGGAGCACCTCACGCGCGAGTTCACGCCTGTCACGGTCTAGCGCGCTGCGCGTGGGCGGCCTCGCGGCGCTGCTCCTGCTCGCGGGCGCGGGCCCGGCGCGCGCCCAGGTCTTTCTCGCCGCCCGGCCGAATCCCGAGTTCACGATCGGGCCGCTGTTCATGCGCGCGAGCGTCTCGCCGGAGCTCCAGGCGGCCACGCTGGACATCCTCTGGAGCCTCGTCATCCCGCCGACGCGCTCCGGGAGCGAGATCGCGCAGGACCTCTACCTGCTCTGGCCCGACGAGGTGGACGGACTCAAGACGCCGGGCCCGCCCGATCCCACGCTCGCCCGCTACGTCGAGGAGCGCGGCTTCATCGTCACGGGCGAGGGACGCTTGCCGCTCTCCGTGCAGACGCTCTACCGGAGGGAGCAGCACCCGCCCGAGCCGGTCGAGGGCGGCGCCCCGTACGTCACCTTCGTGCGCCAGGGCGGGCCCCTCGGCCTCACCGCGCCGGTCACCTACGTGCGCATCCCGTGGACGCCGATGCTCGCGAACCGCACGTTCCTCGTCCGTCTCCGGATGGGCCTGCCGCGGCTCGTGAAGCCCCGAGAGGCCACCTGGGTCGAGAACGCGTTCTGGGGCCGCCGCCACACGGCCTCGCTCACGTTCAACGACGTGCGGCCGCGCGCGATGTTCCCGCTCTACCTCGAGAACCGCCACCGGGTCATCCGCCTCGCCGACGAGCCCTCGCAGCTCATCATCAACTTCGCCCACGCCGGAACGCTCAAGATCCAGGACGTCTTCCCGCAGACCGCGAGCCGCCGGAAGAGCGAGACCCTCGAGTCGACGGAGGTGGTGTCGCTCTTCCTCGACCATTCGGAGGGCCGAACGCCGCAGGTGCTGACGGTGCAGTTCGGCTATTACACCGGCTGGCAGTCCTGGGCGCCGGTGCTGATCCCCATCGCGTTCTTCATCCTCGGCAACCTCGCCGGCCCGCTCGTCATGTTCGTCGTCCGGCGCGTCGGTGCGGGGCTCGCGGGCCGGATCCACGTCGACCCCGGAGGCCGCGCCGAGCGGCACACGGGGACGGTCATTCCGCGCGAGACGCTCGCGCGCCTCGAGCCCGGCGTGACCACGCACGAAGAGGTCCTGCGCCTCTGCGGCCCGGAGCCCGAGGAGCACGAGCGGTTCGCGGCCCCCGACCGGCGCGTGCTGATCTACCGCGGGCGGCGGGTGGTGCCGCGGCGGCAGCGGCGCTTCGGCTGGATCGCGACCGTGAGCGGCTGGGACGTGGAGCACCACGAGGTCGAGCTCGTGCTCGAGCGCGGCGTCGTCCAGGACGTGCAGGCGCGTGTGCGTCGCACGCACCTGGCCCAGCCGGAGGAGGCCACCCGATGACCGTCAGAGCCTTCCTCACGATCCTCCACTACCTGGCGGTCTTCGCTCTGGTCGTCGCGGCGGCGCTCTCCACGATGAACGCGATCTACGCGTGGCGGCGCGCGGTCTCGCGCGAGGGGCGGCGGCCGATCCCCGGTCTCGTCACCGTGCTCGGCGCGCTCGCGTTCCGCACGCTCTCGGTGACGCTCAACCGCCCGTCCCTCTTCGCCTTCTGGCCCCTGCTGCTCGTCATGCTGGTCGACGCCGGCTCGTGGCTCCTGCCGCCGATCGCCGTCGAGGCGTTTGGCCTCACCGACGCGCGACGCGCCGCCCCGTGGCCGGCCACCACTCCGCCCGCGGCGTCCCGGGCGCCGGAACAGGTCGTGCCGTTGCCCCAGCGGCCGTCGCTGCCGCCGGGGGCGCCGAGCCCGTTCGCGAAGCGCCCTCCGAGCCCGCCGCCCGCCGCGCCACGCTGACCTCCGCCCCGGCCGGGCGCGACCTGCCGCGCGCGGCCTCGGGCGTGCTAGCGTGAGACGGACAACCGCTCGCGGCCGTAGTGGAACTCGTCCACCCAGGGCTTGCCCTCGGCGAAGCGCGTCGAGCGGAACGGCGTGAGGTCCGCCAAGCGCGGCTTGCCGTCCACGATCCATTCGGCGAGGCAGCGCCCGATCGCTGGCGCCGTCTTGAAGCTCGTGCCCGAGTCGCCGAGCATCACGAAGAGGCCCTCGACGGACGCGATGCGGTCGATGAGCGGTCGGCCGTCGGGACTCATCATGATCATGCCCGCCCAGCCGCCCCGCATCGTCGCTCCCGCGAAGACGGGCAGGCGCGCCGCGAGGCACTCACGGCTCTGCGCGACGAAGTCGGGATCCACGCTCTCGCTGAACGTGTCGGGGTCGGCGTGGCCGCGGCCCAACTCGACACCGATGAGCGTCGAGGCGCTCCCCTCCGGCCGCAGCCAGGACTTGCGGATCGCGTCGATCACGACCGGATGCCGCCGCGTCAGGCCCGCCGGCCACCGGAAGATCGACACCTGGATCCGGAACGGCTCGAGGCCGAAGTCGAGACCGAGCGGCGCGAGCAGGCGCCCCGCCCACGCGCCCGGGACCAGCACGACGACGGGCGCGTCCACGCGACCGGCGCGCGTCTCCACGCCGGTGACGCGTCCACGCTCGACCCGGACCGCCGTCGCCTCGCGACCAGTCTCGATGCGCGCGCCGTGGCGCTGCGCCGCCTCGGCGAACGCGAACGCCGTGGCGTTCGGGTCGGCGAAGCCGGAGTCGGGCTCCCACGCGGCTCCGCCGACGTCGTCGACGTGGATGCCGGGCACGATCCGCCGGAGGTCGTCGTGCGACACGAGCTCCGTCTTGATCCCCAGCCGTCGCTGCGTCTCGACGTTCTGGCGGATGGCCGCCTCGTAGCCCCGCGGGACGAGCTGCAGGAAGCCGAGCGCCTCGAAGCCGCACTCGCCCCCGACCATGGCGTCGAAATTCCGGAAGACCTTCAGGCTCTCAAAGGCGAGCCGCGCCTCGTGCTCGTTCGTGTAGTGCGTGCGGACGAGCGCGCCCGACTTGCCGGTGGCGCCGGACGCCAGGGTTCCGCGCTCGAGGAGCACGACGTTCTTCACGCCCAGCTGGGTCAGGTGGAAGGCCGTGCTCGCCCCGTTCACACCGCCGCCGACGACGACGACGTCAGCGCTGACCATGGCGTCCCTCCGCCTTTGCGTATATATTGCCGACTACCCGAGTCACTACCGGCTGCACCACGGAGGCCATTATGGTCCAGGTCACACGACGCGAGCTACTGAAAGGGGCGGCCGCCCTCGGCGCCGCCGCCGCGCTGCCCGATCCGCTCTTGCGTAGAGCCGACGCGCAGACCACGCAAAAGCGCGAGCTCATCTGGGCGCAGGGTGGCGACGTCTCGAAGTTCGATCCGCACTTCAGCACGTCGTCGAACGACATCCGCGTATCGTTCAACATCTTCGACAATCTGACGAGCCGCCACCCCGACGGCAAGCTCTACCCGGGCCTGGCGACGGAGTGGAAGCTGACCGCGCCGACGACCTGGACCTTCAAGCTGCGCCAGGGGGTGAAGTATCACAACGGCGACACGTTCACCTCCGCCGACGCGAAGTTCAGCATCGAGCGCACGTACGATCCGGCCGCGAAGACGATGGTCGCGACGGCGCTGACCACGATCGACCAGATCGAGGCGCCGGACGCCGCCACGCTCGTCATCCACACCAAGAAGCCGGACCCGCTGCTGCCCGCGCGCCTGGCCTTCTACGGCGGCCAGATCGTGCCGTCGAAGTACGTGCAGGCCTTCGGCAACGACGTCTTCAACTCCAAGCCCGTCGGCACCGGGCCCGTACGATTCGTCTCGTGGGTCAAGGACGACAGGCTCGTGTTGGAGGCCAACCCGGACTACTGGGGCGGCCGGATCGACGTGGATCGCGTCAGCGTGCGGTCGATCCCCGAAACGGCGCCGAGGATCGCGGCGCTCCTCAAGGGCGAGGTGGACATCATCACGCAGCTGCCCGCCGACCAGGGCGAGCGCGTCACCGGCAACGCCTCGACGCGTGTCGCCGGCGCCCTCTACGCGGGTCTCTACGTGCTCGCCGTCAACAGCAAGCGCCCACCCCTCGACAACCCGCTCGTGAAGCAAGCGCTCTCGATGGCGATCGATCGCGAGGCGATCGTGAAGGAGCTCTGGCGCGGGCGCGGCGTCGTGCCGAACGGCCCGATCGCAAAGGGCGACAACCACTTCGATCCAAGCCTGCCGCCGCTCGCCTACAATCCCGGCGCGGCCCGCGACCTGCTGAAGAAGGCTGGCTACAAGAACGAGGAGATCTGGATCGAGACCACCGTCGCCTACGTGTCCAACGACAAGCAGATGTCGGAGGCGATCCAGGGCATGTGGAAGGACGTGGGGGTCAACGTGAAGCTCGAGGTCATCGAGTACTCGGTCCGCGCCCAGAAGAACCGCGAGAAGTCGTTCAAGGGCGTCTTCTGGTCCGACCCCACCTCGACGCTCGGCGACCCCGACGGCATGATGTGGCGGCTCCTCGGGCCCGGCGGGCCCCAGGACTACTGGCGCGACGCACGCTGGGACGAGCTGGGGAGCGCCGCGCGCTTCTCGGTGGACGAGAAGTTCCGCGCCGAGGCGTACCGCGAGATGACGAAGATCTTCCTCGAGCACCTCCCGTGGCTGCCGGTCATCCAGCCGTACGAGGACTACGGCATCCAGAAGTACGTCGAGTGGACCCCGAACCCGAATCAGCAGTTCGAGCTCCGTCGCTTCAACTTCAAGCTCAGGCGCGCGTAGCCGCCGAAGCACCCGGGGCTCCCTGGCCGGGGCCCCGGGCGCGCCATTCCCGATGCGCGCCGTCCTCGGCTTCCTCGGTGCGAAGCTCCTGCGAGCGCTCGTCGCCGTCTGGCTCGTCACGACGGTGGTCTTCGTCGTCATGCGTCTGTCGGGCGACCCGGTGCCGCTGCTCTTACCGCCCGACGCGCCGACGAGCGAGATCATGCGGGTCCGCCGCGAGCTCGGCCTCGACCGCGCGCTGCCCATCCAGTACGCGGTCTTCGCCGGCAACATCCTCCGCGGCGACTTCGGCCGCTCGATCCACTTCCGCGAGCCCGCGTTCGCCGTCGTGCGCGGCTACCTCGGCGCCACGGTCGAGCTCGGGCTGACCTCCTTCTTCCTCGCGGCCCTCGTCGCGGTGCCGATCGGCGTCTTCTCGGCGATCCGGCGCAACTCGCTGGTGGACCACGCGGCGATGGCCGTCGCGCTCGTCGGCCAGGCGGCGCCCACCTTCTACCTCGGGATCCTCTTCATCCTGCTGCTCTCGCTGAAGGCCGATCTCTTCCCGACGGGCGGGCGCGGCGACGTCACGCACCTCGTGCTCCCCGCGCTCACGCTCGGCGCCTTCACGATGGCCTCGATCGCGCGCCTCACGCGCTCGGCCGTCCTCGAGGTGCTCCACGCCGACTACATCCGGACGGCGCGCGCCAAGGGCGTCGCCGAGTGGGTCGTCATCACCAAGCACACGCTGAAGAACGCCGCCCTCCCCATCGTGACGATCACCGGCCTCCAGTTCGGCACGCTCCTCGGCGGCGCCGTCGTCACCGAGACCGTCTTCGCGTGGCCCGGGATCGGACGGCTCGCGATCCAGTCCATCTACAACCGGGACTACCCGGTCGTGCAGTGCGCGGTCTTCTTCTCCGCGGTCATGTTCATCGTCATCAACTTCGCGATCGACGCGATCTATGGCTTCCTCGATCCCCGCGCCCGCCTTCGCTGACGCGGGCAGCGTCGACGCGCTCGCCCGCGGCGGCGCGCGTGCGCGCCGCACGGTGCGGCTGGTGATGGCGGGGCTCGCGTTCGTGGCGCTCCTTGGAATCGTCGCCGCGGCCGCGCCGTGGCTCGCGCCCCACGACCCGACCCGCCAGGCCCTGCGCGGACGGCTCGCGCCGCCCACGCGCGGGGCGCTCGACGGCCGCGCGAGGCTCCTCGGCACCGACCAGCTCGGACGCGACGTCCTCTCGCGCGTGATCTACGGGGCGCGGGTCTCGCTCGTGGTGGGCCTGGCGGCGGTGGTCGTCGGGGGCGTCGTCGGCGCGACGCTCGGGATCACCGCCGGGTTCCGCGGCGGCGTCACGGACAGCGTGATCATGACGCTCGCCGACGCGCAGCTGGCCTTCCCGTTCATCCTGCTCGCGATCGGGATCATCGCGGTGCTGGGGCCGAGCTTCCCGACGCTGATCGTCGTCATCGGCCTCTCGGGGTGGGTCTCCTACGCGCGCATCCTCCGCTCGCAGGTGCTCGTGCTGCGCTCGCGCGAGTTCGTGGACGCGATCCATGCCCTCGGCGGCTCGGTCGGGCGCGTGGTGCTCCGGCACATCCTGCCGAACGTGCTCTCGACGCTCGTCGTCATCGCGACGCTCGAGCTGGCGCGGGCGATCGTGCTCGAGGCGACGCTCTCGTTTCTCGGCCTCGGCATCCAGCCGCCGACGCCGTCCTGGGGCGGGATGATCCAGGAGGGGCGGGAGTACCTCGACACGGCGTGGTGGATCTCGACCTTCCCCGGGCTCGTGCTGATGCTCACCTCGCTCGTGGTGAGCCGCACCGGCGACTGGCTGCGCGACCTGCTCGACCCGACGCTGCGGGGCGAGTAGCGGGCGCGCGGGCCGCCGCGCTCAGGCCGCGACGGCGGCGGCGGCCTCGTTCGCCACGGGGATGCGCGCCAGCACGCACAGCGGGAGGGTCACGGATTCCGCGCACGCGAAGCAGTAGAAATCCAGCTCCATCTCCGGTCCCACGCTCCCGCGCCGGCCCTGCAGCGCGATCCGCTGACCGCACCTGGCGTGGTGGATGCTGTCATCGAGCGCCCGGTAGACGGTCACGATCTCAGCGGAGGCTAAGCCGTCCATCCTCGTTGCCCTCCTTGCAGCGCACCTCGACGTGAATGGTCCGGAGGGGAGTGCTGTCGGACCAGTACGCACGAGAAAACGCGACGCAGCCCCGCTGCGCCAGCTCGTGTTCCATGTCGGCGACCGGCTGCTGCAGCTGCCCGGCCAGGTCGTCGCCGGCGACATCGACCTCCCGCGAGACGGCCATCTCCGCCCCTAGAGCCGGCGCCCACCACAAGGCGAGCGCCACGAGAACGCTGGTGACGCTGCCCTGGGCCCCGGCCATCGCGGTTCCTCCCTGCTCCTGAGTGTCGAGCCAGGGGGGCGGCGCGACTATCGGGAAGGCACCGCAAATCGGGGCCGGAAAAGCCTTGACCGCGCAGCCGGAAACGAACTGACGCTAGCCGCGCCAGTGGGACAGGCGCTCACTCACGTGGTCGAGCGCCAGCACGATCGCGATCGAGGCCGCGGACACGAGCCCCGTGGCGGCGAACAGCTCCGGAGCCTGGAAGCCGTTGGCGAAGGCACCCATGACGTAGCCCATGCCGCGGATCCCGGCGAACATCTCCACGACCAGCACGCCGAGCAGGCAGAAGACGATCCCGAGGCGCATCCCGGCGAACACGGACGGGACGATCGCGGGCAGGAGCACCTTCCAGTAGAGCTGCCACGTGGTGGCGCCGTAGGAGCGCGCCACGGTGACGAGCGTGCGGTCCACGTCGCGCACCGCACCGATCACCAGGACCAGGACCGGGAAGAGACCGTGGAGCGCGCCGTAGAAGATCGCCGGCGCCGTCCCGTAGCCGAGCAGCAGCACGATCCACGGCAGCACGAGGATCTTCGGGATGCCGTAGAGGGCGACGACGAACGGGTTCAGCACGTCGCGGAGCAGGCGGATCGAGCCGACGGCGAGCCCGGCCGCGACGCCGAGGACCATCGAGAGCACGTAGGCGATCGCCGTCTTGCCGAGCGTGTCGCCGAGCGCCGCGAGCGCCGGGCCGCCGATCGGCCCGAACGCGCGGGCGACCGCGCTCGGCGCGGGGACGAAGAGCGGGTCGGCCCAGCCCGCGCGCGCCGCCCCTTCCCAGGCAGAGAGCAGGGCGAGGACGCTGACGAGCTGCAGGCCGCGCACCCGCTGAGCACTCACTCGCTCCACGCGCGCGCCTTCCGCTCGACGAGTCCCGCGACGACGTCGGTGCCGACGATCAGCGCGAGCGTCACCAGGACGAGGGCGACGTAGTCGGCCGTCCGGAGGAGCCCGTAGGCGTGGTTGATGAGCGCGCCCATCCCGCGCTTGCTGCCGAGGATCTCGCCGACGATGACGCCGATCACCGACAGGGCGAGCCCCGTGCGGAGGCCGCCGACGAGCGTGAAGAGCGTCGCCGGCAGCACGACCCGGCCAAAGACCGTGAGCGGGCCGGCGCCGTAGCTCTTCGCCACCGTGACGAGGTGCGGGTTGACCTGCCGGATGCCCGCGAGGACGGCCAGGGTGACCGGGAAGAAGCCGAGGAGGAATCCGAACGCGATCTTCGACGCCGCGTCGAGGCCGAAGAAGAGCATGAGCGAGGGGTACCAGACGACGGCCGGCACCGCGTAGAGCGCGGCGAGCATGGGTCCGTAGGCGCGCCCGAGGAGGCGGTTCATCCCCAGCGTCCCGCCGACCGCGAGCCCCACCGCCACCGCGAGCGCGTACGCGGTCGCGATCTCGCGGAGCGTGACGAGAAGGCTCGCGCCGAGGTCCGGGTACGAGCGGAGCAACAGGAGCTCGCGGAGCGCCGGGAGCGTCGCCGACGGCGGGACGGCCAGGAGCGGGTTGGCGGCGCGGCCCGCGACCTCCCAGGCGAGGAGCACGGCCGCCACGAGGCCGAGCCGGACGAGCGCGACGGTCATTGGTCACCGCCCATCGCGCGCAGCGACTCCTCGCGGATGTCGTGCCAGAGCTTCGCGCGCAGCGCCACCAGCTCGGGCGATTCCATCGGCCGGGGGTAGCCCATGCCGAGCTCGAGGACCGACTTGATGCGGCCCGGGCGCGCCGTCATGACCGCGATCCGGGTCGAGAGGACGAGCGCCTCCTGCAGGCTGTGGGTGACGAAGATCACGGTCTTCTTCGTCCGCCGCCAGATCTCGAGGAGCCACTCGCCCATGAGGAGCCGCGTCTGCTCGTCGAGCGCCCCGAAGGGCTCGTCCATCAGGACGATCTTCGTGTCGATCGCCAGCGCGCGCCCGATCGCCACGCGCTGCCGCATGCCGCCCGAGAGCTCGCGCGGGTACTTGCCGGCGAAGCCCGCGAGGCCGAGCGGGCCGAGGAGATCGGTCGCGACCGCGCGGCGCCGCGCGGCGGGCACGCCCTGGAGCTCGAGGCCGAACTCCACGTTCTCGAGCGCGGTGCGCCACGGAAAGAGGCCCGGGTCCTGGAAGACGGTCGCGACCCGCCGCGGGTCGGGCCCGGTGACGGGCCGCCCCTCGACGAGCACGCGTCCGCGGTCGGGCGCCGTGAGCCCGCCGAGCATGCCGAGGAGCGTGGACTTGCCGCACCCGGAAGGACCGATGAGCGTGCAGAACTCGCCCTCGCCGACACTGAGCGAGACGTCCTGGAGGGCCTCGATGGGCCCCGAGCTTGTCGCGTAACGCTTGCCGACGCCCTCGACCGCGATCAGCGGCGGGGACGCGCTCACGAGAACCCGAGGATCTCCCGGGCGATCACCAGGCGCTGGATCTCGGACGTCCCCTCACCGATCTCGGTGAGCTTCGCGTCGCGGAAGATGCGCTCGACGGGGAACTCGGCGATGTACCCGGCGCCGCCGTGGATCTGCACGGCCTGGGTGGCGGCCTTCATCGCGGTCTCCGAGGCGAAGAGCTTGGCCATCGCCGCCGCGTGCATCGCCGGCCGCCCCTCGTCTTTGAGCCACGCCGCGCGCAGGGTCAGCAGGCGGGCGACCTCGACCTCGGTCACGAGATCCGCGAGCATCCCCTGCAGGCCGTTGAACTCGGCGAGTGTCTTGCCGAATGCGCTCCGCTGCTTCATGTACCGGACGGCCTGATCCACGGCGGCCTGCGCGATGCCGACGGCCATCGCCGCCATCGCGATCCGCCCGCCCTCGAGGACCGTCATCGCCTGCGCGAAGCCCGCGCCCCGCGCGCCGAGGAGGTTCGCGGCAGGTACCCGGGCATCCTCGAGCACCAGCTCGGCGGTGTCCGAGGCGTGGAGCCCGAGCTTCCGATAGGGCGTGCCGGCGCTGAACCCGGGCGTCCCCCGTTCCAGGATGAACGCCGAGATGCCCCGCGACTTCTTCTCGGCATCCGTCCGCGCCAGGACGACGGCGATCTCCCCCACCGACGCGTTCGTGATGAAGGCCTTGGTGCCGTTCAGCACCCACGCGCCGTCGCGTTCCACCGCGCGCGTGCGCAGCGCGGCGGCGTCGGAGCCGGAGCCGGGCTCGGTGAGCCCCCAGGCGCCGAGCACCGCGCCCGAGGCCAGGCGCGGCAGGTACGTCTGCTTCTGCGCGGGCGAGCCGAAGAGGGCGATGTGGTTGGTGCAGAGCGAGTTGTGGGCCCACATGGTGATGCCGACCGAGGCGTCGCCGCGGTTCAGCTCTTCGACGATCAGCGCGTACGAGACGTAGTCGAGCCCGGCCCCACCGTAGTCCTCCGGCACCAGCACGCCCAGGAAGCCCAGCGGGCCGAGCTTCTTCACGATCTCCCACGCGAACTCGTGGCGCGCGTCATAGGGCGCGATCTTGTCGCCGAGCTCGGCGTCCGCGAACTCGCGCGCGACCGCGCGGATCCGCTGCTGGTCGTCGCTCAGCTCGAAGTCCATCACACGGCGCGGCGTCTAGACCGCCGCGCGGACGTGCTGGCGGACGAAGCGGACGATGTCCTGGGTGGAGGTGCCGGGCGTGAACAGCTCCTTCACGCCCAGCGTCTTGAGCGCGGCGATGTCCTCGGGCGGGATGATGCCGCCGCCGAAGACCACCACGTCTTCGGCCCCCTTCTCCTTCAGGAGCTCGAGCACGCGCTTGAAGAGGTAGTTGTGGGCGCCGGAGAGCACGCTGAGCCCGATCGCGTCCGCGTCCTCCTGGACGGCCGTCGTGACGATCTGCTCGGGCGTCTGGTGGAGGCCCGTGTAGATCACCTCGAACCCCGCGTCCCGCAGGGCGCGCGCGACGATCTTCGCCCCGCGGTCGTGGCCGTCGAGGCCCGGCTTGGCGACGACGACGCGCACCGTGCGCTCGGCCATCACGCGCGGCCGCCCAGGGCCGCACGGAGCTGCTCGCCCGTCTTCGCGATCTCCGTCCGGTTGCCCGGCGAGAGCTTCCAGTCGAACCCCTTGCCGTCGCGCATCCAGCGAGGGATCAGGTGCAGATGGAAGTGCGGCACCGACTGGAAGGCGGCGGGGCCGTTGGCCTGGAGGATGTTGAGCCCCTCCGGCTCGAGCGCCTGCTTGAGGGCGATGGCGACCCGCTTCGCGGTCGCCATCGCGGCCTGCAGGTCGGCGGCGTCCGCGTCGAAGATCGTCGCCGCGTGCGTCTTGGGGAGCACCAGACAGTGCCCGTGGCTGATCGGGTTGATATCCATGATGCAGAGCGTTCGCTTGTCCTCGAAGACCTTCATCGCCGGGATCTGGCCGTCGCGGATCTTGCAGAAGACACAGGTCTCCACCGCTCCCCCTACTCGACGCCCACGGTCCAGCCGTGGGTGTCGGGCGCCGTGCCGTACTGGATGCCGACGATCGCGTCGTAGAGCTTCTGCGTCAGCTCGCCGATCTTGCCCTGGTTGATGACGATCCGCTCGCCGCGGTGGGCGAGCTCGCCGACGGGCGAGATGACCGCGGCCGTGCCCGTGCCCCAGACCTCCTTGAGCGCGCCCTGACGGGCGGCCCGCGCGACCTCGTCGATCGAGACCTCGCGCTCCGAGACGCGGAGCCCCCACTCGCGCATCAGCGTGAGCGCCGAGTCGCGGGTGACGCCGGGCAGGATCGTGCCGTGGCCGAGCGACGGCGTGATCACCTCGTCACCGATCTTCAGCATGATGTTCATCGTGCCCACCTCGTCGAGGTACTTCCGCTCGCGCCCGTCGAGCCAGAGCACCTGCGTGAACCCCTGGTGCTTCGCCTCCTCGGCGGCATAGAGGCTCGACGCGTAGTTGACGCCGGTCTTCACGCCCCCCACGCCGCCCTCGACGGCGCGGACGTACTTGTCCGCGACCAGGATCTTCACGGGGTTCATGCCCTCGGGATAGTAGGCTCCTACGGGCGACAGGATGACGTAGTAGATGTAGGACCGCGCCGGCCGAACGCCGAGGAACGGCTCGCTGGCGATGATCGTCGGGCGGATGTAGAGCGCCGTGCCGACCGTGGAGGGCACCCAGTCCATCTCGAGGCGCACCAGCTCGACGAGTGCCCGCAGGGCGAGCTCCGGCTCGACCGGCGGGATGCACAGGCGTCGGGCCGAGTTGTTGAGGCGCTCGAGGTGCTTCTGCGGCCGGAACAGCCGGACCCGCCCGTCCTTGCCGCGGAAGGCCTTGAGGCCGTCGAAGACCGCCTGCGCGTAGTGGAGGACGGCGCACGCCGGATCCAGGCTGAAGGGCCCGTACGGCTCGATCCGCGGGTCGTACCACCCCTTCTCCTCCTGGAAGTCCACCACGAACATGTGGTCCGTGAAGACCGTGCCGAAGCTCAGCTCGGCGTCCTTCGGCTTCGACTTCTTCGTCGCGGCCCGGGTGATCCTGATCGGCTCGCTCATTCGGATTGACCTCCCCGACCGTCGGACGCGGAGGCGCCCCGACGGCCAATCTAAAAATCTCCTCGACCGTCGGGTGCTGCGGCGCCCCCCGACGGCAAATCTAAAAGATGATCGGTTCGCGGTACAGGCCGAACACCCGGCGATAGACGTCGGCCACCTCGCCGAGACTCGCGTAGTCGCGCACGGCGTCGATGAGCACGGGCATCAGGTTCTGGCCGTTCGTGCAGGCGTCCGCGAGCTGCGCGAGCCGCCGCTCGACCCGACGCGCGTCCCGCGACGCCTTGAACCGCCGGACCTTCTCGATCTGCTCTAGCTCCACCGTCTCGTCGATCTTGAGGAAATTGATCGGGCGCTCTTCCTTCATCACGTACTTGTTGACCCCGACCACGACCTTCTCGCCCCGGTCGTCCATCAGCTGGTAGCGGTAGGCGGCATCGGCGATCTCCTTCTGCGGGTAGCCCGCGTCGATCGCGCGGATCATGCCGCCCATCGCGTCGATCGTCCGGACGTACCCGAGCGCCGCCTCCTCCATCTGGTCGGTGAGCTTCTCGAGGTAGTACGAGCCGCCGAGTGGGTCGATCGTGAGCGCCACGCCCGTCTCCTCGGCGATGATCTGCTGGGTCCGGAGCGCGACCGTGACCGCGTCCTCGGTGGGCAGCGCCCACGTCTCGTCGTAGGAGTTGGTGTGGAGCGACTGGGCGCCGCCGAGGACCGCGGCGAGCGCCTGGATGGCGACGCGCGCGACGTTGTTGAGCGGCTGCTGGGCGGTGGCGGAGACCCCGGCGGTCTGCGTGTGGGTGCGGAGCCGCATGGACTCCGGCTTCTTCGCGCCGAAGCGCTCCTTCATGAAGCGCGCCCACATGCGGCGGGCGGCGCGGAGCTTCGCGATCTCCTCGAAGAAGTCGTTGTGGATGTCGAAGAAGAAGCTGAGCCGCGGCGCGAAGCTGTCCACGTCGAGCCCGCGCGCGAGCGCGGCGTCGACGTAGGCGAGCCCGTCGGCCAGCGTGAACGCCAGCTCCTGCACCGCCGTGGACCCCGCCTCGCGGATGTGATAGCCCGAGATCGAGACGGGATTGAAGCGCGGCACGTGCTTCGAGGTGAACTCGATCATGTCGGTGACGATGCGCACCGCGGGCTCCGGCGGACAGATCCACTCCTTCTGAGCGATGAATTCCTTGAGCATGTCGTTCTGCATGGTGCCGCCGACCCGGTCCCACGCGACGCCCTGCTTCTCGGCGACCACGAGGTACATGGCGAGGGCGACCGACGCCGTGCAGTTGATCGTCATGGACGTCGTGACCTCGCCGAGCGGGATGTCGGCGAAGAGGCGCTCGAAGTCGTCGAGCGTCGAGATCGAGACGCCCTCCTTGCCCACCTCGCCGCGGGCGCGCGGATGGTCGGCGTCGTAGCCCATCAGCGCGGGCATGTCGAAGGCGGTCGAGAGGCCCGTCTGGCCCTGCGCGAGCAGGTACTTGAAGCGCGCGTTCGTGTCCTCGGGGCAGCCGAAGCCCGCGAACATGCGCATGGTCCAGGGCCGGCCGCGGTACATCGTCGGATAGACGCCCCGGGTGAACGGATACTCGCCCGGGGCGCCCAGCCGCTCTTCGTACGACTTGCCCGTCAGGTCCGCCGGCGTGTAGAGCGCCTTGATCGGGATGCCCGAGAGCGACTCGAACCGCACCGAGCGCTCGGGCGTCTTCGACCCGACGGACCCCCGTCTCTTCGCCTCCGGCTCGCGCGTGTCGCTCATCCCCGCCTCCCGGCGCTCACGATCCGAGCACCTCGCGCGCGATCACGAGCTTCTGGATCTGCGAGGTGCCCTCGTAGATCTGCGTGATCTTCGCGTCGCGGAAGTAACGCTCGACCTCGTACTCCTTGATGAACCCGTAACCGCCGTGCACCTGGACCGCGTCGGTCGTGACCTTCATGGCGGTCTCGGCCGCGAAGAGCTTGGCCATCGCCGCCGCCGTCGTGTACGGCTTGCCCGCGTCCTTCAGCGTCGCGGCTTGGAGCGTCAGGAGCCGCGCGCCCTCGATCGCCGTCGTCATGTCGGCGAGCATCCACTGGACCATCTGGTGCTGGCCGATCGGCACGCCGAAGGACCTCCGCTCGCGCGCGTATTCGAGCGCCTTCTCGTAGGCGCCGGTCGCGATCCCCACGGCCTGGGCGGCGATCCCGATCCGGCCGCCGTCGAGCGCGCCCATCGCGATCCGGAACCCCTGCCCTTCCTCGCCGAGCCGGTTCGCCACGGGCACGCGGCAGTCGTCGAACACGAGCTCGGCCGTGTCCGAGGCGCGGATGCCGAGTTTGTCCTCGGTCTTCGACACGCCGAAGCCCGGCGTGCCCTTCTCGACGATGAACGCCGAGATCCCGTGGTGGCCCCGCGCGCGGTCCGTCTGACAGAAGACGAGCGCGAACGAGGCCTCCCGCCCGCTCGTGATGAAGAGCTTCCGGCCGGTGACGAGGTAGTGGTCGCCGTCCCGGATCGCCACGGTGTGCTGGTTCGTGGCGTCGGAGCCGGCCTGCGGCTCGGTGAGCGCGAAGCACCCCTGGGCGTGCCCGGACGCCACGGGGGTCAGGAAGCGCTCGCGCTGGGCGGCGGTGCCGAACTTGTACACGGGGTCGCCGTAGAGCGAGTTGTTGACCGACATGATCACGGCGTGGCTCGCGCAGACCCGCGCGATCTCCTCGAGCGCGACGACGTACGCCACCGTGTCGGCGCCGCTGCCGCCCCACGCCTCCGGGATCGCGATCCCCATGAGCCCGAGCTCGCCCATGCGCTTCACCGTCTCGTGCGGGAAGCGCGCCTCGCGGTCGATCTCCGCGGCGATGGGGCGGATCGCCGACTCGGCGAACTCCCGCGCCATCGCCTGGATCATCTGCTGCTCCTCGCTGAGCTCGAGTCTCATTTTTCCAGAAGCTTCTTGAATTCCTTCGTCAGCTCCGGCACCACCTCGAAGAGGTCGGCCACGATGCCGTAGTCGGCGATCTTGAAGATCGGCGCCTCCGCGTCCTTGTTCACGGCGACGATGATCTTCGACGTCCGCATCCCGGCGAGGTGCTGGATCGCGCCCGAGACGCCGAAGCCCAGGTAGAGCTTCGGCGAGATCGTCCGGCCCGTCTGGCCGATCTGGAAGCGGTGCGGGCGCCAGCCCGCGTCCACCGCCGCGCGCGAGGCGCCGACGGCGGCGCCGATGACGCGCCCCATGTCCTCGAGGATCACGTAGTTCTCGGGCCCCTTCATGCCGCGGCCGCCGGAGATCACGATCTCGGCCTCGGTCAGCTCAGGGAGCCCGGTCGACACCTCCTCGCGCCGCTCGACGAACTTCATCACGGCGGGCGGCAGCGACACCGCGGGCCGCTCGACGGCGGCGGTCTTGCCCGGTTGCGCTTCGGCGGGACGGAACACGTTCGGCCGGAGCGTCGCCACCCACGGGCCCTTCGCCCAGGTCACCCGCGCGATGAGCTTGCCCGCGTACACCGGCCGCGTTGCGACGAGCGTGTCGCCGTTCATGGCGAGGGCCACGCAGTCGGCGGCGAGCCCGACGCCGAGCCGCGCCGCGAGGCGCGCCACGAGCTCGCGCTGGCGGCTTGTCACGGCGCCGAAAATTGCGCGCGGCGACTGCTGGGCGGCGAGGTCGGCGAGGGCACCCGCCCACACCTCGCTGCGGTAGGGCGCCAACCCCGCGTTCTCGAGGAGCCAGACCTTGCCGGCGCCCCACTCGCCGAGCTGCTTCAGGCCCGCGTCGCTCGCCTTGTCGGTGAGCCACACGGCCTCCACCGGGCCGCCCCCGAGGCGCGACGCCGCGCCGAGCACCTCGGCCATCACCTTCTTCGGGGCGCCCTGCCGATCGTCCTCGACGATGCACCAGAAAGCGCTTGCCATGGTCTCCCGCCCCCTCAGATGGCCTTCGCGTCTTCACGGAGCGCGCGCACCAGCTCCTTGACCGCCGTCGGCACGTCGCCCTGGATGATGCGCCCCGGGGGACGGGGTGGGAGCGCCTCGAGCCCGACGACCGAGAGCTGCGAGGGCTCGGCGCCGAGCCCGAGGTCGGCGGCCTTCACGTCGCGGATCTCCTTCTTCTTCGCGCCCATGATGCCCTTCAGCGTCGGGTAGCGCGGCTCGTTGAGCCCCTTCTGCGCCGCGAGGACCGCGGGGAGCGGGAGGTCGAAGACCTCCAGGCCGCCCTCGACCTGACGGGCCGCCCGGACCGTCGTGCCCTCCGCGTCCACCGCCTCCTCCATGATCCAGGACGCGCACGGCCAGCCGAGCAGCTCGGCGAGCTGCGCCGTCACCGCACCCATGTCGTCGTCGATCGCCTGCCGCCCGCAGAGCACGAGCTGCGGCTGCTCCTGCTTGATGACGGCGGCGAGCGCCCGGGCCGTCGCGAGCGTGTCGGCGCCGTTCCACGCCGCGTCGTTCAGGTGGAGCGCGCGGTCGCAGCCCATCGCGAGGCACGAGCGCAGCGCTTCCTTCACGCGCTCGGGGCCGAGGGACACGGCCACCACCTCGCCCTGGCCGCGCTTCTCCTTGATCCGCAGGGCCTCCTCGACGGCGAACTCGTCGTAGGGCGAGACGATCCAGGTGATGCCCGCGGTGTCGATCAGGCGCGGGTCGGCGCCGACCTTCACCTGCGTCGCCGTGTCGGGCACCTGCTTGATGGCCACCAGGATCTTCATGAGGTCGCTCCTTGGAGGGACTCGTAGTGGAGCTCCCGGGTGATCCGGAAGCGATCGCCCGGGATGAACACGCGGTCGAAGACGACGGGCGCGCCGCCCGCCGCGTACGACACCCGCTCGGACTCGAACGCGGGCGCCCCGGTCCGGCAGCTGAGCTCGCGCGCCTCGCTGCGCTCGAGGCGCACCGCGGACACCGTCTCGCGCGCGGACTCGACGACGAGACCCAGTCTGACCTCGAGCGCCCTGTGCAGCGGCGTGCGGGCCAGGTCCGCGCGGACGACTTCCTCGCCGATCGGCGCGGGCAGGAACGAGCGCTGGAGGCTCATGGGGTGGCCGTCCACGAGGCGGAGCCGCTCCAGCACGAGCACGCGCGCGCCGGGCCCGAGCCCGAGCGCGTCCGAGACGCGGTGGTCGGCGAGCGCGAACTTCGTCCCGACGAGCCGCGTCGTCACCTGCTCGCCCTTGGCCTGGAGGTCGCCGGCGAACCGGCGCAGCTGGAGGATGTCGTAGTCGATGGAGGGCGCCGCGACGAACGTCCCGAGGCCGTGGCGGCGCGAGATCAGGTGCTCGCGCTCGAGCAGCTCGAGCGCCTGGCGCAGCGTCATCAGCGTCACGCCGAAGCTCTTCGCGAGCCGTCGCTGGTTGTCGAGCCGGGCGCCGGGACGGAGCTCGCCCTCGTGGATCCGTTCGCGCAGGACCTCGGCGATCCGGTGGTAGCGAGGGACCCGCCCGTTCACTCGGACGCTGCCGTTCATCCGGACCTCAAGCTCGTGAACCCCACTCAGTGAAACCCCTTGGTGTTCTAGAACACCGTCGCGCCACGCGTATCCCGGAAGAAAGCCGGCCGGAACGAAGCAGAGGCAACACCCATAGGGAGTTGGGCGCGCCGCGACGAGCTATTTTAGGGCTGAGAGCCGGGGCTGCGCAAGAGCGCCGCACGGTACCGACCGGGCGCCGGCTACTCTCTCGGGCCGAGGCGCCCCATCAGTCGCCGGGCCGCGGGCGGCTCGCCGGATTCCGGGAACTCCGGCATCTGCCGAAGCTGACGGGCGATCCGCGAGAGCAGGCGCCGCTGCGCGAGGAGGATCATCAGCAGCTCGCCGAAGAGGATGCCCGGCGTGGCGAGGACCACACCGGCCAGAACGAGCAGCGCCGCCGCGAGGATGCGGGCATCCCGCGTCGGGTCCTGGAGGCCGGCCCAGCGCCAGTCGAGGAACAGCGCTCCCGCGCCGGCGGCGAGCCCGGCGAGAAAGAGGCAGAGGCTCAGCGCCACCACGAGACGGGCCCAGACGCGCGCCAGCCCGTGCTTCACGCGCCGCTCTCCTGCCCGAGCTCCTGCGAGACCGCGATGAGGCGCTCGAGCGTGCCGCGGGCGGCGCCCGTGTCGATCGAGCGGGCCCCCAGCTCCACGCCCTCTTTCGGGTCGCGCGCCCGGCCGCCCGCCACGAGCGCGGCGGAGGCGTTCATGAGGACGATGTCGCGCCTGGGCCCGGGCTCGCCGGCGAGGATGGCGCGGATGATCTCGGCGTTCTGCTCGCGGTCGCCGCCGCGGAGGTCGCCGATCGAGGCGCGCGGCATCCCGAAGTCCTCGGGCCGCACGGTGGTGGTGCGGACGACCCCCTCGCGCACCTCCGAGATCCGGCTCTCGCCGGTGTTGGAGATCTCGTCGAGGCCGTCGGCGCCGTGGACGACGAAGGCCCGGTGCGTGCCGAGCTCCGCGAGGACACGCGCGAGGGGCTCGGTGAGGGCGGCGGCGTAGACGCCGATCACCTGCGCGTTGGCGCCGGCCGGGTTCGTGAGCGGGCCGAGCATGTTGAACACCGTGCGCACGCCCATCTCGCGACGCGCGGCCATCACGTGCTTCATCGCCGTGTGCAGGAGGGGCGCGTAGAGGAAGCCGAGGCCGACCTCGTCGATGCAGCGGCCGACCTTCTGCGGCGTGAGCTCGAGGTTGATGCCGAGCGTCTCGACCACGTCGGCCGAGCCGCAGAGCGAGGAGACCGAGCGATTGCCGTGCTTGGCGACGCGGAGCCCCGCGCCGGCGACGACGAACGCCGTCGCCGTCGAGACGTTGAAGGTGCCGGTCGCGTCCCCGCCGGTGCCGCAGGTGTCGATGAGCACGTCGCGGTCGGTGCCCGTGAGCCCGGCGACCTCGTCCGTCCGCGTCCGCACGCGGACGGCCTTCTGGCGCATCACCTGGGCGAATCCGATCAGCTCCTCGACGGTCTCGCCCTTCATCCGGAGCGCCGTCAAGAACGCGGCGATCTGCGCGTTCGTCGCCGCGCCGGACATGATCGCCTCCATCGCCGCGGCGGCCTCGATGCGCGTGAGGTCGCGCCGCTCGATCAGCGTCCGGACCGCTTCGGTGATGATCGGGCTCGTCATCGGCTAGGAGTATATAGCAGCCGCGCGACGCGTGGAGGACGGGCACGCGCCCCGCGCGGGCCCCCCTACCCTCCGAAGTAGGCGCGCCGGATCGCCTCGTCGGCGAGGAGGCGGCCGCTCTCGCCCGCGAGCGCGATCGTCCCGTTCTCGAGCACGTAGGCGCGGTGCGAGAGGCGGAGGGCGCGCGGCACGTTCTGCTCGACCAGGAGGATCGTGACGCCGTCCTCGTTGATCCGCGCGAGGTTCTCGAAGATCGCGCTCACGACGACGGGCGCCAGCCCCAGCGAGGGCTCGTCGAGCATGAGCAGGCGCGGCCGCGCCATCAGGGCGCGCCCGATCGCGGCCATCTGCTGCTCGCCGCCGGAGAGGGTGCCGGCGAGCTGGCGACGGCGCTCGGCGAGGCGCGGGAAGAGCGCGACGACGCGCTCCCACGTCTCGGCGCGGCGGCGCCGGCTCTCCGCCGTGCGCGCGCCGAGCCAGAGGTTCTCCTCGACGGTCATGCTCGGGAAGAGCTGGCGCCCCTCCGGGACGTGGGCGACCCCGCCCGCGACGATCGCGGCGGGCGTCGCGCCCTCGAGCCGGCGGCCGTCGAGCTCGAGGCGGCCGCCCCGGAGCGGGATGAGGCCCGAGATCGCGCGGAGCGTGGTCGTCTTGCCGGCCCCGTTCGAGCCGATGAGCGCCACGATCTCGCCCGCGCGGACCTCGAGCGAGACGCCGCGCACGGCGGTCATGTCGCCGTAGCCCGCCTCGATCCCCTCGAGCCGGAGCAGCGCCGACATCAGAGGCGCTCGTCCCCGAGATACGCCTCGATCACGCGCGGGTCGTTCGCGACCTCCTCCGGCCGGCCCTCGGCGATTCGCTCCCCGTAGTCGAGGACGACGACGCGCTGGGCCAGGGACATCACGGCCCGCATCACGTGCTCGATCAGGAGAATCGCCACCCCGCGCGCGTTGATCGCCCGGACCTCGCCGACGAGCCGCTCCGTCTCGCGGTCGGTGAGCCCGGACATCACCTCGTCGAGGAGGAGCAGCACGGGCTCGGTCGCGAGCGCCTTCGCCAGCTCGAGCCGCTTGCGCTCGGACAGGGTGAGGCTCCCGGCGGGCTCGGCGGCCTTGGCCGCGAGCCCGAGCTCCTCGAGCACGGCGCCCGCCCGCGCCGCGGCCGCGCGGGGATCGGCGTGGCGCCCGAGCGCGCCGATCATCACGTTGCGCAGCACCGAGAGCCGCGGGAACGGCCGCATGATCTGGAACGTCCGCGCCAGCCCGAGCGCGCACACCCGGTGGGGCGGCAGACCCGTGATCGACCGGCCGCGGAAATGGATCGCGCCCGCGTCCGGTGTGAGGAACCCGGAGATCAGGCCGAACGCGGTCGTCTTGCCCGCGCCGTTCGGGCCGATGAGCGCGACGATCTCGCCCTCACCCACGCGGAGCGCGAGGTCGGAGATCGCCTGGAGACCGCCGAACCGCTTCGACAGCCCCGTGACGTCCAGCAGCGCCGCCGTCACGGGCGCGACCCGACGAAAAACCGTCGCAGGTACGGGTAGGCGCCCTGGGGCAGGAAGAGCACGACCGCGATCAGGAGCACCCCGTACGCGACGAGGTGGAGCCCGTGGTGGCCACCCTGGCCGAAGTAGAGGCGCGACAGCTCCCCGAGCGGCGTGAGCATGAACGAGCCCAGGATCGGACCGAGCAGCGTGCCCGCCCCGCCGACGATGGGCCGCAGGATGATCTCGACCGAGAGCGGGATGCCGAACATCGCGTTCGGCTGGAGCGAGAACAGGTAGAACGCGTAGAAGGTGCCGCCGAGCCCCGTCAGGAAGGACGACACGACCATGGCGAGCATCTTGTACTTGAACGTGTCGACGCCGAGCGCCTCGGCGGCGCTCTCGTCCTCGCGGATCGCCGCGAGGTAGATCCCGAAGCGCCGGCGCTCGAGGAGCGCGACCACGCCCGTCGCCGCCAGCATCAGCGCGAGCGCGATGTAGTAGTAGACGCGGCCGTCCTGGAACTGGAACTGGCGCGGGTCGCCGGTGAACGTGATGTAGAGGCCGAGGGCGCCGCCGACGGCGTCGACGTTCGACACGGCGATGCGGCAGATTTCGGCGAACGCCACCGTCAGCAGAACGAAGTAGAACCCGCGCAGGCCGAAGCGGAACCCGAGATAGCCGATGACCGCGCCGAGGACTGCCGCGAGCGCGCCCCCCACGAACATCCCGATCCACGGCGTGATGCCCCACTCGAGCGAGAGCATCGCCGCGGTGTAGCCGCCGATCCCGACGAAGGCCGCGTGGCCCACCGAGAGCTGGCCCGCGTAGCCGCCGACGATGTTCCAGGCCTGGCCGAGAAAGCCGTAGAAGAAGACCAGGATGAGGATCGTCGTCGCGTAGGAGCCGAGCACCGCCGGCAGCGCCAGCAGCACCAGCACGGCGAGCGCGCCGAGCCACCTCACGAGGCGCGGCGCCCGAAGAGCCCCGCGGGGCGGACCAGGAGGATCAGGATCAGGAGCGAAAAGCTGAACAGCTCCTTGAGCGAGGGCTTGAGGAACACGGCGCCGAGCGACTCGGCGACGGACACGAGGAGGCCGCCGACGAACGCGCCGAGCAGGCTCCCCATACCCCCGATGATCACGATGTTGAAGGACGTGACCGAGAGCGAGAGCCCGGTCGGCGGCTGGAACGGCAGGATCGGTGCGACGAGCGCGCCGGCCGCGCCCACACACGCGGCGCCCACGCCGAAGGCGACCGCGTAGACCCGGCGCACATCGGTGCCGATCACGAGCGCGCCGTACGTGTTGTCCGCCGCCGCCCGCATCGTGCGGCCGAGGTCGGTGCGGAACAGGAAGAGGTAGAGCGCGAGGGTCAGGGCGCTCGCGACGCCGAAGGCCACGAGCCGCGCCACGTCCACGAACACGGGCCCGAGCCAGATCGTCGCCTCCGAGAGCGGGGAGCGGACGCGCGTCGGCTCCGGCCCGAAGGCGACCAGCGCCAGGTTCTCGAGCACGAGGGCGACGCCGAGCATCAGGAGGATCTGCATCTCGTGCGGGGCCGCGAGGATGCGGTCGACGAGCGCGCGCTGGACGGCGAAGCCGAGGACGAAGAGCGCCGCCGCGCAGACGACGAACGCGAGGTAGGGGTCCACGCCCGCGCCCGTCGCGAGCAGGAACGCGAGGTACATCCCCCAGACCATCATGTCGCCGTGGGCGAAGTTCACGACGCGCATCACGCCGAAGATCAGCGTGAGGCCCACCGCCATGAGGCTATAGACGCCCCCGAACAGCACCCCGCTGAGCGCGCCCTGCAGGAGGAGCAACGCGCTCGGTAATCCTACGCCTTGGGCCGAGGGAAGACGAACTTCTGCAGCGCCGCGGCCTTGGGCCAGACGGCGACGGGCTTCTGGCCCAGGATCTGGATCATCGTGGCGATGGCGTTCGGGTTGTCGCCGATCTCATTGAAGAGGATCGGTCCGCCGTACTGCATGAGCCCGCCCGCGAAGCGCGTCTTCCGCATCGCCTCGACGATGGCGTCCGGGTCGCCGAGCGTCGCGGCGCGCTCGAGGATGTCGGCGATGAGGAACATGGCGTCGTACGAGTAGCCCGAGTTCGTGTCGAAGGTCCTCCGCCGGCCGGTCTCCCGCTCCGTGCGCTTGGCGTACTCCTCGGCGACCGCGAGCGTGCGCGGGTTCTTGAAGCTCGGCCACGGCACGCTCGTCATGACGTACTCGAGATCCTCCTTGAGCACCGCGAACTGGCCCGCCTCGTAGAGCCCGGGGCTTCCCGGGCCGACGATGCCCATGAGCTCGACGCGCTGCTTGCGGATCTCGGGGAGCAGGAGCTGCGCGGAGGCCGGCCGCGTGATCGGCGCGAGGACGTCGGGCTTGAGCGCCTTCGCGCGCGAGACTTCCGTCGAGAGGTCCGACGGCGGCTCCGGCCACGGGATGATCTCGACGATCTCCCACGACGGCTTCGCCGCCTCCCACGCCGCCTTGAAGCCCCGCATCTGGTTCGTGCCGAAGAGGTCGTTGGCGTGCATGAGCACGACGCGCTTCGGCGAGACGCTCGCCTCCTTGAAGATCTCGGTGAAGTACTGGACGGCGTTCCGTCCGAAGCTCGAGCCCGTCGGGAAGTTCCGGTAAACGTACTGGACCTTCTGCTGGCCCTCCTTCACCGACTTCGCGACGTTCGCCGTGATCGGGTCGGCGGCGGCGATGTCCACGAGAAGGGGCACGCGCTTCTGCTGCGCGACCGACACCATCGAGTTGGTCGAGCCGGAGTCGAAGGATCCGAGCAGCATCTGGGCGCCCTGGCCGACGGCGCGCTCGGCCTCGACGCGCCCGTTCTCGGGCTTGGTCTGCGTGTCGCCGAGCAGCAGCTCGAGCTTGAGGCCACCCTTGGACTTGATGCCGCCGGCGGCGTTGATCGCGTCCGCCGCCATCTGCGCCCCGAGGCGGCAGGCCTGCCCGGGCTCGGCGAGCGGGCCGGTCACAGGATGGATCGCGCCGATCTTGAACGTCTTCGGCTGCGCGCGGAGCGGCAGCGGGAAGCCGAGCACGGCCGCGCCGGCCGCGGTGGATCGGAGGAACGCGCGACGGCTCAGTCGGGTCTTCGCCATTGAGCAGCCCCCTCTTGGGGCGCGATTATACGTCGAGATTGCGCAGCCGGGCGAGCGGAGCGAATCTATGGGCACGGGTCCGAAGGACCCCGAGGAGGAGAGCGTGGCCACGAGCGTCGTCACTCCCCAGCGATTCGCGAAGGGCATGACCTTCGACCAGTACCTGAAGTACGCTGGCAGCCCCGAGAACCTCGCCCGCGAGGCCTTTGGCAGCTATGTCCCCGACGGCGGGTCGCTCGGCGCGCCGCGCAAGGACAACAGCGCCATCCTCCGCGAACGCTACGCCCGGGCGCGTCTGACGGAGGAGCACACGGCCGCCATCAAGTGGCTCGTCGCGCAGCCCAACGGGCCCGCGAAGATTCTCGTGCTCTCCGAGGACTGGTCCTCGGACTGCCGTCGCGACGTGCCCGTCCTGGCGCGGCTCGCCGAGGCGGGCGGGATGGAGCTGCGGATCTTCAACCGCGACGGCAAGAAGATCCTCGGCACGCGGCGCCCCGACCCCGCCGTCGCCCCCGACGCCAACCACGACCTCATGCTCGAGTTCATGAACAAGAAGAACGGCGGGGAGTGGGCGTCGCTCCCGGTCGCGGTGTTCTACACGAAGGACTTCCAGGAGCTCCACCGCTACGTCGAGTACCCCGCCATCTATCACAAGGACCGCATCCGCTCACACCAGCAGGCGGCGCGACCCGGCGAGACGCCGGCGCAGACGCAGGAGCGCCAGATGCGGGAGTTCGTGACCATGCAGGCCTCGCCCTTCTTCGACCTGTGGGCGTCCGCGGCGATCGCGGAGATCCTCAGCGCGCTGTACGAAAGGCTGGCGGTCGGCTAAGAGCCTGTCGGGGCCCCCATGTTCAACGAGCAGCGCTACGAGCCCAGCAGCTCGCGCGCGATGACGATGCGCTGGATCTGGCTGGTGCCCTCGTAGATCTGCATGATCTTCGCGTCGCGGAAGAAGCGCTCGACGGGGAACTCGCGCGTGTAGCCGTAGCCGCCGAAGACCTGGATCGCGTCGGTCGCGACCTTCATGGCCGCGTCGGCCGCCCAGCACTTGGCCATGGACGCCTCGTAGGTGTTGCCCGTGATCCCCGCGTCCACCTGGCGCGCCGCGTGGTGGACCATGAGCCGGGCGCTGTGCACGAGCATCGCCATGTCGGCGAGCATGAACTGGATCCCCTGGAAGCTCGCGATCGCCTGACCGAACTGCTGCCGCTCCTTCGCGTAGCCCACCGCCGCGTCGAGCGCCGCTTGGCCGATGCCGACCGCCATCGCGCCGGTGGCCGGCCGCGTCATGTCGAGCGTCCTCATCGCGAGCGTGAACCCCTCGCCCTCCGCGCCGAGCCGCTGCTCGACGGGCACCTCGCAGTCGGTGAAGTGGAGCGCCACGGTGGGCGAGGCGCGAATGCCCATCTTCTTCTCTTTCTTGCCGACCGCGAAGCCCGGCATCCCCTTCTCGACGAGGAAGGCGGTGACGCCCTTGGCGCGCTTCTTCGGGTCGACGGTCGCGAAGACGGTGATGACGTCGGCGTGGTCGCCGTTCGTGCACCACTGCTTGGAGCCGTTCAGGACGTAGCGGTCGCCCCTCCGCGCCGCGGTGGTCTTGAGGCCGGCAGCGTCCGAGCCGGCGCCTGGCTCGGACAGCGAGTAGGCCGCCAGCAGCTCGCCCGTCGCGAGCCGCGGCAGGTACTTCTTCTTCTGCTCCGCCGTGCCCGACAGGAGAATCGGCAGCCCGCCGAGCGGCTGGTCGAGGTACTGCGTGGCCGTCGCCGCGCACGCCCAGGCGATCTCCTCGGCGACGAGCGAGAGCGCGAGGCAGCCGAGGTCGTTGCCCCCGTACTCCTCGGGCACCCAGATGCCGAAGAGCCCGGACTCGAGGATGGCGCGCATCGAGTCCTCGGGGTACGCCTCGGCCTCGTCGTAGCGCGCGGCGTGCGGGGCGATCCGCTCACGCGCGAGCTTTCGGGCGAGGTCGCGGATGGCCCGCTGGTCGTCGGTCAGGTAGAAGAGGTCCCGCATGGGCCCCCTTAGATTACCCGACGCTGGCGGAGGTCCGCGAGCCGTTCGGGCGGGTAGCCGAGCGCCTCGCCGTAGATCCGCTCGTTGTGCTCGCCGAGCCGCGGCGGGAACGCGAGCGGCGGCGGGTCGCTGGCGGGCGGCGCCGGCAGCACGACCGCGAGGCCCGTGCGCGGGTCGGTGACGCGCTGGAGCCGCGGCGCCACCAGCGGGTCGGCGACGACGTCGGCGAGCGTGTTGACGCGCGCGACGGGCACCCCCGCGCCCTGGAGCAGCGCGAGCGCCTCCTCGGTGGCGAGGCCCGCGAAGCGCTCGCCGAGCTCACGCTCGAGGTGCGGCGCGTCGGCGATCCGGCCGGCGTTCGTCGCGTATGCCGGGCTGGCGAGCGTCTCGAACCCCGGGAGCTTCTCGAGCGCTGCCCACTGGAGGTCGCCGCCGACGGCGACGTACACGTAGCCGTCGCGCGTCGCAAAGACCGAGACCGGCGCGAAGAACTGGTGGCTGTTCCCCTTGCGCGTGATCCGCTCGCCGAGGCTCGCCGCCAGGAGGAGGGGGCTCGCCATCCACGACACGGCGCTGCGCAGCATCGAGAGGTCGATCCGCGCCCCCTCGCCCGTGACGGCCCGGCGGTAGAGCGCCTTCATGATCTCGCCGTAGCCGTGCTCGGCGGCGCCGAGGTCGACCATCGGCAGGCCGAATGCCGTCGGCGGGCCGTCGGGCTCGCCGGTGAGCTCCATGAAGCCGGCGCGCGCCTGGAGGATCGGGTCGTAGGCGGCCTCGTCGTGGTCGGGCCCGAACCCCGTGATGCCGAGCCAGATCAGGTCCGGCCGCGCCGCGCGGAGGGTGGCGTCGTCGACGCCGAGGCGCGCATAGCTCCGCGCCCGCTGGTTCGTGGCGAAGACGTCCACGCGGAGCGCCGCGATCAACGCCCGGAGGATCGCGCGTCCCTCGGCCTCCGCGAGGTTCAGCGTGATCGCCTCCTTGCCGCAGTTGTTGGGCAGGAAATAGCTCCGCATGCCGGGGTCGCCGAGGACGTCGTCGCCGACGAAGCGGTTCGGGTCCGGGCGCTCGGGGCTCTCGACGCGGATCACGCGGGCGCCGTCGCACGCGAGCCGGTACGTGAGGAACGGCAGGACCGTCGCCTGCTCGAGCGCCAGGACGGTGAGGCCGTCGAGGGGCCGCGTCACCGGACGGTGCGGCGATCCACCACGCGCACGGCCTTGCCCTGGGGCCGCTCGAGCTCGCCGAGCTTCAGCAGGCGCACCTCCGGCGAGAGCGCGAGGAGATCGTGGAGCTCGCGCCCGATGCGCGCGGCGATCCCGGGGTCGCAGCCGGGCTCAACCTCGAGGAGCACGCTCAGACGCTCGCCGCCGCCCTCGCCGTCGAGGACGACCTGATACTCGTGGCTCGCCCCGGGCTGGCGCAGCAGGACGGTCTCGATCTGGCGCGGGTAGAAGTTCACGCCCTTGAAGATCACCATGTCGTCGGTGCGCCCGCGCAGGCGGTCCAGGCGGAGCGCCGTCCGCCCGCAGTCGCACCGCGAGCGCGCGAGCACGCGCGTGAGGTCGTGGGTGCGGTAGCGCACGAGCGGGAGCCCCTCGCGCGTGAGCGTCGAGACGACGAGCTCGCCCTCCGTCCCGTCGGGCACGGGCGAGCCCGTCAGCGGCTCGACGATCTCCACATGGAAGTGGTCCTCCCAGACGTGGATGCCGGCGCGCGCGGCGCAGTCGATCCCCATCCCCGGCCCCCCCGTCTCGGTCATGCCGATGATGTCGAAGGCACGGATGCGGAGCTCGCGCTCGATGCGCGCCCGGAGCTCGTCGGACCACATCTCCGAGCCGAAGATCCCGACGCGGATCGAGAGCGTGGTGAGGTCGAACCCCTCCGCGCGCGCCACCTCGATGAGGCGCAGCGGGTAGGTCGCGATCGCCGCCACGACGGTCGCCCTGAGGTCGCGCATGAGCCGCAGCTGGAGCGACGTGCGCCCGGCGCCCGTCGGGACGACCATCGCGCCGAGCCGCTCGGCCCCGTAGTGGAAGCCGAAGCCGCCCGTGAACAGGCCGAAGGACGGCGTGATCTGGACGACGTCCCGCGCGGCGACGCCCGCGGCCACGTAGCAGCGCGCCATGACCGTGCCCCACTGCTCGACGTCGGCCGCCGTGTAGGGGTTGAGGATCGGATTGCCCGTCGTCCCGCTCGACATGTGGATGCGGCGGTAACCGCGGTCGCCCCCGCAGGCGAGGCCGAAGGGATAGGCGTCGCGCAGCTCCGCCTTGGTGAGGAGTGGGAGCCGTCGCCAGTCCTCCGGCCCCTTCACGTCCTCCGGGCGCGCGCCGCCGAGGCGACGGGCGTACGCGGGGTTGCCGAGCGCGCGCTCGAGCGTCGTCCGCATGCGCTCGAGGACGAGCCGCTCGAGCGGCTCACGCTCGAGCGCCTCGAACTCGGGCTCCCACATCGCCAGCATGGGCATCATCCTAGAGAACCCGCCGAGCCTGCACAAGGCGGCGCGGCGGTCTGCCCGAGGCCCAAGTAGGCGGAGCGGACGCGCGCGTCGGCGGCGAGCTCGCGGCTCGTTCCCGCCGCCGCGACGCGGCCCGTCTCGAGCACGTAGCCGCGCGCGGCGAGGCGGAGCGCCCGCCGCGCGTTCTGCTCCACGAGGAGCACGGCCACGCCGGTCGCGTTGATCCGCGCGAGCGTGCGGAAGATCTCACGCGCGAGCATCGGCGCGAGGCCGAGCGAGGGCTCGTCGAGCAGCAGCAGGCGCGGTCGGGTCATCAGCGCGCGGGCGATCGCGAGCATCTGCTGCTCGCCGCCCGAGAGCGTCCCGGCGAGCTGACGCCGGCGCGCGCGGAGGATCGGGAAGAGCTCGAAGGCGCCCTCCAGCCGCGCCGGCAGGGCCCCGCGCGCCACGCGGTGGCCGCCGACGAGCAGGTTCTCGAGCACCGTGAACTCGGGGAAGACCTCGCGCCCCTCCGGCACGTGGCTCACGCCGGCGGCGACGATGGCGTCGGCAGGCGCCTGCGTGACGTCGCGCCCGTCCAGGAGAATGCGGCCGCGCGCGGGGCGGACGAGGCCCGAGATCGCCCGGAGGGTCGTCGACTTGCCGCTCCCGTTGGCGCCGAGCAGCGTCACGACCTCTCCCGGCCCGACCGCAAGCGACACGCCCTCGACGGCGCGGCGCTTGCCGTAGAAGACCGTGAGGTCCGCGACCTCGAGCGTCGCCGCCACTAGTGCACTAGTCCTCTGCGCTCCCCAGGTAGGCCTCGACGACCGCGGGGTCCGTCGCGATCTCACGCGGCTTGCCCTCCGCGATCTTGCGCCCGTCGTCGAGCACCGCGATCCGGTCCGAGATCCCCATGACGAGCTCCATGTCGTGCTCGACCACCAGGATCGTGAGCCCGCGCTCCTCGCGCAGGCCGACGATCAGCTGCATCAGCGCCTGGGTCTCGGTCGGGTTC
>QHSZ01000202.1 GCA_003220595.1 Candidatus Rokuibacteriota bacterium | reverse complement strand
CGGCGAAGAGTCCTCCGAAGGCGGCCGCGCCGCGCACCGCGACGGCCATCGCGAAGGCGCCCGCCGTCGGAGGCGGAAGCTTTTTCGTCCAGGTCGGCGCGTTCAAGGACGGCGAGCACGCCAGGAAGCTCGCCTCCAAGCTGCGCGACGACAAGTTCCGCGTCGCCGAGTCTCCGGCGGGCGCTCGCGGCGAGAGGAGCGCTGGGCCGGCGGAGCCCGCACCCGCGCCCGCGGGCGGCGACAAGTACGACGTGTTCATCAGCGGCGAGGGGGTCGCAGACCTCAGCGCCAAGCTCTCCGCCAAGGGGCTCAGCACCGTGACGACGCCGACCGGCCTCGTCGTGACGCCGAGCCTGCCCCTGCGGGAGGCCGTGGCGCTCTCGAAGGACCTCGCCACCGAGGGGCTCAAGGTACAGGTACGCCGCGCCGCGCCCGCAGGCGGCGCCGCGGCGCCCGCGCGCGAGGCCGCCCGGCCCCCCGCCAGCCCGCCCGCCGTCCCTGGCGACGGGCTCCATCGGGTGATGGTCGGGCCGTTCGCCGACCGGGCCGCGGCCACGGAGGCGCTCCAGGCGCTCCGCGGGAAGGGCTACCGGGATTCGTTCATCGCGCGGGGTGGCGCGTGATGCCGCGAGGAGGTGACGCTTCACCGTGACCAAGAACGATCTCGTGAATGCCGTGGCGGCGCACGGGCTCTCGAAGCGCCAATCGGCCTCGGTGGTCGAGTCGGTCTTCGACATCATCTTCCGCTGCTTCGAGCAGGGCGAGGACGTCAAGATCGTCGGCTTCGGCCACTTCCGGATCCGGAAGAAGGCTTCGCGGCGCGGCCGGAATCCCCAGACCGGCGAGTCCATCGAGATCACGGCGCGGAAGGTGCTCACGTTCAAGCCGAGCAAGGGGCTCAAGCAACGGATCAACACGCAGACGGCCTGACGGCGACGGACGTCGCCGAGAAGCTCTACTACCGCATCGGCGAGGTCGAGGCGGTCACGAGCGTCCCGGCCTACGTGCTCCGCTACTGGGAGTCCGAGTTCAAGCTGCTGCGCCCCAAGAAGAACGAGGCCGGCCAGCGCCTCTACCGCCCGCGCGACCTGGATCTCGTCAAGCGCATCAAGACGCTCCTGTACGAGGAGCGGCTCACCCTCGAAGGCGCGAAGAAGCGTCTCCTCGCCGAGTCGCGCCGCGCGAACGACCAGCTCGACCTCGGCATGAAGGAAGTCACCTACGCCCACGCGCTCCGGCGCATCCGCGAGCGCCTCACCGCGCTGCGCACGCGCCTCAGCTCCTGACGGCGCCGGGAGTTTCCTTGAAGCGGGCAGGTGATTCTGCGACAATCCACGCCTGAGGTCGGGGCGTGGCGCAGCCCGGTAGCGCACTAGACTGGGGGTCTAGGGGTCGCTGGTTCAAATCCAGTCGCCCCGACCATTTTTCTCTCCGATGGCGGTTCTGCTCGTCACCAACGACGACGGGGTGCACGCCTCCGGGCTCGCCGCGCTCGCACGCGCGCTCGACGAGCTCGGCGACGTGTACGTGCTCGCGCCCGAGCGCGAGCACAGCGCCTGCGGGCATGCGCTGACGCTCCACCGACCGCTCCGCGTGGAGCGCCTGGCCGAGCGGCGCTTCGCGGTGAACGGCACCCCCTCCGACTGCGTGAACCTCGGCGTCCTCGGCTTCCTGCCCGAGCGCCCGGCACTCGTCGTCGCCGGCGTCAACCACGGCTCGAACCTTGGCGACGACGTCACCTACTCGGGCACCGTGTCGGCGGCGATGGAGGGAACGCTCCTCGGTGTGCCCTCGCTCGCGATCTCGCTGGTCGACGGCGGCGATTTCGACGGCGCGGCGGCGATCGCGCGCCTCCTCGCGATGCGGGCGCTCGTCACCGCGCTCCCGCCGAAGACGCTCCTCAACGTGAACGTGCCGACTGGCGTGCCGCGCGGGATCACGCTGACGCGGCTCGGGCACCGCGTCTATACGGGGAAGGTCGTCGAGCAGACGGACCCGCGGGGGCGCGCCCACTACTGGATCGGCGGGGGCGAGCCCGAGTGGGGCGAGCTCGCCGGCACGGACATGGGCGCGATCCACGCCGGCGACGTCTCGGTCACCCCGCTCCACCTCGATCTCACCAACCACCGGGCGCTCGACCAGCTCGCCGACCTCGCCTCTTCGCTCAACGCCCAGTATCGGCCCGCCGCTCGGACGCGCGCGCGGAGGGGGTAGTGGAGCGGGCGTACGACCCGTTCGAGCTGCCCCGCGCCCAGATGGTGGCGGAGCAGCTCGTGCGCCGCGCGATCACGGACGAGCGCGTGCTCGCGGCGATGCGCAAGGTCCCGCGCCACCTGTTCGTCGAGGAGGCGCTGCGCGGGCGCGCCTACGGCGACCACCCGTTGCCCATCGGCGAGGAGCAGACGATCTCCCAGCCCTACATCGTCGCGCTCATGACCCAGCTCCTCGAGCTCCAGGGGCGCGAAAAGGTCCTCGAGATCGGCACGGGCTCTGGCTATCAGACGGCGGTGCTCGCCGAGCTGGCGCGGCGCGTCTGCTCGATCGAGCGGCTCCCGCGTCTCGCCGAGCGCGCGCGGGGGCTGCTCGAGCAGCTCGGCTGCGTGAACGTCTGGGTGCGCGTCGGCAGCGGCACGCTCGGCTGGCCCGACGAGGCGCCCTTCGACCGCATCCTCGTCACCGCCGGCGGCCCCGGCGTGCCGCCGCCCCTCTTCCAGCAGCTCGCCGAGAGCGGGCGCATGGTGCTCCCGATCGGCGACGCCGAGAACCAGCGTCTCACCGTCGTGGAGAAGGCCGGGGGCGAGATGCGGATGCGCGAGGCCGGCGAGTGCAAGTTCGTGAAGCTGGTGGGAAAGTACGCCTGGGAGGCGTGACGAGCTTGTGTACAATAGGACCGTCACTCGGGGCGTAGCGCAGCCTGGTAGCGCGCACGGTTCGGGACCGTGAAGTCGGAGGTTCAAATCCTCTCGCCCCGACCACGTGTCTGAGCGTCCGCCGGCCGGTGACGCCGGCCGGCGGACGGTCGCCGAGAACCCGGGCCGACCTCGTGACTGGGAGATCCGCGGCGGACATCATCGTCGAAGGGCGCGTACAAGGCGTCGGCTATCGCGACTTTGCGCAGCGTCGTGCACAGCGCCTCGGCCTCGCCGGCTACGTGAGCAACCTGAAGGACGGCCGCGTGCGCGCGCGCGCCGAGGGGCCGCGGGCGCTCATCGAGGAGTTCGTCCGCGAGCTCGAAAAGGGGCCGCCCCTCTCGCAGGTCGCGCACGTCACAGTCCAGTGGATGCCGCCGACCGACCAGTTCGCCGACTTCGGCATCCGCTACACGGAGTTCGAGCCGTGAGCCGCGCGTGTCGCGCCGCCGCTCTCGGGCTCGCGGTGCTCGCGGCGCCGGCGCTCGCCGGCAGCGACGTGGCGCCGCCGCCCCGGGTGCACGAGGTCGCGCGCGGCGACACGCTCGTCGGCCTCGCCAAGCGCTACGGCGCCACGGTCGGCGCGTTCGTGTCCGCGAACCAGCTGCGAGGTCCCGACGCCCCCCTGACGCCAGGCCAGCGCCTGGTGATCCCCGCGCCGCCGACGCGGCCACCCGTGAGCAAGACGCGCGCCCCGGCGAAGGGCCTGGCCACGCCAGCGATGGCGCGTCCGGCGCCGCCGGCCGGGCCGCGTCCCCCGGCCAGCTTCGTCCTCGCCGTCCCGGACTTCGACGAGGTGCGCCTGGCGTTCGCCTGGCCGGCCGAGGGTCCGGTGACGTCCACGTTCGGCCGGCGGCGGAGCGGCTGGCATCGCGGGATCGACATCAAGGCCGAGCGCGGGACGCCGGTGTGGGCGGCGGCGGCTGGCGTCGTCCTCGTGAGCCGGGTGGAGCCGCGCTACGGGCGCGTCATCAAGCTCGCGCACGACTACGACATCGTCACGGTCTACGCCCACAACGAGCAGAACCTCGTGAGGGCGGGCGACCGGGTCGCGGCCGGTGAGACGATCGCGACGGTCGGCAAGACCGGCCGCGCGACCGCGGACCACGTGCATTTCGAGATCCGGCGCAATGGCCGCGCCTACAACCCGCTCTACCTGCTGCCGCTCCCGCCCCGCATCGCGCACGTCGAGGAGACGGACGAGAGCCCGGCCGATGAGTGACGACACCGAGGAGGTCATTCCGGACGCGCCGCTCGACACGCTGGCGGACGAGAGGGACGCGCACATCCGCGAGGAGACGCGCGAGACGAGTCGCGCGAACCTGCGCGTCTACCTCCGGGAGATCGCGCGGATCCCGCTCCTCACGCGCGAGGAGGAGCAGGCGTTGGGACGCCGGATCCGTGCGGGCGACGAGCAGGCGAAGGCGCGGCTCGTCGAGGCCAACCTGCGCCTCGTCGTCCAGGTCGCCCGCCGCTACGCGAACCGCGGACTGCCGCTTCCCGACCTGATCGAGGAGGGCAATCTCGGCCTGCTCCGCGCCGTCGAGAAGTACGAGCCCGAGCGTGGCACGCGCTTCTCCACCTACGCGGTCTGGTGGATCCGCCAGGCGATCGTGCGCGCGCTCGCGAACCAGGCGCGGACGATCCGCCTGCCCGTGCACGTCGAGCTCTTGCTCGCCCGCTACGCGCGCGCGGAAAAGCGGCTGGTGCAGGCGCTCGGGCGCGCGCCGACGACGGCCGAGCTCGCGCAGGCGCTCGGGATGAGCCTCGAGCAGGTGCAGGAGCTGGAGGAGATCCGGCAGCAGCAGCCGCTACCGCTCGACGCGCCGGCAGGCGAGGGACAGGGCCGCCTCGGCGACCTCGTCGCCGATCCGTCGCCCGGGCCGAGCGAGACGGTCGGCGCGCTCCTCCGGGCCCGGACCGACCTGGTCTCAGTGCTCGACGACCTCGCCGCCAACGAGCGTGCGGTGCTGCGGCGCCGCTTCGGGCTCGAGGGCGACGAGCCGGAGACGCTGGAGGCGATCGGCCGGCGCATGGGGTTGACGCGCGAGCGCGTCCGCCAGATCGAAGTCGGTGGGCTGCGGAAGCTCCGCGCGCTGCTGGCCGCGCGGGGTGTGGACGCGTCGGACCTCTTCTAGGCCGCCGCTAGGGCAGCAGCGTCACCAGCGCGTACGACGTCAGATGGACCTCTCGGTCGGCTTCCGGTCGTAACCGACGGTTGCCCCGGCGTCGATCCGGCGTCGCGGCCGCCACGACCCGCCGACGTTCTCCCTGACGCCGATCCACGAGCACGGCCACCTCGGTCTCGGGCAGGAAGTGGAGTCGCAGATAGCTCGCCAGGTGCGGGTTGTGGCGCGAGACGATGAAGAGATGGCGCGGCCCGGGAGGCGTCCGCTGGTACGCCGCTGCGGCGGCGCTTCCTCCCCCCGGCGTGCCCATGCTGCCGAGGCCGGCCAGGCCGGCGGCGGGCTGCAGACCCGTCACGGCGCGTCCTCGTCGCACAGGCAGTACGGCGTCGGGCACGCCCCGTCGCCGTGTGGCTCGTGGTGGCAGACCCCACAGCGGGTGTCGTCGGGCGCCAGCGCCGGGGCGTCTGCCGGGCGGCCGCTATCGCTCTGAAGCTTCGCCTGGAACATTGGGCCACCTCCGTTCCGTCGACTGGAGCCGACAAGAGAGAACCGTCATCTACGCTGTGCAAGGCTCGAACCAGGGGAGACCATCAGCAAAATGGGAGAGTTTCATTGGACGCCATGCACCGCTTCGCGCAGGACTGTGCAAACTCACGGGAGATGTGTAAAGCGCCTGCACGCCCGGAACGCGGGCGGAATGGTAAAATCGAGGCCGCGTTCCGGATAATCCTGACGCCCCCGTAGCTCAGGTGGATAGTTTTTCGGACGTGTTTCGTAACCCCCTTCGGCCGCAATGTGCAGTGAACCGAGGTGACTGTGCTATCCTCTGCATGCCTGCACCTCGGCCTCAAGGGTTGACGTTCGGGCGTCGGGACCCCGGTGAATCTGGCGTTCTTCCGTTGGCCCTGCTTACCCAGGAGGCCACGTATGGACGCGTCAGCCCTTCGGCTCCTCATCAAGCAAAAGCTTCAGGACGGTCGCCTGCCGCATAGCAGCATCACAAGGGTCTGGAGTGGTCCGAGCGACGGGGAAACTTGTGACGCCTGCGACGTGCGTATCACGAAGGATCAGTCGGTCACGCAGGTGACGCTGGCGGATGACAGGGGAGCCCGGCCGGGCCTGCCGTTTCACGTTGTGTGTTTCCATCTCTGGGATGTCGAGAGGTGCGCTGAGTAGCTGCCAGCGCGGGCCAGCGGCGAGCGGCGGTCGCGCTCGTCGTTGGCACCGGCTCTTGCATCACCAAGGACGCTAATCGGCATGGCACGGAGAAACCAGAAAGAGCGCGAGCCCCGCCTGGCCAAGGCGCGGACCGGAATCGACGGGGTCGACGAAATCACCGGCGGGGGGTTGCCGCGTGGCCGCACGACATTGCTGACCGGCCCGGCGGGGTCCGGCAAGACGGTGTTGGCTCTCCAGACGTTGGTGAACGGCGCCCGGCGGTTCGACGAGCCCGGCATTTTCGTCGCTTTCGAGGAAGGCCTCCAGCAGATCGTGGCCAACGCCGCGTCCTTCGGCTGGGCAATCCCCAGTCTCGTCCAGAAGCGGAGCCGGAGGAGCCCGCGGCTGGCGTTCGTCGACGGCCGGCTGTCTCCGGGGGCCGTGCAGGCCGGCACGTTCGACCTGAGCGGCCTGCTCGCCGCCGTCGAGTTCCGGGCCAAGGAGATCGGCGCCAAGCGGATCGTGTTCGACGGGATCGACGTCCTCCTCGTGATGCTGAACGATCCGCGAGTCGAGCGCGGGGAAATGTGCCGCATCCACGACCTCGTCGAACGCACCGGTCTGGTGGGCGTCGTCACCATGTCGACGGCAGGCCTCGAGCCC
>QHSZ01000201.1 GCA_003220595.1 Candidatus Rokuibacteriota bacterium | reverse complement strand
TCAGGACGCTCGACGAGCTCATCCCGGTCGAGACGCGTCACGTCAAGTTCTGGCAGGGCTTCTTCGGCCTCGAGCTCGCGAGGCTCGACGCCGGGCGCCGGCTGAAGCTCGCGCTCATCGTCTGCGCCTGCCGGCTCTTCGGCGCGCCGGCCATCCATCTCGTCCTCGAAGCCATCGAGGTCCACGGCGTGCGCAAGTACCTCACCGTCTGGCGCCGCTACGCCGACGGGCCGCTCGGCGGCGCGGTCCGCGAGGTGCTCGAGGACGAGTTCAAGCACGAGGACGCGGTGGTGACGGGGCAGGCGGCGCGGCGGATCAACCCCCAGCGCGTCCGTGACATCTTTCTCGGACTCAACGACGGGCTCGTCGAGATCCTCGGGGCGGTCAGCGGCTTCTTCGGCGCGTTCGGCGACGCGGTGACCGTGCTGATCGCGGGCTCGACCGTCGCCGTCGCCGGGGCGCTCTCGATGACCGCCGGGGCGTACATCGCCGCGAGCTCCGAGGAGGAGGTCCGGCGGGTCGAGGCGGCGCGGCAGCAGTTCCTCGGCGCGAGCGCCTCGGGTGCGGAGGCCCCGGGGACGGCGCTCGCGTCGGCGGCGGTCGTCGGCGCGAGCTACTTCGCGGGCGCCCTGGTGCCGGTGCTGCCGGTGCTCGTCGGGGGGACGACCGTCCTGCCCTCGATTCTCACGGCCGGCTGCGTCATCATCGTCGTCTCCACGGTGCTCGCGTTCCTCTCCGGCATGGACGTCGGGCGGCGGATCCTCACCAACCTCGTGATCCTCGCCGCGGCCGTCGTCGTCACGTATACGATCGGCCTGTTGACGAAGACGCTCTGGGGCGTCACGGTATGAGGCGAGCGGTCGCCGTGGTCACGCTCGTTCTCGCGCCGGCGGCGGCGGTCGCCGAGATCCAGCTCCCGCCGGGCTTCACGGCGCAGGTGTACGTCTCCGGCGAAGGCTTCGACGCGAGCGCCGGCAGCGGTCTGGCCGGCCTCCCGTCCGTGTCTACGCTCGCGCTCGACGAGGCCGGCAACCTCTATCTCGCGCGGACGGGCCGCCGCTACTTCGGCGGCGAGGGGGACGACCTCTGGCCGATCTACCGCATTCCCGTCGGCGGCGCGCGCCTCAGCCCACGCACGGAGCCGCGGTACTTCCACGGCCCGCCGCTCCTCAACGCCCAAGTGGCCGCGGTTCGCGCCGGGCGCGAGCTGTTCGTCACGACCTACGACCGCGACCGCAAGGTCGGCGTCCTCTACCGGATGCTCGAGGGGCGCGCGGCGCTGTTCGCCGGCGGCACGCCGCCGCCCGGCGTGCCGCCCGTCCTGACCCAGCCCGAAGGCGCGGCGGTGGATGCGGCGGGCAACGTCTACGTCGCCGATCGCGCCCGGGGTGTCGTCGCGAAGCTCGACCGCACGGGACGCGTGCTCGATCCGCGCTACGTCGAGTTGAGCCGCCCGCGGCTCCTCGCCGCGGGCGAGGGCGAGTACCTCTGGGTCGCCGGCGACGGCACGGCCGACGCGCCCTGGCAGCAGGGGACCGGTGAGATCCTCCGCGTCGGTCCCGCGGGCGCGCCGAGCGTCGTCCTCCGGGGCCCAGTGCCCGCCGCGATCGCCGCGAGCCCGATGGGATGGCTCGTCGTCGCCGACCGGCGCGCCGCGAGGATCTTCGTGCTCGACGTCGACGGGACGAGGCTCGAGCTGGCGAGCTTCACCGACGGCGACGCGCCACGCGGCCTGGCGTGGGCACCGGTCACGCCGGAGACGCGCCGGGCCGGGCTCGCCGGCGACCTCTTCGTCGTCGTCATCCGCCGCAGCGCCTTCCAGACCAACGAGGTCCTGCGCGTGTCCGGCCCGTTCGACGCGCACGTGCGCCGGCGGGCGCCCGGCCCCTGAGGGCGCCTGGCGAGACGGGCCTCGTGCGGCTAGCGCGACGCCCCCCAGCGGTTGTCGATCGCCGCGCGGCCCGGGCCGGCGAGCAGGAGCAGGATCGCGGTGGTGAAGAGCATCACGTCGATCCGGCCGTCGTTCCAGCTCATGAGCCGGAACTTCACCCAGAAAGCCGTGACGACGAACTCGCACGCGAACAAGGCGCCGAAGACACGCGTGCCGAGCCCGAGCACCAGGAGGACGCCGCCCACGAACTCCTGCACGGCGATGAGCGCTGCCACGACGGAGGCGAGCGGGATCCCATACCGCTCGAGGGCGGTCGCGACGCCGCCGAGACCGCCCGCGAACTTCTCGTAGCCGGCGGCGCCGGTGATCGCGCCCAGCGCGAGCCGCACCACCGTGAGGCCCCAGCCCGGATCGATCCCGAAGATGCCGCGCATAGGTTTCCTCCTCTGGCTCCCGGTCCGATCGTAAGATACGGTCGTGCGGCCGCCCGAAAATCCCGCCCACCATAGCAGATCGGTTCTCGAGGTGCTCGGCGCCGCCACGCGGCTCGGGCTCACGTCGTTCGGCGGACCGGTCGCCCACCTCGGCTACTTCCGCGACGAGTACGTGGCGCGCCGGCGCTGGGTCGACGAGCGGACCTACGCCGACCTCGTCGCGCTCTGCCAGTTCCTGCCGGGACCGGCGTCGAGCCAGGTCGGGATCGCGCTCGGCATGCTCCGGGCCGGCCTCGCGGGCGGCGTCGCCGCGTGGCTCGGATTCACGCTGCCGTCCGCCGTCGCGCTGGTCGCCTTCGCGTACGGTGTGCGGGCGGCGGGCGTGGGCGACGCGGGCTGGCTCCACGGGCTCAAGCTCGTCGCGGTCGCGGTCGTCGCGCAAGCCGTGTGGGGCATGGCGCGCGCGCTCGCGCCCGACCGCGCGCGCGCGACGCTCGCGCTGCTCGCCGCCATGGGCGCGCTCGCGTGGCCCACCGCGGGAGCGCAGGTGGTGATCATCGCGGCCGCGGGGCTCTGCGGCTGGCGCGCGCTTCCCGCCGCGGGCGTGCCGCCGCCCGTGACCCTGAAGGTTCCGGTGAGCCGGCGGCTCGCCGTCGCGGCGTGGGTGGTCTGGGGGGTCCTGCTCGTCGGGCTCCCGCTCGCGCGGCGCCTGGCCCCCGGTCCGGCACTCGCGGTCTTCGACAGCTTCTTCCGCGTGGGCTCGCTCGTGTTCGGCGGCGGCCACGTCGTGCTGCCGCTGCTCCAGGCCGAGGTGGTTGGGCCCGGCTGGGTGACGAGCGCGCAGTTCGTCGCCGGCTACGGCGCCGCGCAAGCGGTGCCGGGCCCGCTCTTCACGTTCGCCGCCTACCTCGGCGCCGCGCGTGGCGCGCCGCCGAACGGCGTCGCGGGCGCGGCGTGGGCGCTCGCCGCGATCTTCCTGCCGTCGTTCCTGCTCGTGGTGGGCACGCTGCCGTTCTGGAACGAGCTGCGCAGGCGCGCCGGGTTCCAGAGGGCGCTCGCCGGGATCAACGCCGCGGTCGTGGGGCTGCTGCTCGCCGCGCTCTACCGGCCGGTGTGGACGAGCGCGATCGCGCGCCCCGCCGACCTCGCCCTGGCGCTCGCGGCCTTCGGGCTCCTCGCCTTCTGGAAGTGGCCCCCGTGGCTCGTCGTCCTCTTCGCGGCGGCGGGCGGCGCGGCGCTCTCTGCGGTCTAGCGGGCCTGGTGTAGCCTGGGGCAATAATGAGCGACGCGCGCCTGTCGCAGGCCACCCACGGCTCGAGCCGGCCTCGCGGCCCCCGGTAATAATGAGCCGGGTCAGGCTGCCGCATCTCATCCGGGTGTTCGCGTGGACGGGTCTCACGAGTCTCGGCGGCGGACGGAGCGCCTACTTCCATGACGCAGTCGTGGTGCGCCGCCCCTGGGTCCGGAACGACGAGTTCGTCCAGGACCTCACGCTGAGCCAGCTCCTGCCGGGCCCGAACTTCGCCAATCTCGCCGTGGCGCTCGGCTGCCGGCTCGCCGGCTGGGCCGGCGGTGCCGCGGCGCTCGGCGCGATCGTCGCGCCCGGCGCCGTCATGCTCTTGCTCCTCGCCGTGCTCTACTTTCGCGGCGGCTTCGCGCCCGCGACGACGCACGTCATGCACGGCATGGCGGCGACCGTCGTCGGCCTCGTCCTGGTGACGACCGCGCGGATCGTCCGGGCGTCGCTCCACGGCCGCGTGGCGCTCGTCGTGGCCGTCGCCACCTTCCTGCTCGTCGGCCCGCTCGGCGTCAACACGCCGCTCGCGATCGCGCTCGTGCTGCCGGTCGCGCTGTGGTGGCATCGCCCGCGGCGCGCGTGATGGCCGGCCTCGCGCGGCTCGCCTGGACCTTCCTCTGGCTGAGCCTCCTCTGCGTCGGCGGCGGGCTCGGGGTCGTCCCCGAGATGCAGCGCCAGGTCGTGGCGCGATACGAGTGGGTGACGGCGCGCGAGTTCGTGGACGGCTACACGCTGTCGCAGCTCACGCCCGGCCCCAACATGCTGGTCGTGGTGTTCGTCGGTTACCGCGCGTACGGCGTGCCGGGCGCGTGCCTGGCGGGGCTCGCGATGTTCCTGCCGACGTCGTCGCTCACGGCGCTGGTTGCGCGCCGGTGGGAGCGCGTGCGCGCCCACCCCTGGGCGCTCGCCGGCGAGCGCGCGCTCGCGCCCGTCGGCATCGGCCTTATGGCGGCGGGCGTCTACACGCTCGCCTGGAGCGCCGTGCACGACGCGCCCACGGCCACGCTCGCCCTCGTTGCGACGCTGGCACTCACCGCGTCGTGGGTCCCGCCGGTCGCGGTCGTGCTCGTGGGGGGCCTGGCCGGCTGGCTGCTGGGCCTCTAGCGCGCGCCGTCACGCGCCCGGCCCCGGGCTCTCGCTCACCGCCCGAGGTCGAACGCGTTCAACAGGCCGTCGGCCGCGGCGTCGCGCGAGCCGAGCGGCGGAAGGTTGAAGCGCGCGCCGATGAGCTTCAGGATCGAGGTCGTGTCGTAGCGGGTGTGGTCCACGAAGCGGCGGCGGGCGTGCGGCGAGACGACGACGGTCGGCACGCGGGTTCCGGGGCCCCAGCGGTCCGCCCTCGGCGGCGGCACGTGGTCCCAGCGCCCCCCGTTCTCGTCGTAGGTGATGATGATCGCCGCGTCCGCCCAGTGACGGCTGGCCATCACGGCGCGGACGAGCGCGGCGACGTGTTCCTGGCCGCTCAGCAGGTCGGCGTAGCCCGGGTGCTCGTTGTCCGGGCCGAGTGGTTTGACGAAGGCCACGGCCGGCAGCCGGCCGTCGCGGAGGTCGCGGAGAAAATCCTCCTCGTCCTTGAGGTGTCGCCCCTTGGCCGCCGTGCCGTCCGCGTATGTCGCGAAGTACGCGAACGGCTGGTGGTGGTACTGGAAGATCCGGTGCGGGCGCCCGGCGAGCGCGTCGTTCCAGCCCCCCGCATACCAGGCCCACGAGACACCCGCCGCGCTGAGCCGGTCGCCGATCGTCGGCAGCGTGAGGCTCGGGACGAGGTGGCGGGGATCGGAGATCTGCGCCGGGTGCGGCGTGTTCACCGTGAACGCGGTGTTGATGATGTAGCCGTCCGGGCTCACGTCGCCGTCCTTCACGAGCCGGCCGCGCGCGTCGAGCTCGGCGCGGAGGTCGGCGGGCGCCTCGGGCCACGCGGGCGTGCACGCGCAGACGAGCCAGAGGTGGTTGAGAAGCGAGCCGCCGAAGGCCGCGTGGAAGAAGTTGTCGGCGAGCACGTACTCCTGCGCGAGCCGGCCGAGGGGCAGCTGCGTCGCGTCGTAGTAGCTCATGACGAGCCCGCCGACGCCGCCCCACGCGACGAAGCCGTCCATCTTCCCCCCGTTGATCTGGTACTGCTGCTGATAGAAGCGGTGGATGGGATTGCCCGCCGTCTGGTTGGCGGGCACGTAGGGCGCCAGATCGAACGGCGCCACCGGCAGGCTCGCGGGGATCCTCGCGTCCGGCACCGGCGGCCGCTTGGTGTTGTCGAGCGAGGGCGGGAGGGTCGTGTACGGGCGGCCCTCCTTGTCCACCTGAGACACGTTCGCGCCCGCCTTCGCCAAGCCGTCCGCACCCGGGAATTTGCCGAAGAGGCTGTCGAAGCTCCAGTTCTCCTGATAGATGACGATGATGTGCTTGAGGCGGTCGAGGGGCCGCTCCGTGCCCTCGCCGGTCGTGCGCGAGGCGGCCAGGAGGACGAGGAGGGCGAGACCGGCGAGGCGGGCGATCATTTGTAGCGGGGCCCGCGAGGCCGGCGTGGACCGTGGGGGGCCTGAGCCAGGCGCTCCTCGACCACCCGCGTGTGGCTGCTCATCACGCGACGTCCACCCAGCCCCCGCGCGCGAGCGCGACGAGCCCCGCGTCGAGCACCGCCTGGGCGCGCAGGCCGTCGGCGAGCGAGGGCGACGGCGGCGTGCCGGACTCGATCGCCCGGAGGAGCTCGCGGGCGAGCGGCGCGATCGTCGCCTTGCCGATGACGTCCATCGGGTCACCCTCGCCGGCCACGGGCGGCGCCGACGTCCGCGGCGCCACGAGCTCGAAGCCCTTCCCGTCGTCGGCCGCGGCCAGCTCGCCCTCGTACCATCGCGGCCCCTCGCGCGAGAGGCGGTAGCGGAGGCCGCCCCGCGTGCCGTACGCCTCGAGAGTGTGCTCGTTCGTGCCGTGGGCGGCGCGGCTCGCGACGAGCGTGACCTGCGCGCCCGAGTCGAGCTCGCCCAGCAGCGTGCAGTAGTCCTCGGCGTCGGGTGGCCGGCCGACGCCGGGCGCCGAGCGCGCGGGGTAGGCGACGCCCGCGTGGGCGGTGACGCGCCGGAACTCGCCGAAGCTCCAGCGCGCAAGATCGATCAGGTGCACGCCCATGTCGCCCATCGCCCCGTGGCCCGCCTGCGCGCGGTCCATCCGCCACGTCGCCGCCGCGCCCTCGTCGGCCCAGCGCGCGTTGAGCCAGCGGAGCACCAGGTGGAGCGGCCGGCCGAGCGCGCCCTCGCGCACGCGCGCGTGGAGCTCCTGCATCGCGGGCGTGAAGCGCCAGTTGAAGCCCGT
>QHSZ01000200.1 GCA_003220595.1 Candidatus Rokuibacteriota bacterium | reverse complement strand
GGGCGGTCCAGCATCGCCCGCACCGCGGCCAGGAACTCCTTCAGGCGGATCGGCTTCGACTGGTAGCCGTCGAACCCGGCCGCCATGATCTTCTGGCGGTCCTGGGTCATCGCCGACGCGGTGACGGCGATCACCGGGATCGCGCGCGTCGCGGCATCGGCCCTCAGCTGGCCGAGCGCGGTGATGCCGTCGATCCCGGGGAGCTGGATGTCCATCAGGACGAGCGCGGGCCGCCGCTCCTTCGCCAGGCGGACGCCCTCCTCGCCCGTCTCCGCTTCGAGCGTCTGATAGCCTTTCGCTTGCAGCACGTCGCGCGCCAGCTTCCGGTTCTTCTCGTTGTCTTCGACGATCAAGATCAGCTCGCCGGCCATCGTCTCTCCGGTATGGTGAAGGTGAACGTCGACCCCTTGCCCACCTCGCTCGTGACCCAGAGTCGCCCGCCATGGAGCTCGACGAATCTCCTCGCCAGCGCGAGACCGAGCCCGGTGCCCTCGCGCTTCCCGGCGGAGTCCCCGCTTGCCTGTCGGAACTCCTCGAAGATCACCTCCTGCTCCTCCGCGGCGATGCCGATCCCCGTATCGCTCACCGAGATCTCCGTCTCCGCGTCACCCGGCGCCGCGCCGACCGACACGCGCCCCCCTTCGGGGGTGAACTTCACCGCGTTCGAGAGCAGGTTCAGGACGACCTGCCGCACCTTTCGCTCGTCGGCGACGATCTGGCCGAGCGACGCCTCGACCGCCAGCTCGAGCGCGATGCCGTGGCGGGTCGCGCGCTCCCGCACGAGGGTCAGGCACCCCTCGAGCGCCGCCGGCAGGTCGAACGCGCTCGGCTCGAGCTCCATGTGCCCGGCCTCGATCTTCGACAGGTCCAGGATGTCGTTGATCAGCGAGAGCAGATGGTGTCCCGACGAGAGAATGTCCCGAAGATACTCCTCCTGCTTCGGGTTCAGCTCGCCGAACATGCGCTCGACGAGGACCTCGGAGAAGCCGATGATCGCGTTGAGCGGCGTCCGGAGCTCGTGCGACATGTTGGCGAGGAACTCCGACTTGTGCCGGCTCGCGGCCTCGAGCTGCCGGTAGAGGCGCCCAAGCTCCTCGCTCATCCGGTTCAGGTTCGCCGCGAGGGCACCGAGCTCGTCCCGGTTGGGAATGTCCACCCGGCCGGCGAACTCGCCGGCCGTGATCTGCCGGAGCCGCGCGTCCATCCGCTGCACGGGCCCGATGAGCGACCAGGAGATCGCGTAGCCGAGCGCGAGCGCCAGGACGATCGCGCCGACCGCGAATCCGATCACCTCCCGCCGCGACCTCGTGTACGCCCCCTGGGCAGCGTCGATGCTCGTCACCATGTCCGCCTCGGCCTTGTTCACGAGCTCGTTGGTCAGGCGCTCGAGCCGGTCCGCGAGCGGACCGGCCTGGGTCATCTGCACCTCCCGGCCCTCGGCGGCCTTGCCCGCCCGGATCAGCTCGACCACGTGGGTCACGACCCCGATGAAGCGCTCGTAGTCCTCGCGGACGCGGCCGAGCAGCTCGACCTCGTCCTTTGCGACGAACTGGAGCCGATCGAGATCGTAGCCGAACTGGTTGAGCTGGCGCAGCGTCGCCTCGAGCGTCCGCTCGTCCGGAACGAGCAGCGCCGAGGCGACGCTGTAGAGCTGGCTCGTGGTGTCGTGCTGGAGCTGGCGGTAGGCCGCGATCTTGCGCTGGAGCTGCACCAGGTTGTCGGCGCGGCGGTTCACGGCGTTCAGGGTCTGCAGGCCGACCGCGCCCAGGGTGATGAGCAGGACGACGATGGCGAGGAACGCCACCAGGAGCTTCGCGTGGATCCTCACCGGGAGCCGCGCGACGAGCCCGACCAGCCAGCCCTTCATCGTCCGCTGGCCTCCATGAGGAGGCTCCGCACGTCCGCGAGCAGCTCGTCCGGATCGAACCGGACGCCTAGGTACTGCACGCGGAGCACGCCGTCGCGGTCGATGAGCGACGTGAGGAAGGTGTGGTCCACGTCGCCGCCGGGGCTCTTCCGCACGTAGACCCCGTACCGCCTGGCGACGTCGCGGATCTCCGTGGGCGTGCCGGTGAGAAACGCCCAGCCGGCGGGATTCGTCCCGTGCGCCCGGGCGTAGCCCTTGAGGACCGTGGGGGTGTCGCGCTCCGGATCGACGGTCACGGACAGGAAGAAGACTCGCGCGCCGAAGTCGGAGCCGAGCCTGGTCTGCACGCCGGCCAGCTTCGTGGTCAGGAGCGGACACGTGTCGACGCAGCTCGCATAGATGAACGTGACGGCGACGACCTTGCCGCGGAGGTCCCGGAGCGACAGTCGCGCGTCGTCCTGCGTCGTCAGCGTGAACGGGGCCGCGGGCCCGATCCTCGAGAGGTGCTGGGCCCCCTTGGCCTCGTGGCCGGGCGCGTGCCCGGGCGCGGCCAGCGTCGCGAGCGCGACGAGGAGGACGATGTACCGGACGGCCGTTCGCCTCACGTCAGCCCTTCAGCTCCTTCTTGAGCTCGTTGATGAACCGCCAGTCGGTGCCGTCCGCGATGATCTTCTTGGGGCTCGCCTTGATCATCCCGACCTCGTGCAGGCGCAGGGCGTAGAAGCGGACCGCGTCCTCGGGGTCGAAATCGCGCCACCGGCCGTACGGGATCTCCTTCATCGACTGCAGCGCGTACTCGTAGCGGTACCCCTTGTCGGCCACCAGCCGCGCCGCTCGGTCGGGCTCGGTCGAGCAGAGGTTGGCCGCCTTGAGAATGGCGCGGAGGGCGCGCTTGCTCGCCGCCGGGTGCTTACGGACGAACTCCCGGTTCCCGGCGGCAATGCAGCAGAAGTATTGCGACCACGGCCGGTCGACCCCACTGTTCACGACCACGTGGCCGATCTTCCTCGCCCGCAGCTCCTGCGTCACCGGCGGGAAGCCCATCAGGGCGTTGACCTTCTTCTCCGACAGGAGGCGTGCCGACTCGCCCGCCGGCTCCGTCACGAAGGTGATGTCGCGGGCCGGATCCAGGCCCACGTACGACGCCATGCTGGCGATGAAGACGTGATGGGGGGATCCCAGCTCGGGGATGGCGACCGTCTTGCCCTTGAGGTCGCGGATCGAGCGGACGCTCTCGGTCCCGAAGAGCTCGTAGCAACCGACGTGGATCCCGGCCAGGAGAACGATCGGCGCGCCCGCGTCCACCTGCATGATGAAGGGCGCGACGAACGCCATGCTGAGGTCGATCTGGCCGTCGGCGAAGGCCGTGTACATCGTGCCCGATCCGAGCTTGACGTACTGCACGTCCGTGAACCCCTCGGCGCGCAGCAACTCCTCGGCCACGTACTGGGGCGCGACACAGATGCCGGGAATCTGCGCGAGCCGGATCCGCGTCGTCTCGGGGGCCGGCTCGGCCCCGATTGGCGCCGGGCGTAGCCCGAGGATCCCGGCGGTCGCAGCGAACGTCGTACCGTGGAGGAACGCGCGTCGGTTCATTCCCTCGCCTCCTTCTCCTGCGCCCGCGGTCATCCGTGGGCCCGCAGGGGCAGCGTGAACGTAAACGTGGAGCCCTGGCCCACCTGGCTCTTGACCCAGATCCTGCCGCCGTGCAGCTCGACGATCCGCCTCGTGAGGGAGAGGCCGAGCCCCGTACCCTCACGCTTCTTCGCATAGTCCGTCCCCACCTGGCGAAACTCCTCGAAGATCGCCTCCTGATCCTCGGGCGCGATGCCGATCCCGGTGTCGGTCACCGCGAACTCGACGCCGCCGTTCGCGGGCGCCGCCCGCACCTCGACGCGCCCGCCCTCGGGGGTGAACTTCACCGCGTTGGAGACCAGGTTGACGAGCACCTGCTTGATCTTGCGCTCGTCGCCGACGAACTCCCCGAGGCGCCCGTCCACCGCGAGATGGAGCGCGATCGCGTGAGTCGCCGCCCGGCCCTTGACGAGGGTGAGCGCGTTCTCCATCGCCGCCGGAAGGTCGAACCTCCCGAGCTCGAGCTCCATCCGGCCCGCCTCGATCTTCGCGAGGTCGAGGATGTCGTTGATCAGCGAGAGAAGGTGCCGGCCCGAGGAGAAGATGTCCCTGAGATATTCGTCCTGCTTCTCGTTCAGCTCGCCGAACATCCGCTCGACGAGGACCTCGGAGAAGCCGATGATCGCGTTCAGCGGCGTCCGGAGCTCGTGCGACATGTTCGCGAGGAACTCCGACTTGTGACGATTCGCGATCTCGAGCTGCTCACTCTTCTCCTCGATCTCCCGAAAGAGCCGTGCGTTCTGGAGCGCGAGGGCCGACTGGGTAGCGAAGGTCTTGAGCAGCTCGACAACCTCCGTCGAGAACTCCCCGGGCGCCCTCCGATTGACGACGAACCCGCCGATGATGTGGTCCTCGCGCAGCATCGGCACCGCCAGCAGGGACCGATAGCCCGCGCGCAGCAGCGCGTCGCGCAGGCGGCTCCGGTAGACGCCCTCCTGCGCGATGTCCGGGATCTGGATCGGCTCGCGGTTCTCGGCCATCCGCCCCGTCGCGCCCTCGCCCTTGCGGATGGGCGTCGCCCGGAGCAGCTCCACGAACTCGTCGTCGAGGTTCTGCGTGGCCAGAAGGTAGAATTCTTCCCGCGCCTCGTCGAACTCGTAGATCGCGCCCGCGTCGGTGCCGGAGAGCTGGTTCGCGCGGGAGACGATCGTCGTCAGCACCGTCTTGAGGTCGAGCGTCGAGCTCACCGCGCGACCGACCTCGCCGAGCGCCTTCAGCTCCTCCACCGACCGGCTCAGCGCGCGCGTCCGCTCCTCCAGCTCCTTGAACAGGCGGACGTTCTCGATGGCGATGACCGCCTGGTCGGCGAACGTCTCCAACAGCTTGATCTGCTTGTGTGAAAACGGACGGACCTCCAGGCGTCGGATCAGGATCGCCCCCAGCGGGCCCCCCTCGCGCAGCAGCGGTGTGGCCAGCGTGGTTCGGTGGCCGCCGAGCGTCCGCAGTCTCTTCCCCAACGGGAACTCGCTGTCCGGCTCGGCCGCCAGATCGGGGACGTGGATCGTCCGGCGATCCACCACCGCGCGGCCCGTGACCCAGTCCCGGCTCACGGGCCGGTGTCCCGAGCCACCGTGCACGCCGAGCGGCCCGTACGACGCGACAACCCGCAGCACATCGCCTTCGACACGAAAGATCAGCGCATCGTTCGCGTCACAGAGCCGAGCGGCACGCTCGGCGACCGCGTCGAGGACCGGCTGGAGATCGGTCGGCGAGCTCGAGATGACGCGCAGGATCTCGCTGGTCGCCGTCTGCTGCGCGAGCGCCTCGGTGAGCTCCCGGGTGCGCGCCTCCACCTTGCGCTCGAGGCCCGCGTACGATTCCTGGAGCTGCGCGGCCATGCTGTTGAACTGCTGGCCCAGTGCCTCCAGCTCGTCGCCGGTCTTCACGTCGATGCGCTGGTTGAGGTCGCCGGCGCCGATGCGCGCCGCGCCGGCCTGGAGCGCCTGGATCGGCGTCACCATCTTCCGTGCCAGGAGCACGCTCGCGACGATCGAGAGGGCGAGGCCGGCGAGCACGAGGAGGACCGTCTGCTGGATCGCGGCGCGGAGCGGCCCGAAGGCCTCCTCGAGGGGCTGCTCCACGAAGACCGACCAGCGGAGCGGCGCGATCGCCGCGTGGGCCGTCAGCACGCGCTGGCCCTTGAGGTCGCGCGCGAGCGTCACCTCGTCCGCCTCGCCCTCTGGGCCCGGGGGCCCGGCGAGCGCCGCCTGGACCTGCGCGAGCCCGCCGAGCGTGGTCTTCTGCAGCACCAGGCTGATGTCGGGATGGGCGATCAACGCTCCCTGTCCGTCCACGACGAAGGCGTGGCCGGCCTTGCCGATCCTGATCTGCGAGACGACGTCCCAGATGAACTTGAGATTGACCTCGGCGACGGTGACGCCGCCGTCCCGGCTCGCGGCGCCGATCGCGATCGTCATGTACGGCTCGGACTCCTTCCGGAAGTAGACGGGCCCGTAGTAGACGCGCCCGCCCTTCGCCTCGAGGAACTTCGCCTCGCGCGAGAAGTCGAGCCCGCTGCCGACGACGTCCATCGCGAGGCGCGAGACGCGCTGCTGCTCGCGGCCGGCCGCGTCGAGGTAGCTGATCTCGGTGATCGCGGGCGCCTGCTTCTGCAGGCGCAGGTAGTCCACGCGACGCTGGTCGAGTTGGGCCGCCGCCGGGCCGAGCTGGGCCTGCGTCGTCCAGCCGATCTGCCGCTCGATCTCCTTGATGTACCCGTCGATCTTCGCCGCGGCCGCGCCCGCCTTCTCCCGCTGGAGCGAGACCAGCGCGGTCTTGTTCTGCTGGTAGGAGAGATAGACGCTGAGGGCGCCCGAGGCGAGCAGCGGGCCGCTCACCAAGCCCGCGAGCACGATGACGTATTGACGGAACAGGCGCCCGCGCGGCTTCACGTCACGCAACACCCTGCGGAGAGGAGGGCGAGGACCGGCACGGGAGGGTCCGGGTCATGGGCACCTCAGGGCGATAATGTCACAAGAAGGCGACCGAGTGAGAGTTTCAGGCAGCGCTTGATCTCGTCGCGGCAGGCCCGATAGACGTCCTCGTCTCGCCCCACTGGATCGCCGATGTCGCCGTCCTCGCCGGCGAACTCCCGGAGCGTGAACACCGGCCGCCCGTCCGTGCCGGCGAGGGCGGCCACGGCGCCCTTCTGGGCGGCGGTCATCGTCAGGATCAGGTCGGCGCCCGCGACGACCTCCGGGTGCTCGCGAAGATCCGTCGAGACGATCGCGGTCTCGCCGAGGTGGATGCCCTCCTCGCGCAGAACGATCCGCGCGTCGAGCGAGGAGATCATACCGTCGCGCGCGACATTGCCGACACCGCCCGAGGCGACGCGGATCCGGTCGTTCACGCTCCGCTCCTCGAGCATCCGCGCCAGGAGCACCTGCGCCATCACGCTGCGGCAGGTGTTCGCGTGGCAGACGAAGAGGACCGTCCTCACGCCTCCTCCCACGGCGACTGCCACGCGCGCACGCCCTGGCCGAGCTCCCGCCACTCGCCGGCCGGCCGCTCGTGGAGGCTCTTGCCGAAGAGCGTGCCCGGCGGCTCCTTGAGGCTCCGCCCGAGGGTCGAGGGGAAGAGCGTGACGAGCTCGTCCGGTGTCAGGCGGCGGTCGGCCTCGAGCCGGCGGATCGCCTGCGCCTGGGCGAGCAGCGTGTAGCCGTAGCCGAACGAGTGGAAGACCTGGCCGTTGACGTCACGGGCGGCGTCGCTCGCGAGGTAGACGACGAGAGGCGCGACGTTGTCGGGGTCGCGCTCCGTCCCGGCCGCGAGCTGGCTCGGCCACTTGCCGGTCTGCTCGAAGACCTCGCGCCCCCGCGGCGTCGCGTCGACCATGCGCGTCGCGCCGCTCGGGAAGATCGCGTTCGTGGTCACGCCGTACTTGGCGAGCGCGTTCGCCGTGGACCACGTGAGGCCGAGGATGCCGGCCTTCGCCGCCGCGTAGTTCGGCTGGCCGGGCGCGCCGAGCGCCGAGACCGACGACATGCTGATGATCCGCCCGCTCCGCTGCTCGCGCATCGCGATCGAGGCCGCGCGCACCGTGTTGAACATCCCCTTGAGGTGGACGGCGACCACCGCCTCCCACTCGGCCTCGGTCATGTTGAAGACCATCCGGTCGCGCAGGATCCCGGCCACGTGCACCAGCACGTCGATCCGGCCGTACGTCTCGACCGTCTGCTCGACCATCGCCGTCGCCTCGGCGAAGTCGGCGACGGAGCCGAAGTTGGGGGCGGCCGCGCCGCCGGCCTTGACGATCTCCTCGACGACGTGCGCGGCCGGGCGCTGGTCGCCGCCCTCCCCCGCGAGGCTCGCGCCGAGATCGTTGACGACGACCTTGGCGCCGGCCTCCGCGAGCGCGATGGCGATGCCGCGCCCGATGCCCCGGCCGGCGCCCGTGACCAGCGCCGCCTTGCCGTCGAGGAGTCCCATGCTCACTCCGGTAGTGGCCGGTAGTACGGGTTCCCTGCCTTCGTCCACGCCCCCAGCATCTCGCGGAACTCGCGGCCCATCGGATCGATGCCGCGCATCGGCATCGTGCCGCGGCGGATCGTGAAGTCGTGCGGCGCCAGCTCGCCGGCCCGCAGGAAGTGGCGCTCGGCGGCCTCGCGCCGGCCGCGCGCGAAGAGCCACTCGCCGAGGCCGAACTCGGCGCGGGCCTGCTGGTCCCGCTCGGTGGGCAGCGACTGGAGCTGACGCGCGCGCGCCTCGGGGAAGGCCGCCCGCGCGCCCGTGACCCAGGCCCGAAGCGCCGCGAGGTGCGTGGCGGCCTCGAGCCCGGTGATGTGCTTGAAGGTGTCCGTGCCGAAGGCGACGTCGTTCGGCCGCACGATGCGCCCCCGCTCGTCGATCCAGAGGACCGTCGGCACGTTGACGATGTTGTAGAGGTCGGCGAGGGCGTGCTGCGTGTCCACGAGCGACGGGTGGGTGGGCTTGGCGGCGTCGATCCACGGCCGCGCGTCCTCCGGGCTCTTGTCGAGCGCCACCGTGATCACCACGAAGCCACGTCCCCCGAGCTCCTCGTAGAGCGCCTGCCACACGGGCAGGTCGAGTCGGCACCCTCACCAGGAGGCATACGCGACGAGGAGGACCTTCTTACCCCGGTGCTCGGCGAGCGAGTGCAGGCGGCCCGCGAGGTCGGGCAGCGTGAAGTCGGGCGCCTCCAGCGAGGCGAGCGCGCGGGCGCGCTCCCGCGCGGCGACGCCGAGATACGCCGCGTGCTCGTCGCGGTCGAGGGCGACCGGGCGTCCCTCGGCCTCCGCCCGCGCGACCAGCTCGAAACCCTGTGCCTCGGGCATCGCGACGGTGCGCGCGCCCTCGATCAGTGTGAACGTCGCGTCGGTCATGGCTCGGGTCCGCCGGCGCGGCCCGCGACGGCGAGGTCGGCGCTCATGTCGCGCTGGAGCGTCGGGCTCATGACGATCTCCTCGATCACCGTGCGCGGCGGGAGCGTCACGCAAAGGAGGATCGCGCGCGCGACGTCCTCGGCGCGCATCATGGTGGCGCGCGCGGTCGCGTCCGGGGGGAGCGGCCGGTTGTCCAGGATCGGCGTGTCCACCTCTGCCGGCATGATCGTCGTCGCGCGGATCCCCTTGTCACGCAGTACCGTGTGGACGTGGCCCATCAGGTTTCGCACGGCCGCCTTGGCGGCGCCGTACGGCGCGCCGCCGATGAGCCCGGGACGGAACGCGGCGACCGACGACACCGTGACGATCGTCCCGCCCCCGCGCGCGAGCATGTCCGGCAGGACCGCCTGGGTGAGCGCGTACACGCCGTTCAGGTTCACGTCGAGCACGCTGTCCCACTCCGGCTTGCCCACCCAGCGGATGGATCGAGCCTTGCTCGAGTGCCCGGCGTTGTTGACGAGGATGTCCACGCGGCCCAGCGTGTCCACCGTGAGGCGCGCGAGCGCGACCGCCTCGGTGTGCTTCCCCACGTCGGCCTGGCGCGCCATCGCCTTGCCGCCCGCCCGCTGGATCTCGCCGACCACCTGCGTGAGGGGCTCCTTGCGACGGCCGGCCACGACGACGTGCGCGCCCTCCGCCGCCAGCATCTTCGCGGCCTCGCGGCCGATGCCGCTGCCGCCGCCCGTCACGATCGCCACCTGCCCGTCGAGCCGGCCCATCGCGCCTCCTCAGCGTCGGATCAGTGAAGAATACTATTGTAGCGGGGTCCGCGAGGCCGGCGTGCACCGTGGGTGGCCTGAGCCAGGCGCGCGTCGGTCATTGTTGTCGCGGGCGCCGCCCCGCTACCACGCCCAGACCGGCTGCTCGAAGTGGGCGACGCGGGTGGGACGGCCGTGGACGACGACCTCGCGCAGCTGATAGATGACGGCGGCCGTCGGCGCGTGCACGAGCGACGAGAGGATCGGCACCTGGATGACGGGCCGGTCGCTCTCGGGAATCGTCACGAGCCGCGGCACGTCCGGCCGGTCGAGGTCGGCGAGCGGCACCCGGTAGACGCCCGCGACCTCCTCGGCGTTCGGCCGGAGCTCGACGTCGTCACCGCCCCAGACGACGACAGGGGTGATGACGAAGCCCGAGCGCGTCGGATAATCGTCGAGCAGTCCGAGCACCGACGCCGGGGCGCGCGCGAGGCCCACCTCCTCCTCGAGCTCGCGGAGCGCGGCCCGCTCGACGCTCTCGCCCGGGTCGACGCGGCCCCCCGGCAGCGCCCACTGGCGCGCGTGGGTGCGGAGCCCCGACGCCCGGCGCGTGAGGAGGAAGCAGGCGCGCCCGGCCTCGTCGGGGACCAGGACGACGGCGACGGCGGCCGGCCGCCGGCCGTCGGCGGCGACCGCCCGGCGCTCGAAGGCGGCCAGATGGGCGCGCGACCGGGCGCGGAGCGCGTCGCCGAAGGGATGCGCGGGGTCGGTCACGCCTCAGTACGCGGGGAGCTTGCCGGCCTTGACGCCGGTCTTCCGCACGGCGGCGACCTCCTCGGCGGCCTTGGCGGCGAGGAACCGGCTGTCGCTCGCGAGCGTGACGAACTGGTAGCCCGCGGCGATCATCTTGAGGGCGTACGCGGCGGTCGCGTTGTGGATGCCCGCGACGACTCCGTGACGCTTGCACGCGTCGACGATCCGCTGCTGGGCCTCGACCACCGGCGGATCGGTCTGGTCCAGGCGCGGCTTGCAGCCGAGGGTCAGGGAGAGATCGGACGGGCCCACGTAGACCGCGTCCACGCCCGGTACGCTCAGGATCTCGTCGACGTTCTTCACTGCCTCGGCCGTCTCGATCATCGGCATGACGATCAGGTCGTCGTTCGCGTGGTCTCCGTAGTCGCTGCCCGCGTAGATCGACGCCCGGACGGGGCCCCAGCTGCGATAGCCGCGCGGCGCGTACTTGCACGCCGCCACGAGCGCCTCGGCCTGGGCGCGCGTGTTGATCATCGGACAGATGACGCCGTAGACGCCGGCGTCGAGGATCTTCATGAGGCGCGCCGGATCGTTCCACGGCACGCGCGCCAGCGGGATCACCGGTGTCGTGGAAATCGCCTGGAGCATCGTGACGGCGACCTGGTAGTCGACGACGCCGTGCTGCATGTCCACGGTGAGCGAGTCGAAGCCCTGGTGGGCCATGACCTCCGCCGAGAAGCCGGTCGGGATCGACAGCCACCCGTTCACGACCGCCTCGCCCTTCTTCCAGATCGCCTTCAGCGTGTTCTCTCTCACGTCGTTCTCCTCCTGGTCACGAGCTGAGCTCCGGCCGGCAGACCGCCCGGAAGTTGCACCAGCGGCAGATGCGGAGGTCCTCGGTCTTCTCGAAGTCGGCGAGCATCGCGACGTTCGCCTCCGGGTCCACGAGGTACGCCTTCATGGAGCGCACGGACAGCCGGAGCTGCTCCTTGATCTCCTCGAGGCGCGCAGCGCTCCACTGGTGGGGCGTCACCACGGGCTCGCGGAGGTTCGCCTCCACGAGGTCCACGCGCGCCGGCTCGACGCCGAGGACCTCGTTGGCGTAGAGCGCGTAGCAGCCGAGCTGGAAGGCGGCTCCCTCGGCATGGGCGCCGCCCGTCTTCCAGTCGACGAGCACGAGGCGGCCGTCCCCCGTCCAGTAGCCGAAGTCGGGCGCGACCCAGACCGAGGTGCCTTCGAAGCCGAAGACCTTCGACCAGTGCTCGATGGACCAGTGCTCGGGCTCCGTCTTGCGGATCTCGGCGAGGAGTGGCAGGCGGAAGAAGTTCCGGAGACACTGGGCGACGTTCCGGCTGAGCGCCTGCCAGGCCTCGGGCTTCAGGTCGACCCGGTACTCGTGCTCGAAGAGCGCCGTCGTCTTCGGATTGTCGCGGTAACGGCCCGCCTTGGAGGATCGCCACTCACCGCGCATCCGCTCGACGACGTCGCCGATGAAGGGCTCCACGGGGATGTCGCGGCCGTGGGCGAAGGCGTGGAAAGCCATCTCGATCGCGTCGTGCACGGCGCGGCCGGCCCACTGCTGCCGCGACGCGAGCTGCTTCAGGACATAGAGGCGGCGGACCTCCTCGGCGGCCGCCGCGTCCCAGCCGCCCCACGCGCCGTAGTAGTGGTAGAAGTACTTCCGCTTGCACTCCTGGAAGGTGTTGTCGCGGCTCCGCGACCAGGAGAAATCGTTCGTGAGCTCCGCCATCGGCGGCATTGTCGCACGACGGCTGAGGCCCCGCCCGCCGACGTCCCTCGGGCCTACTTCGCCGGCAGGGCGTCGACGCCGGCCTTGGCGACCTGGCCGTCCTGCGCCGCCGAGCCGCCGCTGACGCCGACGGCGCCGAGGAGCTTGCCGTCGAGCATGATCGGCACGCCGCCCTCGATGGGCACGGCGCCGGTGAGGCCGAGGAGCGCGTTCCGCCCTCCCGCCACCGCGTCCTCGAACACCTTGGTCGGCCGCCTGAACATGGCCGCGGACTTGGCCTTCTGGATGGCGACGTCCACGCTGCCCGCCTGGGTCTCGTCGGTCCGCTGCAGGTAGATCAGATAGCCGCCGTCGTCCACCACGGCGATGACCATCCGCCAGTTGTTCTTCACCGCCTCGGCCTCGGCGGCGGCGGCCATCTTCTTGGCAGCGACGAGGGTGAGCGCCTTCTTGTCCGTGAGCTGGGCGGACGCGGTCGCCGCCAGAGCGAGCGTGATCAGGAGGGTCGCCAGGAGTCTCCGCATGCTCGTGTCCCCTTTGTGGTGAGAGAGATGTGGTGAGGCGGCGCGAGTCTACCGGCGCCTTCCTGCGTGGTCAAGTCCAACCGCGCCGGGACGAACCCGGAATTGACGAGCCCGTCGTCCTCGCCTACCTTGGGGCGAGCATGAGCACCCAGCGCGCGTTTCACGGCGTGATCCCGGCCATGGCCGTTCCCTTCCACGACGACGCCAAGCTCGACGCCGAGGGGCTGGCTCGCTTCGCCCGATGGCTCGTCTCGTGCCGCGGCGTGACCGCCGTGATGACCAACGGCCACACCGGCGAGGTGGGCTCGCTCCTGCCCGAGGAGCGGGCCGAGGTGACGCGCGTCGTCGCCGACGCCGTCAAGGGGCGGGTCCGGGTCATCTCCGCGGTGTGCTCGGAGGGAACGTTCGAGGCCATCGAGCACGCGCGGGCCGCGGCCCACGCGGGCGCCGACGCCGTCGACGTGATGCCCTGCCACATGTGGCTCCGCTTCGGCGTCCGGGAGGACGCCGTCTACGAGTACGTCAAGGCCATCGGCGCCGAGAGCGGACTCGACATCGTCGTCCACGTCTACCCGGCGAACACGCGCGTGTCCTACTCGACGCGCCTGATGGTGCGCCTGGCCGGCCTTCCCCAGGTGAAGGCCTTCAAGATGGGCGAGCGCGACCTCGGCAAGTACGAGCGGGACGTCCGGGCGCTCCGGGTGGACGCGCCTCACGTCGCCCTCCTCAACTGCATGGACGAATACCTCTTCCCGACCTTCGTGCACCGGATGGACGGCACCCTCGTCGGCTGCGCGAGCCTCATCCCCGAGCTGACGAACGACCTGTTCGAAGCCATGCGGGCCGACGACCTCCCGCGAGCCCGCGGGCTCAACGACGCGATCTGGCCCATCAAGGAGGCGGTCTACGGCGCCGGCGAGCCGTCCGGCGACGCCCACGCGCGCATGAAGGAGGGCATGGCCCTGCGCGGGATCTTCAAGAGCGCGCTCGTGAGGCCCCCGGTCCTCAAGCCCTCGCCGGAGGAGATCGAGGCGATGCGGCGGGCCCTC
>QHSZ01000205.1 GCA_003220595.1 Candidatus Rokuibacteriota bacterium | reverse complement strand
TGAGCCGGGCGCCGGGCGCCGGCGTCACGCCGGCGCGAGGTCGTGGCGCATCCACACGTTCGGCTCGACGTAGCGCCCGAGATCGCGGCGCCGATCGATCGTCACGGGCGCGAGCGCGCCCGGCACGATGTAGACGCCGCTCGCCGGGAATTCCATCCCCGTCCACGCCTGCCACTCCGCGACCGTGCCCGTGACCACCATGGACCGGGCCGCCACGCCCAGGAAGGTCGCCCCGAGGCGGTGATGGGTGCGGAGCCAGGGATCGAACGGGGCGCCGTCCGCACGCGTCCAGCGGGCGTAGCGGCCCATCGGGATGAGCGGGTAGCGGTGCTTGAGGGTGGGGCGGACGGGCGCGATCAGCTCACGAAGCGCGTGGCGCTCGGCGATCGCCTTCATGCCGGAGAGGATCTCTCCGCTCAGGCCCTGCGCACGCGCCTCCGGCGCGACGACGGCGAGAAGCGCCGAGAGCGTCGTCGGCCTCCGCCTCCGCGCACGGTCCCCCGCGCCCTGCTCGAGGACGCCGTCGAGGCCCGACGGCAGGTCGCGGGTCCGGCCGCTCCAGGCGACCGGGATCGAGAAGCCCGCCGCGACCACGGCACCGTGGACGTCGCACAGCGCGAACTGGAACTCGGCGAATTCGGAGTAGAGCGAGTCCCAGTGACGCGCGCAGACCCGATCATGGTTCATGAACTCGAGCGCCCCGGCCCATGCCGCGGCCAGCAGGTGCCGCACCGCCGGGATCAGGTCGGAGCGGCGCGCGAGCGTGACGCGCGTCAGCGCCCCGCCCCTAGGCGCCGTGCTGACCGGTGGAGGCGAGGCGCCGCGTGAGCCGTGAGAGCCGGTGCGCGAGCGCGCCGAGCACGCGCTCGGGTGCCCCCCCGGACCCCGCCAGGTCCATGGCCTCCTCGACGATCGCACGCGCGGCGACGAGGTCGCGCCGCCGGTGCTCGTGGAACTTCGCGAGCTCCTCCCACGGGAGCGGGTCGAAGACGTCGTGGCGCGACGCCGCCTGCCACAGGTCGCACGCGGCGTCCCAGCGCGCCGCGCGCTTCTCCCACCACGCCAGGCGCAGGCGCACCCGGTGCGCGGCGGCCGTCGTGAGCCCGGCGCCGAGCGCCCGACGGTAACACGCGAGGGCGCGCTCGAGGTCGACCGGCTCCCAGAGTCGGGCGAGCCCGGCGAGCTCCTCGGCCTGGAGGTGAGCGTCGCCGAGCAGCGCCCGGCCGAACCAGCCGAGCAGTGCGACGAGCGAGAGCACGTCGTCCCGGTTGTGGGCAAAGACGCGCGCCAGCGGCGCCGCGCGGCGAGAGCGGAGGAACTCGAAGTAGAGCCCCGGGATCACGGCGCCCGGCACGTCGTCCTCGCGGAGAAGGCCGAGCACCTCGCGCTCGAGCGTGGCCAGCCGGCAGTCGGCGAAGCGCGCGCTCCACACGCGGCGTGACGGGCGCAGGAGGTCGAGGTGCGCGAGGGCCGGCGGCCAGCGCCGACGCGCGAGGATGAAGCGGGTCTCGAGGAGCGGCAGGTCGAAGCCCGCGCCGTTGAACGTCACGACACCGCTGGCGCGCTCGATGAGCGGGGCGAGCGCGGCGAGGAGCGCGCCCTCTTCGTCGAAGTCGCGCATGAAGTACTGCGCCAGCACGAGCCGACCGTCCTCGAGCCAGCCCGCCCCGACGAGAAACGCGTACGTGCCAGTCCCGCCCGCGAGCCCCGTCGTCTCGGTGTCGAGGAAGAGGAGCCGACGCGCGTCGCCGAGCGGCGTCTCGGCCCGGGCGACGGCGCCGAGGAGCTGGAGCGGCGCCTCGAAGGCCTGGCCGAGCGGCTGGCGGCCGTGCTGGTGGGCGAGCGGGAACTCGCGCCGGACGACCAGCACCCGCCCCTCGGGGGTGTCGTGAAGCTCGCCGCCCAGCACTTCGTGGGCAGGCGGCGCGGCGGTGCGGGGCCGCCGCGCGGTCTCGAGTCGCCGGATGATATGGCGGAGACCGTCGAGCGACGGTGTCGCCACGGGACCTCGTCAGTCCGTGAGGGCGCGGAGGAGCGCCTGCGCCGTCGCCTTCGCCTTGCGACCCACCTCGTTGACGGGGCCGACGCACGAGGGGCAGCCGACCCGGCAGCCGCAGGCATGGAGCGTCTCGAGCCCGCGCCGCAGGAGGTCGGGCAGGATCTCGAACAGGCGCTCGGCCAGGCCGATCCCGCCCGCGTGGGAGTCGTAGAGATAGATCGTCGGGTTGAAGCGCTCGGCCGCGAGGAGCCGGCGCTTCGTCGACTCGCGCGTCGCCACGGTGCCGGGCTCCGCCGGCGTCGTGTCGCCGAGCCACGAGCCGAGGTCCCGGATATCGCACAGGAGAAAGATGGGCGCCAGGTGGTGCAGGAGGTACGTCACCGCGCGCAGGCCGTCGATCAGCTCCTCGCGCGAGGCGGAGACGCGCTCGAGGGTCTCGGGCGCGATGGTGAGCCAGGCGGCCGTCGTCTGCCTCTCCTGCTGGGGCAGCTCCACCTCGCCCGAGCCGACGTTCTCGAGCGTTCCCATCTTGATCTTCTTGAAGCCGACGACCTTCTCGGCCACGAGCACCTCGCCCTGCTCGGCGAGGTAGGCGGGGCGCGACTCGTCGGCGAGGCGCTGGAGGATCCAGACGCCCTTGGCGCTGATCGCGTCCGTGAAGTAGTCCACCTGGACCCGCTTGACGTAGGCGACCTTCTCCTCGTCCTCGCGGAAGTGGAGCTCCCGGACCTCGTAGGGCTCGCTCTCCACGAGGTAGATCGCCTTCGGGTGGATCGTCGCGAACGCGCTCCCCCAGTCCACCTCCGCGATGATCTGGCGCCGCTTCGTCTGCGCCGTGTCGAGCGCCGTCGTGTCGATGACGAGGAAATTGTCGCTCGTGACGCTGCGGAGCGAGACGTGGTCGGCCGGATAGGTCTCGGAGGCCCAGTGCCAGCGCGAGCCGGTGTGGTGGAGCACGCCCTCGTCCTCGAGCGCGGCCAGGAGCCTCCTCACGTCCAGCTCGCCGAACTTCTCGTGATCGCCGATCGGCAGCTCGAACGCCGCGCACTTCAGGTGGTTCACGAGGATGAAGGGGTTGTCCGGGTTCACGCGCGCGTGCTCGGGCGGCGCGCCGAAGAGGTACTCGGGATGGGTCGCCATGAACTGATCGAGCGGTGCGCTCGTGGCGACCAGGATCGCCGCCGAGGAGCCCGAGCGGCGGCCCGCGCGCCCGGCCTGCTGCCAGAGCGAGGCGATCGCGCCCGGGTACCCGGCGAGCACGGCGACGTCGAGGTGGCCGATGTCGACGCCGAGCTCGAGGGCGTTCGTCGAGACGACGCCGAGCACCTCACCCTCGCGGAGCCCCTTCTCGACGGCCCGCCGGCGCGTCGGCAGGTAGCCGCCACGGTAGCCGCGGACGATGCCGCTGTCGCCCGTCTTGTCGGCGACACCGTGTTTGACCGACGCGAGCAGCACCTCGGTGGCCAGCCGGCTCTGGGCGAACACGATCGTCGCGATCTTCTCGCGCAGGAAGCGCACCGCGAGCCTCGCGGCCTCGCCGAGGTACGGCGCCCGAATGCCGAGCTCCGGGTTCACGACCGGCGGGTTGTAGCAGAGGAAGGTCTTGTCGCCCGTCGGCGCGCCGCTCTCGGCGATCTCCTCGACGGGGGCGCCGGTGAGCCGGCGCGCGAGCTCGCCCGGGTTGGCGATGGTCGCCGAGGCCATGATGAACTGCGGCGCCGAGCCGTAGTGTCGGCAGATGCGATGCAGCCGGCGCAGGACGTTGGAGAGGTGGCTGCCAAACACACCACGATACGCGTGAAGCTCGTCGATCACGACGTAGCGCAGATTCTGGAAGAGCGTCGCCCACTTCGTGTGGTGGGGCAGGATCCCCGAGTGGAGCATGTCGGGGTTCGTCAGGACCAGGTTCGCCCGCGCGCGGACGGCGCGCCGCGCGTCCTGGGGGGTGTCGCCGTCGAAGGTGAACATCCGCATCTCGGGGAGCTGCTTCGCGAGCCCCTCGAGCTCCGCCAGCTGGTCCTGGGCCAGCGCCTTCGTCGGGAAGAGGTAGAGGACGCGCGCGTCGGGCTGCGCGATGAGGGCCTGCAGGGCGGGCAGGTTGTAGCAGAGCGTCTTGCCCGAGGCGGTCGGTGTGACGACGACGACGTGATGTCCCTTCTCGATGAGCTCCCACGTGAGCACCTGATGCGAGTAGAGCTCGTGGATGCCGCGCGCCCGGAGCGCGTCGGCGATGCGCGAATCGAGCGACGGCGGAAAGGGCGCAAGCACCGGCGGGCGGGGGGGGAAATGACGGGTCGCCGTGATGCACGGTCCGGTCGACGGTGAGGTCAGCAGATCGTCGAGGATCGCGCCGAGCATCGCGCCAACTCTAACACGGCCGACGGACCGCGACCGACGACTACTTTAGAATTTTCGCGTAGGCCTCCTCGTTGAAGCCGACGAGCAGCGTCCGGCCAACCCGGAGCGTCGGGGCCCGCAACCCTCCGGTGGGCCCCAGGAGGAGAGCGAGCAGCTCAGCCCTCCCCGGGCGTGACGTCTTGAGATCCACGTGGACGGCCTTCTTGCCCTTCGCCACCCAGATCGCGTCGACGTCCTTCGTCACGGAGAGCGCGGCCTCGCCCCTGATCGGCGACTTGCTCGTGTCTACCTGCTCGATCACCGCGACCTTCCTGTTCGCAAGAAACTCCTGCGCGCGATGACAGGATACTCAGCCCTTCCGGTGATAGCTCCAGTCGACCTTCGCCATGCGCGTATCATAACAGGCGATGCGTCCCGCCGATTGGCTGCCCCCGCTCGTGTGGATGGCGGTGATCTTCGGGCTGTCGTCGAGCCTGGGGAGCTCGGAGGAGACGAGCCGCTTCGTGGTTCCGCTCCTCCGCTGGCTCTTCCGCTGGGCGGCGCCGGGCGATATCGCCGCCCTCCACGGGCTCGTGCGCAAGGGCGGGCATCTCACCGAGTATGCGGTCCTCGGTGCCCTGTGGTTCCGCGCGTTCCGCCGCGGGCCGCGCCTCGCACCCGGCGCCGCCGCCTGGAGCGCCCTGACGCTCAGCGTCGCCTGGGCCGGGCTCGACGAGTGGCACCAATCGTTCGTGCCGGCGCGCACCGCCAGCGCGGGGGACGTCGCGCTCGACGGCGCGAGCGCCGCGCTCGCCCTGCTGGTCGCGGTCCGGGGCTGGCGCACGATCCTCGACGGTGCGACGGCCGTCCTCTTGTGGCTCGCCGCGACGGGCGGCGCCCTGGTCCTCGCGATCGGCCTCTGGGCCGACGTGCCGTCCCGTGCGCTCTGGTTCACCACCCCGGCGGCTTTGGTGCTCTTGCTGGCGCGCCGTCGCTTCCTCCGCCGGAAGCCTGACGCGGTTGGGAGCCGGGCGAGCGGGGTGGCGGGGGCTGCCCGCGACCCGTAGCTTCTGCGCGTCGCGCCGGCTCCGACCGAAAGGACCGAGCTGGCGAAACGGGTGCTCGCGTGGTCGCGGGCAGCCCCCGCCACCCCGCCCGCCCGCCTCCCAAGATTCGCGTCAGACCTTGAGGCGCGGGTCGAGCGTGTCGCGCAAGCCGTCGCCGAAGAGGTTGATCCCGAGCACGGTGAAGAGGATCGCCAGGCCGGGGAACGTCGCGAGCCACCACGCCGTCGAGATGTAGACGCGCCCGTCGGCCAGCATTCCACCCCACGTGGGCGTCGGCGGCTGCACGCCCAGGCCGAGGAATGAGAGGGCTGACTCGATCACGATGACGCGGGCCATGTCGAGCGTCGCCACGACCAGCCACGGCGTCAGCGCGTTCGGCAGGATGTGGTGGAGGACCACGCGGCCGTCGCGGCTGCCGAGGGCGAGCGCGGCTTGGACGAACTCGCGCTCGCGGAGGGAGAGCACCGAGCTGCGGACGACGCGCGCGTAGACGACCCAGCTCGACACCCCGATCACGACGATGATCACGGGCAGGCTCGGCCCCAGAACGCCGATGACGGCGATCGCGAGCAGAATGAAGGGAAACGCGAGCTGGATGTCGGCCAGCCGCATGCACACGTCGTCGGTGCGTCCCCCGAAGTAGCCGGAGACGAGCCCGACGCCCATGCCGAGGAGTCCCGAGATCGCCACCGCGGCGAAGCCGACCATCAGCGCGGGCCGCGCGCCGAAGACGATCCGCGCCAGGATGTCGCGGCCGAGGTGGTCGGTGCCGAGGACGTGGACCCGCCCCGCTGGGCCCGACGACCCGGGCGGCCGCAGCCGGTTGGTGATGTCCTGCTCGACCGGGTCCCACGTCGTCAGCCACGGCGCGCCGAGCGCGCCGACGACGACCAGCCCCACGACGATGAGCCCGAAGAGCGCCGTGCGGCGACGCGCCAGGCGGCGCAGGAAGACGACCCACTCGCGACGCGTGGGCGCGCGCTCGGCGGGCAGCGCGATGGCCCCGGCCGGCACGCTCATTTGTCGTGGGGTCCGCGAGGCCGGCGCGCACCGTGGGTGGCCTGAGACAGGCGCGCGTCGACTGCGTTCATCGCAGGCGGATCCGCGGGTCGAGGTAGGTGTAGAGCACGTCCACGACAAGGTTGACGAGGACGAACGTGGAGGAGAGCAGGAAGACCGCCGCCTGCACCACGGGATAGTCGCGGTTGTAGATCGCCTGCACCGACAGGCGCCCGACCCCCGGCCACGCGAAGATCGTCTCGGTGATCACCGAGCCGCCGAGGAGCGTGCCGAGCTCGATCCCGACGATCGTGACGATCGGGATCGCGGCGTTCTTGAGCGCGTGCTTCCAGATGACCGGGGGGTCGCTCACGCCCTTGGCCCGCGCCGTCCGGATGTAGTCCTGGTTCAGCACCTCGAGCATCCCCGAGCGTGTGAGCCGCGTGATGCGCGCGGTCGTGAAGAGCCCGAGCGTGATCGCAGGCAGCAGGAGGTGCTCGAGCCCCCCCCGACCCGACGAGGGCAGCAGGTTCCACTGGACCGAGAAGACGAGGATCAGCATGATGCCGAGCCAGAAGGTCGGCATCGACTGGCCGAGGAGAGCGACGACCGTCGAGACGTAGTCGAGCGACGTGTTGCGCCGCACCGCCGAGATGATGCCGGCGGGCACCGACAGCACGAGCGCGATCAGGAGCGCGGCGCCCGCGAGCTCGAAGGTCGCCGGCATGCGCTCGATCACCAGGTGGAAGGCGGGCTCGCCATGGCGCACGGACTGGCCGAAGTCGCCGCGGAGCGCGCCCGTGAGGAAGCGGCCGTACTGCACGAGGAACGGGTCGTTGAAGCCCATCGCCTCCCGGAAGCGCTGGACGTCCTCCGCGGTCGCGTCCGGCGGCAACAGCACCAGCGCGGGGTCGCCGGTGAGATGCAGAATGAAGAAGACGACGAACGACACGCCGAGCAGCACCAGCAGCGACTGGAGCAGCCGCCGCGTGAGGTAGACCCTCATGCGCGGGAGAGCCGCGCCACCGCCTCGATGTGGGGCGTCTGCGGGAACATGTCCACGGGCTGGACCCACTCGAGCCGGTACCCCTGGCGGACGAGGTCGCCGAGGTCGCGCGCGAGCGTCGCCGGGTTGCACGACACGTACACGAGCCGGGCGGGTGCGAGCGCGGCGAGCGCCTGGAGGGCCTTCGGGTGGAAGCCGGCGCGCGGCGGATCGGCGACGACGACCTCCGCGCGCACCCCGTCCCGCACGAGCGTCGGCAGCACGTGGCGCACCTCGCCCTCGAGGAAGGTGCAGTTCTCGATCCCGTTCGCGCGCGCGTTCCGCACGGCGTCGGCGACCGCCGCGGCGGCGACCTCGATCCCGTACACCCAGCGGCAGCGCCGCGCGAGCAGGAGGCTGATCGCGCCGGTACCCGAGTAGAGGTCCAGCACCGTCTCGCCGCCGGCGAGCACGCACGCCTGCTCGACGACGCCGAAGAGGCGCTCGGCCTGAACGGTGTTGGTCTGGAAGAACGAGTTCGCCGACACCTGGAAGGTGAGCCCGCCGAGCGACTCGCGGATGTGGTCGCGGCCGACGAGCAGATGCTCTTCGGTCCCGACCGCGACCGACGCCTTCTTGGCGGTGACGTTCAGCACGACGCTCGCCGTGCCGGGCAGGCACTCGCGCAGCCGCTCGGCGACCGGCCCGAGCCTCTCGACGTCGGGCGTGCTGGCCACGATGTTGACCATCGTCTCGCCCGTCCGCCGCCCCTCGCGCAGCGACACGAACCGCAAGAGTCCCTGCCCTCGGCCCTGGTCGTAGACGGAGAGCGCCCGCGCGCGCACCTCGCGGCGGAGCCCATCCAGCAGCCGGTTCATCGCGTCCGACTGCAGGAGGCAGCGCTCGATGTCGAGGACCACGTCGTAGCGATCGGCCTGGTGCAGGCCGAGGACGGGCGCGCCCGCCTCCTCCGCGACGGTGAACTCCATCTTGTTGCGGTAGCCGTACGGCTCGGGCGCCGCCAGGATCGGCCGGAGCTCGAACGCGCCCAGGCCGCCGAGACGCTCGAGGCAGTCGCGCACCTGCTTCGTCTTGAATGCGAGCTGCGCCGGGTACGCGACGTGCTGGAGCCGGCAGCCGCCGCAGCGCCCGAAGTAGGGGCACGGCGCTTCGACCCGGTCGGGCGACGGCGCCTCCACCGCCTCGATCGCGGCGCGGCCGAAGCGCGAGCGGGCCTCGTAGAGCTTCACGCGCAGGCGGTCGCCCGGCACGCCCCCGCGGACGAAGACGACGTAGCCGTCGACCCGTCCGACGCCCTCGCCGCCGAACGCGAGGTCGTCGATGGTGAGCGCGAGGGAATCGCCGCGGCGCGGTTTCGCCATGCTCGAGGCCAATATAAAGGACTTCGACGTCGGGAGCCACTGGCGGCTCGCGGCCCTCGCGGCAACAGGGTATGATACGAGTTCATGAGGGCCCGAGCGCCGCGCGCCGTCGCCGATCTGCTCGCCACCGCCGTCCCGCAGCTCCGCGATCGGCTGCTCGAGTTCGAGATCCGGCGCGCATGGTCCGCGGTCGTCGGCACCGACGTTGCGCGGCGGGCGCGGCCCCAGTCGCTCGCGGCCGGGTGTCTTACGGTGGTTGCGGACAACTCGCCCTGGCTCCAGGAGCTCACCTTGCGCTCGGGCGAGCTCACCGAACGGCTCCGCGGACGGTTTGCGCACGTCACGTCGCTCCGCTTCGTCCTCGGCGCG
>QHSZ01000204.1 GCA_003220595.1 Candidatus Rokuibacteriota bacterium | reverse complement strand
TGCGGACCGCTGAGCCGGTGTTCACCAGGTGCTGTCGACAGGCGGCGAGTACCCACGCAGGAAACTGTCAAGCGGAAATTCGATCGCCTTGATCCCACGGCCACGGCCGAGGCCAAGGAGGAGCAGGTTCCTAGACGCGGAACGCGGCGTGCTGGACCGTCCAGCGCTCGAGCAGACCGGGATCGGGCTCCTGGGGGATGCCGGGCACCCGTGAGGTCGCGACCTCACCGCGGCCGCTCAGAACGATCTCGGGCTTGCCGACGTCGTCCCGGTAGAAGTACGACGACGGGAAGATGTCGCCCGGGTAGGTGAAGTTCGGCAGCGTCGCCAGCTCCGCGCAGATGGCCCCGCCGATCGCGCTCTCGAGCATGCCGCCCACCCAGCACGGGATGTCGTGCTGCGCGCACAGCCCCTCGATCTCGCGCGACGCCGTGAGCCCTCCGACGCGCGCCATCTTGATGTTGACCACCTTGCAGCTCTTGAGCCTGATGGCGGCCCGGACGTGCGCCAGGCTGAGCGCGCTCTCGTCCAGGCAGATGGGCGTCTCGATCCTGGTCTGGAGCTCGGCGTGATCGACCAAGCTCATGCCGTCGTCGGCCAGCGGCTGCTCGATCATGGCCAGCCGGTAGCGGTCGAGCGCACGGAAGAGATCGGCGTCGGCCAGCGTGTAGGCGGCGTTGCAGTCGACGTGGAAGGTGAAGCTCGGGAACGTGGACCGCACGGCGGCGACCATGTCGAGGTCCCAGCCGGGCCGGAACTTGAGCTTGATCCGCGGGAAGCCCTGGTCGATGGCCGTCTGGATCATCTTCATCAACGTGTCGAGCGAGTCCTGGACGCCGAAGTCGGCACCGACGGAGACGCGCTCGCCCGTGCCGCCGAGGGCCACGTGCAGCGGGACGCCCCGGCGCTTGGCCTCCAGCACCCACCACGTGATCTCGAGCGCGGCCCGCGCGAATTGGTTGCCCTTCACGAAGGCGATGCGGTCCAGCAGGTCCTGGGCCGTCCGGATGTCCTGGCCGACGAGGCGACCGGCCATGTGCTCGCGCACGGTGTGGAAGGTCGCCAGCGTGTGCTCCGCCGAGTACCCGGGGACGTACGGCGGGCAGCTCTCGCCCCAGGCGTGGCGCCCCTCGCTCTGCATCCGCACCAGGAGGGTGTCGGTGTGAAGTTGGTCCCCGTACGACGTCTTCCACACGAACGCGAGCGGCACCCTGACCCAGTAGACGTCGATGCCGTCGATCACCATCGTCTTCAGATCACGGGCGCCGGCGCGCGTGGAATGGTCTCCCACTGCGCGGGGTCGTGGCCGTAGACCAGCGTGGCGCCGGCCCGGTCGCGGAGCGCGCGGAGCGCGGCCAGCGAGTCGCGCATGACGGACGGATTCCAGAGGATGTTCGGGAGCACGTCACGGTCCATGTTCTCCCGCGTGTAGCAGGCGTCGGACGCGCAGACGACGTGCGCGTCCTTGCCGGCGCGGACCTGGAGCGACTGGTGCCCCGGGGTGTGCCCGTACGTCGGCAGCAGGACGACGGCGCCGTCGCCGAAGACGTCGTGCTCGCCGTCGAGCATCCGGTAGTCGAGCGGGTGGTCGAAGTCGATGGGGCTCGGGCTGTAGCTCGGGACGAAGCCCGGGCGCCGCGCCGCCTCCAGCTCCGGGCGCTGCACCAGGAACGTCGCCCGCGGAAAGAACTCGTTCCCTCCGCAGTGGTCGAAGTGCAGGTGCGAGTTGGCGACGTAGCGCACGTCGCCGGGCCCGAGCCCGAGCCGAGCGAGCTGGGGAATCACGTCGTCGCCCGCCTCGGACTTGACGGTCAGGCGCTTGACCCGTTCGGGGCCGAGGCGCCCCACCGGATCGACGCGCGCCTGGCAGTGCACGCCGGTGTCGAACAGCAGCCGCCCGCGCGGATGGTCCACGAGAAAGCTCAGGACGGGCACGGTCCAGGGCTGGCCCGGCGCCAGGTCGGAGAGCATGCTGGCGCGGTCGAGCTCGATCCAGCCGGTGCAGAGCGCGTACACGTGGATCACGGTGCCCTCGCGTTCTCGGTTCCCGGCGCCTATCCTATCGCAACCGAGCATGACGCCCCCGGCCGCCGACGCGCTCCCGATCTCGCCCGCCCGGAAGTGGGCGATCACCGTCACCGTCATGGTGGTGGCCTTCATGCAGATCCTCGACACCAGCGTCACCAACGTCGTCCTCCCGCACCTGCAGGGCTCGATGTCCGCAGGGCTGGACGAAGTGTCGTGGGTGATCACCTCCTACCTCGCCGCCAACGCGGTGATCATCCCGGCCACCGCGTGGCTGGCGGGGCTCTTCGGGCGCACGCGCTTCTTCCTGATCTGCACCACGCTGTTCGTGCTCAGCTCGTTCCTCTCCGGCGCCGCCCCCGACCTGACCACGCTGATCGTGGCGCGCATCTTCCAGGGCCTCGGCGGCGGTCCGATCATCCCGCTCTCGCAGGCGATCCTCTGGGAGATCTTCCCCTTCCGCCAGCGCGGCCTCGCGATGGCGGTGTGGGGCGTGGGCTTCATCCTCGGCCCGATCCTGGGGCCCACCGTCGGCGGCTACCTGGCCGACGAGTGGTCGTGGCGCTGGATCTTCTACATCAACCTGCCCGTCGGGATCGTCGGTTTCCTCATGGCCGGCGCCTTCCTGTTCGACCCGCCGGACCAGCGCCGGGCCGCGCGGATCGACTGGTGGGGGCTCGGCCTGATGGTCGTGGGCTTCGGCTGCTTGCAGTTCGTCCTGGACCGGGGCGAGCGGGAGGACTGGTTCGACTCGTCGACGATCGTGGCGCTGACGCTCGCCGCCGTCTGCGCCCTCGCCGGCTTCCTGGTCCGTGAGCTGACGGCCAGCGACCCCATCCTGGACCTCACCGTATTCGCCGACCGCAACTTCGCCACGGGCGTCACGCTGATGTCGATCGTCGGCTTCGGCATGTTCTCGGGCATCCTGCTGGTCGCCGTCTTCACGCAGAAGCTCCTCGGCTACGACGCGTGGACCTCGGGCCTGGTGCTGGCGCCCGGCGGCCTCGGCAACGTGTTCTCCCTCTTCGCCTCGGGGCTCGTGACGCGCATCGACCAGCGCCTGATGCTGGCGTTCGGATGTCTGCTCAACGCTGCCAGCCTCTACATGATGACGTCGCTCACGCTCGGGATGGACTACTGGGCCCTGGCGCTGCCACGCTTCATCCAGGGGTTCGCGGTCGGGTTCATCTTCGTGCCGCTCTCGACGCTCACGCTCGCCACGATCCGGCGCGACAAGCTCGTCAACGCCACCGCCGTGTACGGCATGCTGCGTAACCTCGGCGGCAGCGTGGGGATCGCGGTGACCACGACACTGCTCGCCCAGCGCAGCCAGTTCCACCAGGCCACGCTGGTGAGCCACATCACCGTCTGGGACCCGGCGACGCAGGCCCGTCTGACGCAGTGGGCGAGCCACTTCGCGGCCCTGGGCAGCGACACCTTCACCGCCGAGAACCGGGCGGTGGCGATGCTCTATCGCGAGACGGTGGCGCAGGCCCAGCTCTTGGCCTACACGGACGACTTCTGGCTCCTGGCGGTGATGTTCACGGCGGCGCCCCTGTTCCTGCCCCTGATGCGCCGGATCAGGCTGGAACCGTGACGGCGCCCGCTCACGCGTAGACGTCCTGGTCCACCTCGTTCGCCTCAGGATAGGGCGCGGCCAGCGCGTACTGCACGCCGCTCTCGACCTCGGCTTTCACGTCGGTGTGGATGCGCTCGAACACGCTCCGGTCGGCGAGCTTTTGCGCCGTGAGCCGCTGGGCCAGGGTCTGGAGCGGATCGTGCTCCGTCATCCACTCCCGCTCTTCCTCCTTCGTGCGGTACTCGCGGTTGACGTCGCCGACGTGATGGCCGTAGTAGCGGTAGGTCTTGCACTCGAGGAACGCCGGCCCCTCGCCGCGACGCGCGCGCTCGACCAGCTTGCGCATCGTCGCGTGGACCGCCTGGACGTCCTGGCCGTCGACGCTCTCGGCCTGGATGCCAAAGGCTCGGGCGCGCGCCAGGATCTCCCCGGCGATGGTCTCGCCGCAGGGCGTGTACTCGCCGTACAGGTTGTTCTCGCAGACGTAGACGACCGGCAGCTTCCAGAGCGCCGCCATGTTCATCGTCTCGTAGAGCAGACCCTGGCCCAGGGCGCCGTCGCCGAAGAAGCACACGGCGACCTGGCTGCTGCCGCGCATCTTGGCCGAGAGTGCCGCGCCGGTGGCGATACCGGCCGAGCCGCCCACGATGGCGTTGGCGCCGAGGTTGCCCGTGTCCTGATCCGCGATGTGCATCGAGCCGCCCTTGCCGCGGCAGTAGCCCGCCTCCTTGCCGAGGAGCTCGGCGAACATGCGGTTGACCGACGCGCCCTTGGCCAGGCAGTGGCCGTGGCCGCGATGCGTGCTCGTGATGAAGTCGTCGCGGCGCAGGGCCTCGCAGACGCCGACCGCCACGGCCTCCTCACCTATATAAAGGTGGGCCAGGCCCGGCATCTTGGCGCCCTTGTAGAGCTCGTTCACCTGCTCCTCGAAGGCGCGGATCTTCGCCATCTGGCGGTACATGTGAAGGTGCTGCTCCAGCTCCATCCGTGGCTCGATCGCCTGGGTCGTCATCGCCCTGTCCTCCGCGCCTGTTCTACCGCGTTCGGTCCCGGCAGGGCAAGCCTCGCCTGTATCGGCCCGGATGCGCTTGACCGGCCGGCGCTCGACTCGCTAATCTCCGGAGTGCGATGGCCACGATCGCTGCGCCGCCGAGCACTCGGCGCTGGACCCGCGTCGAGTACGAGCGCCTGATCGAGCTGGGCGTGTTCCAGCCCGGCGAGCGCCTGGAGCTGCTCGACGGCCTGCTGGTCCTCCGCGAGCCACAGGGAGTTCCGCACGCCACCGCGATCCGCCGGGTGCTGAGGGCGCTCCGCCGGGCGCTCGGCGACGCCTGGCAGATCGACTCGCAGCTGCCGCTCGCGCTCGACGCCGACTCGGAGCCGGAGCCCGATGTCGCCGTGGTGCCGGGCGATCCGGGTACCTACCGCGAGGCGCATCCCTCACACGCCGTGCTGATCGTCGAGATCGCGGAGAGCTCCTACCGCACGGATCGCGAGTACAAGGCGGGTCTCTACGCTCGCGCCGGGATCGCGGACTACTGGATCGTCGATCTCGTCCACCGCGCCCTCGAGGTCCACCGCGAGCCCGAAGCGTCGGGGGCCGCGCCCTTCGGCTGGCGCTACGGTCGCGTCGAGACGCTGCGTCCTCCGGCGACCGTGGCGCCGCTGGTCGCGCCCGGCGCCTTCATCCCCATCGCCGACCTCTTACCCTGAGGGTCCTGAGAAAGTCCGGTTCACTCCGGGCGTGCGGCCATCTGTCCGGGGTCCATGCCGTAGAAGAGCCCGGCGTCGCCCGCGCCAGGGCGCGGCCACGGGTGCAGGCGCAGCACGCGCTCGTCGATGTCGGCGCCCCAGCCGGGCGCATCCGTGAGCCAGATGTGACCGTCGCGGATCAGTGGCGGCCGGGTGACCAGCGGCCCCTTCCACGGCACGTCGTCGACGTCGATCTCCATGATCCGCACGTTGGGGAGCACGGCGCAGAGGTGCAGGGAGTGCAGATCGGCGAGGTGGCTGTAGTAGTTGTGCGGGGCGATGTTGATCTCGCAGGCCTCGGCCAGCCGGCCGATCAGCACGGCCTGCGAGAAGCCGTTCCACGGCACGTCGATGATCGCCACGTCCACCGCGTGGCGCTCGAGGAAGGGCCGGTACTGGCGGAGCGTCACCAGGCTCTCGCACGAGGCCAGGCGCGTCGACGTCGACTGCTTGATCTGCAGCAGCGCCTCCGGATCCCAGTTGTCGTACTCGAGCCACTGCATGTCGTAGCGCTCGAGGAGCTTGGCGATTCGCAGCACGCCCTCGGTGCGGAAGTTGTAGTTCAGGTCGAGGCAGAGGCCGACCTTCGGCCCCACCGCGGCGCGGAAGGTGCCGATGAGGCGGTCGATGGCGTCGAGGATCTCCACGCTGGGCGCGCCGTCGGTGGTGTTGATGCCGCTGGCGAACCCGGGGAAGTACACGGTGGCCGGCTCTCCGGGGATGACCATATTGGTCTTGAGCGCGGTGAAGCCCCGCGCCACCACCTCGCGCCCGAGGGCGGCGATGTCGTCGTAGGTGCGGAGGGGCGGCGTGCCCAGCACCGTCCCCATCCGCGCCCGCGTCGTCCCGCAGTGCGACCAGTAGAGCCGCACGCGATCGCGCAGCGGGCCGCCGAACAGCTCGTAGACGGGCACGCCCAGGGCCTTGGCCTTGATGTCCCAGAGGGCGAGCTCGATGCCGGCGATGGCCTTGTGGGAGACCCCGCCGGAGTTCTGGCGCACGCGGCGCAGCATGTCCCAGTAGAGCCGCTCGACCGGGCGCGGGTCCTGACCGACCAGGAGATCGGCGAGGTCGCGGACGCATCCCGCGATGCCGTGGGGGCTCCGGTTGTCGCTGCACTCGCCCCAGCCGACCAGGCCGCCGTCGGTCTCGAGGCGCACGAAGGTCCACGGCCGCCAGCCCCCGTCGCAGTGCAGCGCCTCCACCCGCGCGATCTTCATCAGCGCGCCGTCCTGACCTTGAGGTCCTCGTAGGGTGCCGAGTACGAGAAGCCCTTGATCCAGTCGACGCACGCCTCCTCGACCCGCGGCCCGATGCCCCAGAGGAACGCCAGCTCGTAGATGGGCACGTGCAGCACCCGGTCGTGCATGATCTGCTGGATCTGGTGGAGCAGAGCCTCGCGCTTCTTTCGATCCAGCTCGCGGGCCTGCCGCTGGAAGAGGTCCTCGATCTCCGGGACCACGCCCGACGCGTAGATGCCGTTCTTGCTCACGTAGACCTCGATGCGCGTCGCCGCGTTGCCGGCGGGCGCGCCGAGGCCCATGATGACGCCCCTGAGCTTGTGCTCGCGCCACGCCGTGAGAAAGGCCGCGCGCTCCAGCGTGCGCACGCGCGTGCGGATCCCGACCGCCTGGAGATAATTGCCGATTGCTTCGGCGAGCGAGAAGAACGGGGGAAACGGCGTGAGCTCGCCGGCGTCGAAGCCGTTCGGATAGCCCGCCTCGGCCAGGAGCTTCTTGGCCAGGGCGGGGTCGTAGGCCGGCGGCTCGTAGGCCCGTGAAAACTCCAGGACTCGCGGTATGAGGGCACCCGTCGGGCGCGAGAGCCCGAGCGTCTCCGCCTCGTTGAGGCCGTTGCGGTCGAGAGCGTGGCTGGCCGCCAGGCGCACGCGGCGATCGTGCCACGGCGACTTCGGGTCCCACTGCTCCGGCAGATCGAGAAAGACGACGCCCGGAGGCTTGGCCGCGGCCAGGCGCAGCCCCGGCGTCCGCTTGACCTCCTCGGCCGTCGGCCCGCTCAGCAGATAGACGATGTCGACGTCGCCCGCCTTGAGCGCGGCGGCGCGCGTGGTCTCGTCGGGCATGCTGCGGAAGACCAGCCGCTTCACGGACGGCACCTTGCGCCAGTAGCCGTCGAAGGCTTCCATGACCAGATCCACGCCCGGCCGGAAGCTCACCACGCGGTACGGGCCCGCGCCCACCGGCGCCTTCGCGAAGCCGTCGTCACCCACCTTCTCCACGTACTTCTTCGGCACGATCCACGCGGCGCCGGTGGCGGACGTGCCGTAGAAGGTCATGAAGTCCGGCCACGGCTCCTTCAGGACGAAGCGCACGCGGCCGGCATCGACGATCTGGACCTCGCGCACGCGCTCCTTGAGGAGCTTGGCCGCGGCGCCGCGGTAGCGGTCGAAGGAGAACTTCACGTCCTCCGCCGTCACTGGCTCGCCGTTGTGGAACTTCACGCCCTTGCGCAGGACGAACTCGTAGGTGAGCCCGTCTTTCGACGCCGTCCACGACTCGGCCAGGCTCGGCGTGTTGTCGCCTGCCGGCATCGGCTTCACCAGCGCGTCGTGGATGGCGTAGAGCACCATGAACGGGTTGATGAACGCCTCGGTGTCGCTCGGGTCGAGCCAGCGAGTGGCGAGGGTGACGTGCAGCCCCCAGGTCAGCGTCCCCTCGGGCGCGGCCGCGGCGGGTCCGGGCAGGGCGGCGAGCAGCAGCAGCAGGACCCGCGCGACGACGCGGGTCAGCACGGCGGCACGAGCGTCTTGAACCTCGGCATGACCTCGCGGGCCAGCAGCTCCAGCGAGTGGCGCCACGCCTTCGGGTTCTCCGCATAGTCGAAGCAGAAGAGCAGCAGCGTGCCGAAGCCGCCGACCCCTTCGTAGATGGCGTGGAGCTTCTCGGCGACCGTCGCGGGCGAGCCCACGAGCCAGTTGTGCCGCGCGCAGTACTCGGGCGTCACGTCGGAGTCGGGCACGTCGGGCCGGTGCTTCAGGAACTCGGTGAACTGGAAGGACGCGAGGAGCGGCAGGAAGTACTCCGTCATCATGCGCCCCATCATGCCGCCGGCGGAGAGCCGGAGCGCCTCCGCGTCCGTGTCGGCGACGAAGACCTCGCGCACCAGGCGCCACTCCGCGCGCTTCGGGGTCCGGCCGGTCCGCGCGGCGCCCTGCTCGACGGACTCCCAGTGGCTCGCGACGTAGGCGGGGTTCAGGTTCAGGCTCATCGGCCAGAAGCCGCGCTCGCCGGCGAGCTTCAGCGTGTCGGAGCCCTTGCTCACGCCCGCCACGCCAATCGGCGGGTGCGGCTTCTGGAATGGCTTGATGTGGGGCCGGAGCGTGTCGAGCATGGTGCCGGTCTTGGTGACGTGCCAGTACTTGCCCTTGAAGTCGAACTCGGGCTCGTCGCTCCAGAGCCGCAGGATGATGTCGAGCGCCTCGCGCGTCATCTCGCGGTGCTGGCCCGCATTGCCGTCGACGTTGAACATGGCCCAGTCGCTCGGCAGCCCGCTCGCCGCCACACCGAAGTTGAGCCGGCCCTGCGCGAGGTGGTCGAGCATCGCGACCCGGTTGGCGAGCTCGGCCGGGTGGTGGTAGGGCATGAGGAACCCGCCGGGGCCGATGCGCATGCGCTCGGTCTGCAAGAGGGCCTGGGCCACCAGGAGATCCGGGGAGGGGTGGGGCTCCCAGGGCGCCGTGTGGTGCTCGCCGATCCACGCTTCGCTGAAGCCCAGCTCGTCGGCCCAGCGGAGCTGCTGGAGATCCCAGCGGTGGCCGTCGTAGAGGCTGCGCTCCGGCGGGTGCGAGGGCATCGTGAAGAGGCCGTAGTCCATGGCGCCCTCCTGCGGCTATTCGCTCAGCCAGACCGTGTCGAGCTGGTTGTTCAGGTAGTGGCTCGGCGTGATCGTCCAGCCGCGCACCTTCGCCAGGTGCGGGATGATCCGGTGCCACTGGAAGGTCATGATGTAGTGCACTTCCTCGTCGTAGAGGCGCTTCTCGAACGCGCGCAGATATTTGCGCCGCTCCTCCGGGTCGGTGGCTCGCGTCTGCTTCTGGTACAGCTCGTCCAGCACCGTGTCCTTGTGGCGGCTGAAGTTCACCGGGGACGTGGTGAGGAACCAGTGCAGGTCCATGTCGGGCTCCACGATGGAGTTGCACGGGGCGTTGGTCGAGACTTCGAAGTCCCCGGCCTTTTGCGCGTGCAGCCAGGCTGCCGATTCGAGGACCGTCTGCTTCACGTTGAGCCCGATCTGGCGCCACTGGTCGATCAGCCAGATGCCCACCGGCTGGTACGGCTGCGGCACGCCGCGGTTCAGGAGCGTGAACGACAGGCTCTCGGCGCCGGCCTCCTTCAGCAGGCGCCGGGCCTCGGCCCGGGCGGCGTTGATGTCCGTGCCGTAGCCCGCGAGCTTGGCCAGCTCCTCCGAGGGTGTCGCCCACGGCGTCCCCGGCACCTGGATCCCGGCCACCTCCTTCACGAGGGCGATGCGCGACAGCGCCTTCGAGCCTTCCCAGCGGTCGAGCGCGAGCGAGAGCGCGCGGCGCACGCGCCGGTCGTCGAACGGCTTCTTCTCGTGGTTCAGCGCCACCTGGATCGAGCAGTTCCAGGGGCTTTCCTGGACCGTGAGCTTGTTTCCGAGCGCCGCCACGAGCGAGTCCCTGTCCGCCGGGGTGAACCCACGGAACTGGATCATGGCCCGCTCACCGCGGATCGCCGCCACCTGCGCGGAGGCGCTGGGGATGAAGATCGCGCGGAAGCCGTCGAGGTAGGGCTTGCCCTTGTCCCAGTAGTCGGGGTTCCGCTTGCCGACCCAGTGCGATCCCCGCACGTATTCCACGAACTTGAACGGCCCCGTCCCCATCACGTTCTTCTCGTACCAGTTCGGGTCCTTGGCCAGGAGGTCGGCCTTGTAGATCCAGTTCCACGGCGACGAGACGTTGGCGATGAAGGACGCCTCGTGCCACTTGAGGCGAAAGACGACGGTGTCGGGCGTCGGCGCCTCCACCGCTTCCACCACCCGGTAGGCGGCCTGGCGGCTCGAGACCACGCCGGGCGGCGGGAAGATGATGTGGTCGTAGGACGCCTTCACGTCCGCGGACGTGAGCAGGCTGCCGTCGTGGAACTTCACGCCCTGGCGCAGCTTGAAGGTGTAGGTGCGCTTGTCGCCGGACGCGGTCCAGGACTCCGCCAGATCGCCGATGAACGTGGTGCCGGTCCGGTCGAACGGATCCACCCGCATGAGGGTGTTGTAGTGGGGCGCGCCCGGGTGCAGCATTCCGAACGTCTCCTCCCGGTGGGCATCGAAGCTCGGCGGCTCGGCGGCGACCACGAAGAGCAGCTCGCCTCCGGCGCGCGGCCGCTCCTGGGCCGGGGCGGCCGCGGCGAACGCGGCGACGAGGGCCAGACACGTGAGGATCGACAGCAACCGTCCGGTGCCTGGCCTCATGGACGACCTCCGGAAAGAGGATGGTGCCGCGTACGATATCACGCCGCCGCAGCGGGCGGGACCACCGGTTGATCGGCGGTTGATCGGCGCCGGCCGCTGCCGTAGATTCTTCCCACCGGAGGCGATGGACGTGGCAAGGGAGGGTGTCATGGAATTTCACGGCGTGGACGTCAAGACTCAGTTCAAGCGCATGCGGGAGCTCGCCCCGGAGGCGTACCGGGCGTTCCTCGAGTTCGACCAGAAGGCGTTCAAGGACGGCGCGCTCCCGGGCAAGACCAAGGAGCTCATGGCGCTCGGCATCGCCCAGATCACGCAGTGCCCGTGGTGCATCGACGCCCACACGCGGAAGGCGGCGCTGGCCGGTGCGTCGGACGCGGAGATCGCGGAGACGACCTTCGTCGCGATGGCCATGGCCGCGGGTGCCGCGTGGAGTCACGGCGGGCTCGCGCTCCAGTGTCTGCAGGAGCACAAGGGCTAGGCGAACACGACCCTACGCGAGAGGAGCGGAGCCATGACGCGCACGTACGACATCATCGACGCGGACGGGCACGTGCTCGAGCCGGTGACCCTCTGGGACACGTACATCGACCCGGCCTACCGCGGCCGCGCGCCGCGGCTCATCGTGGACACCGACGGCAAGGAGCGCCTGCTCGTGGAAGGCCGGGTGCTCGGCAGCCAGAAGGGCTTCGGCGTCATCGGGGCGATCGGCGCCCGGCAGGGCGACGTGCCCGAGGCCAGCATGAAATACGTCGAGGGCCGCCCGGGCGGCTTCGACCCGCACGCGCGGATCCCGGACATGGACCTGGACGGCATCGACGCCGCGTTCCTCTATCCGAGCATCGGCCTCTTCGCCGGGGCGATCCAGGACGGAGAGCTCGCCGCGGCGGTGTGCCGCGCCTACAACCGCTGGCTCGCGGACTACTGCCGGCCCTATCCCGACCGCCTCTTCGGCGTGGCCATGCTGCCGATGCAGTCCATCGAGCTCGCCATCCA
>QHSZ01000170.1 GCA_003220595.1 Candidatus Rokuibacteriota bacterium | reverse complement strand
TCGGCCACGGCGAACGGCCCGGTGCCGATCGCCTTCACGAAGAGCTCCTTGCCGTCGCCCGCGGCGCCCTTCGGGACGACGCCGTTGTACTTCCCCGCCAGGTTGATCAGGAACGTCGCGACGGGCGCAGTGAGCGTGAAGCGCACCGTGTGACGGTCGACCACGTCGATCTGCTTGATCGAGAAGAGATCGTTGGCGCCGGGGCTCACCTTCGGGTCGCGGACGCGATCGTAGGTGTACTTCACGTCGTCGGCGTCGAGCTCCTTGCCGCTGTGGAACTTGACGCCGCGGCGGAGGTGGAAGAGGTACTCGGTCGGCGACGTTTGCTCCCAGCGCTCGGCCAGCTCCGGCTTCGGCTCGAGGGCCTCGTCGACCACCACGAGGTTCTCGTAGATGAGCGGCTTGCGCTTCTGCCAGATGTCGAGCCCCTGCATGTGGGGCTCGATGTTGGGTGGCAGCGCCGTGCTCGCGAACACGAGCGTGCCGCCGGCCTTGCCCTGCGCGGCGGCGCCCCGGGTGCCGAGGCCGCTCGACAGCGCGACGGCCGTGAGCGTGGTGGTCTTCAGGAATTCCCGCCGATCGACTCCTGGCATGTTCGGCTCCTCCCCGTGGCCCCGGCCACGGCGGGAGTAGCCTACCCCATCACCGTTCCCGAACGGCGAGATTGCGCTACCGGGAGGTGTCGGGGGCTCCCGGAAGCGCTGCGTCTTTGGGCGGAGGGCGTCGCGTCACCGGCTTCCGGGGCGGCGGGCCGCCCCAGCTCACGGCGAAGCCGAACCCGAGCCAGCCGTTGATCTCCTTGAAGCCGGCGACGCTGCCGGCCACCGGCGCGTTGGGCGTCGACCAGCCCGCCAGGCCGGCTCGCCCGGTCGAGTTCGGCGTCTCGGTGGGCACCGAGAACGCGCTCAAGAAAGCCGGGTCGTAGATGATCCGCGCGCCACCGAGCGCGTAGTTGTCCTCGCTCGGCCGGGTCACCTCGTACTGGATCGTGGGAGGCGTCGCGACCGGCGTGGGACTCGGCGCCTTGACTCCGATGCTCGCATCCTGGGCAAACCCCGGAGCGAAGCCGAGCGTCATCGCGGCAACGATGGTCATTAGAATCTGTGCGAGCTTCATGAACGGACCGGAAGAGCATACGAAGTGCCAGTTCCACGAAACTCAAGACCCTCGTAACGAACGAGGGTTAGCTCCCTCAGGTAATTGCTGGAGTCCGGGGGGTTGGCTGAATCTCGAACAGCACGTGACTCGATGGCAGGTCATTGTGGCGCGTCCACGACATGACACACGCAGGAAACGCCTCAGTGGACGCTATACAACAAGAAGTAAAATCGCCACAGCGTGAGCGCGATCGGCGACCTCGACCGGCATCGCTACCTGGCCCTCGCGACCTTCCGCAAGAGCGGCGCCGAGGTGGCGACCCCCGTCTGGTTCGCGGCGGCCGGCGGGACACTCTACGTGTGCTCGGCGGGCGACGCCGGCAAGGTCAAGCGCTTGCGCCAGTCGTCGCGGGCACGCGTCGCGCCCTCGGATGCGCGGGGACGCGTGCAGGGTGCCTGGCGGGACGCGACGGCCCGCCTCGTCACCGAGCCCGCGGCGATCGAGCGGGCGCACGCGGCGCTGCGGGCGAAGTACGGCTGGCAGGTGTGGCTCGCCGATGTCCTGTCGCGGCTCACGGGGCGCATCGGGCGGCGCGCCTGGATCGCGATCGAGGTCTAGCGACGCCGTGAGCGGGAGGCTGCTCGTGGCCGCGAGCGGTCTCGTGGTCCTCGGGATCTTCGGCGGGCTCGCCGCCGACGTGGGGCGCCCCTACCCCGGCTTCCTCGCGACGCCCGATTACCGCGTCGCCTGGCTCGAGCCCGACGCGCGCGCGGCCGGGCTCGAGGTCGGCGATCGCATCGTCGCAGTCGACGGCGGCTCCCCGCTCACGCTGCTGGCGCGCGCCCGTCGGAGCCCGGCCCCCGTGCGCTACCAGGTGGAGCGCGCCGGGGCGCTCCGCGAGGCGGCGCTGGCGCCGCGGCCCTTCGGCTGGTCGCACGTGCTCGGGCGCTTCGGCGTCTACTTCCTCGTCTCGAGCCTGATGCTCCTCTTCGGCGTGTTCGTCTACACACAGAACCCAGCGGGCGCGCCCAACCGCAACTTCCTCGTCTACATGTGCCTGTGGGCGGTGTCGAACGTCGCCACCCCCGATGCGACGCTCGGGCTCGCGAAGTACGGCGCCTTCCTCGTCGGCGCGGTCGCGGCCCTGCTCTCGGTCCACGGCTGGATCTTCTTTCTGACCTATCCCGTGAATCCGGTTCGGGAGACGTGGCTACGCCGCTACCGCGTGATCCCCCGTCTCTACACGCTGGGTGCGGCCCTCGGGGCGGTGACGACGCTCACGCTCGCCGCGGTGAACGTGCTCAGGCCCGAGATGTTCCTCCGGGGATGGCCGTACGCGCTCGCCCTCGGCCTCCTCCTGGCGCTCGGCATCGTGTCGTTCCCCATCAAGATCCTGGCGCTCCTCGACACGCGCCGGCGGGCGGCCTCGCCGCTGATCAATCAGCAGACGACGGTGCTGCTGGTGGGCATCGGGCTCGGCCTGGGCGGCTACCTCGTGCTCGGACTCGCGCCCCTGAGTCAGCTCTACCGGAGCCCCGTCGATCCGCAGCTCGGCTCGGCGCTCGTCCTCATCTATCCGCTCGCCATCGCCTACGCCACCGTGCGCTACCGGCTGTTCGACGCGACGGTGGTCATCCGCCGCTCGGTGGTCTACGCGGCCCTGGCCGGCGTCATCACCGCCGCCTACGCGCTCGCCATCGCGACGGCGAACGCGCTCCTGGCCCGCGCCGATCTCGCGCGCTCGCCCTGGTTCTCCGGGGCGTTCATGTTCGCCGTGGCACTCGCCTTCAACCCGCTGCGCGAGTGGCTGCGGGCGGCGGTGGACCGCACCTTCTTCCGGGAGCGGTACGACTACGCGCGCGCCATCCAGGCGCTGGCCCGCTCCATGGCGAGCCTGCTCGATCTCGACGAGATCACCCGCCGGCTCACCGCCACGATCGAGTCGGTCATGCACGTCCGCGACCCGCGCCTCGTCGTCGGCGCGCCGTCCGACGCGATCGCGACCGTGCTCCGCGAGGTGCCGGGCGCGCTGTCGCGCTACCAGGTGGCGGCCGACCCGCGCTTCGCCGCGGTGGCCCCGGCAACGCTCGCGGCGTATGGGGCGCTCCGCGCCGAGGTCGTCGTGCCGCTGCGTTTCCAGGACGGAGTCCACGGCCTCCTGCTGCTGGGACCGAAGCGCTCGGAGGCGCCCTACACCGACGAGGATCTGGCGCTGCTCGAGACGCTGGCCGACCAGACGGCGGTGGCGGTGGCCAACGCGGAGGCGCACCGGCAGGTGGTCGAGTACGCCCAGCAGCTCGAGCGCAGCCTGCTCATCCGCACCAGCCTCGCGAAGTTCGTCCCCCAGCGCGTGCGCGAGCTGATCGAGGAGTCCCCCGAGGCGCCTTCGCTGGAGAAGCGCGAGACCGAGGTGAGCGTGATCTTCGCCGACATCACGGGCTACACGCGGCTCTCGGCGCGGCTGCCCCAGGACACGCTCGACGCGCTCGTCGAGCGCTACTTCGGCGCGTTTCTCGACGAGATCGTCAAGCACGGCGGCGACGTCAACGAGACGGCGGGCGACGGGCTCATGGTGATCTTCCACGAGGGCGATCATCCGCGCGCCGCGGTGGAGACGGCCCGGGCGATCCACCGGCGGGCGCGCGAGCTGAACGCGGAGCTGGCAGAGCGCTTCGATCCGCTCGCCATGCACATCGGCGTCAACACCGGGCCCGCCCAGCTCGGCGCGACCAAGATCGAGGGGCGCGCGGGCACGCGCTGGACCTACACCGCCTCCGGCCTCACCACCAACATCGCCGCGCGGCTGGCCGCCGTCGCCGAGAGCGGCGACATCGTGATCAGCGAGGCGACGCGCGCCCGCCTCGGGCGGGAGGTGGAGGCGGAGGACCTCGGCATCCGGCCGCTCAAGAACGTGGACGCGCCCGTCCGCCTCTTTCGCCTGCTCTAGCCGTCAGACCTTCTTCGGCAGCGGCCAGCCGAGCCAGTCGCAGATGGCGCGGCCCATGATCCACTCCTTGTCCTCGGCCGAGAGCCAGGGCAGTTCCTCGGTGAAGAGCGTGATGGCCTGGCGCCACGAGCAGGTCAGCCGCGTCCAGTCGGTGCCCCAGAACGTCCGCCGCGGGCCGAAGGCGTCGTAGACCCGGCGGATGTGCTTGTGGAGCCCGTCGTACGGATACGGCTCGGCGGTGTAGCAGGGCAGCGCCGAGGCCTTGACCGCGACGTTGGGCCGCCGCGCCAGCGCGCAGAGCTCGGCCAGCCCGGCGAACGCCTCGTCGTCCTTCTTGGCGGTGCCGATGGCCAGGTGATCGATGACGAGCCTGAGGCCGGGATGGCGCTCGGCGATGCGGTCCACGGCGGGAATCGAGCCGGGCGGGAAGATCATCAGCGGGACACCGGCCCGCTCGGCGGCCGGCCAGAGCCAGTCGGCCGTGCCGTCCGTCAGCCACGGCCGCTGGAGGTCGGTATGAAACGTGAAGCGCATACCGAGCATGCCGGACTCTTTCCTCCACGCGTCCACGAGCGCCCGGCTCTCGGGCTTCTCGAGGGCGAGCCGTCCCATCACGGCGAACCGGTCGGGGTAGAGCCGCGCCGCCTCGAGCGCGAGGTCGTTGCGGTCCCCTTCCCACGACGGCGGCACGACGACGACGCGATCGACGCCGGCCTCCTTCATGCCCGCGAGCACCAGCTCCTTGGTGACGGGGTAGGGCTTCTGCGCCTGGTGGGCCCGGCCAGGCGGCCACGGGCGGTCCTTGGTGTCGGCGCCCCACATGTGCACCTGCGCGTCGACGATCAGCACGGCTCACGCCCTCCGCGCGAGGGGACCGCGCAGCAGGCGTCCGGGGAGCGCGCCGGTGTGCTTGCCGTCGCGCAGCAGGACCTCGCCGTTGACGACCGTCGCCGCGATGCCGCGCGTGCGCTGCACGAGGCGCCGCGCGCCGGCGGGCAGGTCGTCCACCACCTCCGGCATCTCGGCGGCGATCGTGTCGGGGTCGAAGACCATGACGTCGGCGGCCATCCCCTCGCGGATGAGACCGCGGTCGGCGAAGCCCCAGAGCGTCGCCGGCACGAGCGTGATCATGCGCACCGCCTGCTCGAGCGTGAACGCCCGCTTCGTGCGCACCCAGTGGCTCAGCAGATGCGTCTGGAGCGACGAGTCCATCAGCTGCGAGACGTGCGCGCCCGAGTCCGAGAACGTCGTGACGCAGCGCGGGTGGCGCATCAGCTCGAGCGCCGCGTCCTGGTCCTCGTTGGCGACCGGCTGGAGGAAGAAGAGGTCCAGGTCCTTCTCGAGCGCGAGGTCGATCATGGTCGCCGCCGGGTGCTGGCCGCGCTCGCGCGCGACCTCCGCCACCGTGCGGTGCGGGCCTTCCACCGTGTCGAAGACGAGGAGCCAGTCGTAGTCGGCGGGGCGCGCCTCCGTCCCGACGGGCCGCCGGCTGTCGCGCGCGCCCGACGCCTCGACGAGCCGGCGGCGCAGGTCCGGGTCGCGCAGGCGCCGCTGCTGCTCGGCGAGCGGGAGCGCGCGCAGCTCCTTCCACACGGGGAGCCCGTCGAACGGCAGCTGCGTCTTGAACGAGAGCAGCGCGCTCAGCGAGCGGCTGTGGACCTGGGCGAACATGCGGCCACCGGCGGCGGCGGTCTCCTCGAGCAGGGCCAGGTACGCGCGCCAGATGCCCGGGACCTCGCGGCGGCTGAAGACCCCGAAGGTGACCGGGCGTCCCGTCTCGACGGCCAGGTCGCGGAGACGCACGTGGTACTCGCGCAAGCTGGGATCGCCGGGGGCGCGGTCCACGCCCTCACCGGCCAGCTCGAACAGGCCGGCGTTCAGGTCGCCCATCACGGAGACCAGCCGCCGCACCTCGTCCCACGAGGCGGCGCGGCTCGCGACCGGGCGCCCGTCGAGGGTCTCGTGGGCCGGCGAGCGCGAGGTGGTGAAGCCCATGGCGCCCGCGCGGATGGCGTCGCGCAGCTCACGCTCCATCGCCTGGAGATCCTTCTCGCCGGCGGGCTCCTCGAAGGCCCGCTCACCCATCACGTACGTGCGCAGGGCCGAGTGGCCGATGTAGCCCGAGTAGTTGATGCCCTTGGGCAGCGTCTCCAGGCAGTCGAGGAACTCGGGGAAGGTGGTCCAGCGCCACTCGATGCCCGCCGCCATCGCCGCGGGCGGGATGTCCTCGGCGCGCTCGAGATTGCGGATGACCATGTGCTTGTCCGCCGCCGCGCAGGGGGCGAGCGTGAAGCCGCAGTTGCCCATGACGACGGTGGTGACGCCGTGCCAGCAGGACGAGGTCCCGAGCGGGTCCCAGAAGACCTGCGCGTCCATGTGGGTGTGGCCGTCCACGATGCCGGGCGCCACCACCTGGCCGTCGGCGTCGATCACCTCGCGCGCGCGCTCCCGGATGCGCCCGAGCGTCACGATGCGGCCGTGCCGCACGCCGACGTCGGCCCGGTACCGGGGCAGGCCGGAGCCATCGATCACCA
>QHSZ01000169.1 GCA_003220595.1 Candidatus Rokuibacteriota bacterium | reverse complement strand
CGAGCTCTCGCGTCCATTTCGACAGTCCGGTCGCGAGCCGCGCGTGCATCGCCCCGAGCGCGGCGACGACGTCGTCGGAAAGCACGTCTTCCGTCACGACGAGGACGTCGATGTCGCTGCTGTGCGGTGCGAAATCGCCGGTCGCGAGAGAACCGTCGAGGTACACGCCGACGAGCTGCGGCCCGAGCGTGCCGCGCACCCCCGCAAGCAAGTCCGCGAGTACAGCGTCAACGTCGGCGTAGCCTGTCGACTGACCCATCGTCACCGCCAGGACATTAATCACACCGGGAGACGTCCGGGATGTCGAGATATTTGCTCCGGATCGGGTTTCAGATAGACGATCAGGCAACAACAACAAATTCCGAGTCCAACCCGCGGATATTTCAGCGCCACAGCCGCGGCCACCCCGAAAAGGCATAAAGTCGCTATAGATCGGAAACGCATAATCCTCCGCACCCTCGGCGAGACGTCATCAACTGTGTCAATAAGCTCCCAAATCAAACATATGTAAGTCGCGTTTACGAGGAAGAAAACCGCCGCATAGAAGGCAACCGGCTGCGGCGCCAGTTCGCTCACGGCCATCCAAGCGGTAGAGAGCGGAAGCAGTGACATAGAAAACAGATGCGCGAAATTGAACCACGTTAGGCGAGAGGTCGCCTCCGTGGCATAGCGCATAAGATAATGGTGATTGGTCCAAACGATGGCGATGAAAAGGTAGCTCACTGCGTAGCTTAGCCATGTGGGCCAGAGCAACAAAAGAGCCTTAAAGGTGGGGGGCTCTGGTGGACGCAGTTCCAAAACCAGCACTGTTATGAGGACAGCGAACACGCCATCGGAGAACGCGCTCAGTCGCTCCGGGGTCGCTCTATGGAGCACGGTCACACCATTTCTTGTGCATTGCGCGGCCCACGCTCTGCGAAATCGTCCTAGAGCGCAATCACGTAATACTAATGCGTTTTATAACGCTTTCGTTCAAAGTGTTTCTGGCTTTCGTTGGCGAGGAACTTTCTGGGTAATTCCTAAGTCGCCGGAGGCCGTTATCCTCAGCTAGTCGTCGACCCTGCGCAATCTTACGCCCACGGGAGGCTCGGTGAGGATCGTCGCGCACGTGGACATGGACGCCTTCTACGCCGCCGTCGAGGCGCAGCGGGATCCTGCGCTACGAGACCGGCCGCTCGTGGTGGGAGCCGACCCCAAGGAGGGCCACGGCCGAGGCGTCGTGACGGCGGCGAGCTACGCGGCCAGACGGTATGGCATCCGCTCGGCCTTGCCGATCTCGCGGGCCTGGCGCCTGGCGGAGGCTGCGCGTCGCCGGGGCGAGCCCGAGACGATCTTCGTCCGTGACGATCACGCGCTCTATCGAGAGGTCTCGACGCGGATCATGGCGATCCTCGCCGCCGCCGGCGACGCCTTTCAGAAGACCAGCGTCGACGAGGCGTATCTCGAGCTCTCGTCGCTCGGCACCTTCGATGCCGCGCTCGAGCGCGCGCGCTGGCTCAAGGCGGAGATCGTGAGGCAGGAAGGGCTGACCGCCTCGGTGGGCATAGGTCCCAACAAGCTCGTCGCCAAGATCGCCTCCGATTTCCAGAAGCCCGACGGGCTCACCGTCGTGCGGCCGGGCGAGGTCCAGCCGTTTCTCGATCCGTTGCGGATCCGGGTCATTCCGGGAATCGGGCCCAAGACCGAACGTTTCCTGCACGAGCGTCAGATCCGCACCATCGCCGATCTCAGGACGCTCGAGCGGGCGCAGCTCGCGGAGTGGCTCGGCCGCTCGGGCGACGACCTCTTCGCCAAGGCGCGCGGTCTCTCGGAGAGCGCGGTGTCGAACGAGCGGGAGCGCAAGTCCGTCGGCGAGCAGGAGACGTTCGAGGTCGACACCCTGGACGCGGCGTTCGTGCTGGAGCGCGCCCGCGCGCTGGCCCGCACGGTGTGGAGCCGGCTCGAGGGCCACGGCTTCCGTGCGTTCCGGACGGTCACGGTGACCGTCCGCTTCGAGAATTTCATCACCTTTACGCGCTCGCGAACCGGCCGCGAGGCGTGGACGAGCGAGGAGGCCCTGTGCGCGGCGTCGCTCGAGCTACTCCTGCCCTTCCTCGATGGCCGCGAGAATCCCCGGCACCGCAAGCTCCGCCTCATCGGCGTCCGCGCCGAGAAGCTTTCCCGCTGACGAGTCCAAGCTCTCGATCCCTCGCGCGCCTGCGATTTGAGCCGCGCGCCACCTCGCGCGCGACACGCGACGCCCAGCCCAAGGTGCGGACTGGTCTGCTCCCCAATCTTCTGTTCCCTGCGATGAGCTTAGGGCAACTATCCGTTTGATACGGTCGACTCGACGGGGACAGATAGCCCGCCTTACAGGCCTTCTCTGGCGCTTTTCTTCTTGCCGACGTTAGTGGGGAGAGCCTCGATGCTTCTTCGGGACGTCCTGGGGTACGACGACCCAGCCAATCGCGCGCAACACCTCGTCGATCATGAGGGGCGAACGTCGATCGCCCTGGCGCCGTTCACCTGCGTAGGGTCCGGAACGTTCCCGCCGTTCGGTCACGCGCCGATCCAGGACCACTCGAACGGTCGCGTTCCCCGCGAACGCTCGCTTCAGACGCTCGTAGAGCTGCTCGCGATTGCGGGCGACGATAATGAGCTGTCGCACCATGTCACGCTGTTCGTCATGCCGTTGCGCCGCAGACGGGCTCCCGTCAAGGCGCGGCAGGCGGCGCGACGACGTGGCCTGCTCCAGGAAACGCGAGAGCGATGTCCACGTCGCGCTTCCACAGGCTGGGCACGTTCCGGAGCCAATCTCGAAGCCCTCGTCGCAATCGAGACACAGGGCCAGCCGGCGCAGCGGGAGATGCACACGAGGCATCAGCGTTCGTCCGCGGGTGAGCATTGACGTTTGACCTAGCTCCTCATGGGTGCCGCCGCCCGTAGGTTCGGCGCCACTGCCACAGTTCGACGTCCCGCCTGAGCTTCCTCAACACAGTCCGGAGCAGCGTTCCGCCGCTGCGTTCGTCAGGTGCTTCCTCTACGTCCGAACCCGCAGCGGTGTCGGGCAACGCTGGTCGCGGGGTCTCGGGACGCGAGCACGACGCATCCCGGTTCAAGAGCCCCTCTGCTGCGCCACTCGAGACACCTTGCGACGTGCTGACCGAGGGGCGGTGGAAGAAATGCCCGGCGTCGCGCGTCATGGTCTCCGCGACGCCGATTTCCTCCAAGTACCGTCGTAGGGGATCAGCATCCCCTCGGCCGTATGCCTCGATGAGTGAGAGCGCAACGCCGCGATGGAGGCGAGCGCTCGGCTCATCAGCGATTCGACGGCCGAGCACGGTGAGACGTCCTGTGACGCGGTGGCGAAGCGTGACCTGACAGCTCTGCGTGTCCGTGGCCCAATGGCTCGGATCGAAGGGGTCGACCGGAGAGCAGTCGCTGGCAATCTTCCACGCAGGGCAGAACTCGCCCAGAGCGCGGGCGAGCGTCTCCTCGAGCGTCTTGTCGATCCGAGCCTCTGGCAAGAGCATCGAGCCGGTCTCTACCGTCGCCCGAATCCTGAGCAGCGCGTGACGTTCGCCATAGGGGAGGCCCCGGTTCAGCAGAGGGAGCATATTCAATGCCGGGGCGAATTTCTGGAGCAACGACTATGCGATAGGTATTTCCGGACTCGAGAAGTGTGGCAGAGGGTGTGCCATCCTGACTCCCTCGCAGTCCAAGCCGGCACGGTCGCCGTTGCGTCGACGCTCCCGAGCCGTAGCCTCCTGATTCCTCTTTCTGAGCGCAGCCCTGCCGATTACATTTCCTCTTGAGGAGAACGCTTGGAGCTGTTCATCTTCGGACGTTTTCATGCGCGCCCTGGAGACGAGGGTGCCGTGGAGGAAGCGCTCCGCAACGTCGTTGGTCCGTCCAGTGAGGAAGCAGGCTGCCTGAGCATTCAGGCGTTCCGCTCCGTCCGCGATCCGCGCCTCTTCTACATCCATTCACGCTGGGTCGACGAAGCTGCCTTCGACCATCACGCGAGCCTACCGCATACGGTGCGTTTCATCGAACGGGTGCAGGCTCTGATCGATCACCCGCTCGATGTGACACGGGCTAGGCTCGTCGGGTGATGAAGGGGTGCTGGGCGATCCAGTGTCGGGCCAGGTCGATGCGGCGGCAGAGCCACACACGCTCGTGACGCCGGACGTAATCGAGAAAGCGGGCCAGGCCGTGAACGCGCGCGGGGCGCCCGGAGAGCCGGCAGTGGAGCCCGATCGACATCATCTTCGGCGCCCGCGCGCCCTCCGCGTACAGCACGTCGAACGTCTCTCGCAGATAGTCGAAGAACTCGTCGCCCGTGGCGACGCCGGCCGGCGTGCAGAACTTGCCGTCGTTGGCGTCGAGCGTGTAGGGCACGACGAGGTGAGGCCGGTCGTTCACCACGACCCAGTACGGGAGCTCGTCGTTGTAAGCGTCGGAGTCATAGAGGAACCCGCCCTCCTCGACGAGGAGCCGACGGGTGTTGGCGCTCGGCGCGTAGCGACAGTACCAGCCGAGGGGTCGGCTCCCCGTCGTGCGGGCGAGCGAGGCGACCGCCCGCTGGATGTGCTCGCGCTCCTCGGCCTCGTCGAGCCGGAAGTGCTCGACCCACCGCCAGCCGTGGCAGCAGATGTCGAAGCCGGCCTCGATGATCGCCCCGGCGACGGCCGGGTTCCGCTCGAGGGCGAGCGCGCAGGCGAAGACGGTCACGTCCACTTCGCGCTCCGTGAACAGGCGCAGCAGGCGCCAGAAGCCGACCCGACTCCCGTACTCGTACATGGACTCCATGGCGAGGTCGCGGACGCCCTTCGGCGCGCGCCCGCCCGGGGCCTCGGCGAGGCCGACCTCGGTCCGGTCGTCGCCGTCGAGGATGGTGTACTCGGAGCCCTCCTCGTAGTTGACGACGATCTGGACCGCGAGCCGCGCCCCGCCGGGCCAGCGAGGGTCGGGTGGTGCTGAGCCGTAGCCGGCAAGATCGCGCGGATAGCTGGTCACCTCGCACCTCCTGCGGGTTTCAGGCGTCTCACTCCGGCACGTCGATCAGGATCGGCTCACTCAAGTGGCGCCACTCGGTGTCCGCCGCGCCGCCGTCGTCCCAGCGGAGCATCACGTACTCGCCGGGCCTGTCGAGGACCGTCATCGGGTGATGCCACGTGCCGGGGGCGTAGTTCACGCCCTGGGTCACGTCGGCGACGAAGGCCTGCAGCCGCTCGACGAGCGGCTCGCCGTCGGGGTCCGCCGGACAGACGGCGACGACGTAGCGCGCCAGGTCGGTCGGCACGAAAGTCTGGGACGAGAAGGGATGGCGCTCGAGCGCCATCGCCCGGATCGGCAGAGGCACCGGCGAGAGCCGCGACACCGCAAGGCTGGGCGTCGCCGCCGTCCGCCGGTTCTCGAGCGCGGCCACGTGCGCCCGGCGACCGAGGGACGGGACCCGGATGGGGATCACCTGGCCGAACGGCGCGAAGGCCTCGGCCGTCAGCCGCTGGGCCGTCACACGCATCGCCGGCGCCTCATCGGCTCGCGACCATCTTGCGCTCGAGGCGCGCGACGAGCCGGGTGAGCGGCCAGAGGAGCAAGAAGTAGATGAGCGCGGCCGCCGTCAGCGGCGTGGGGTTGTACGTGGTCTCCTGGGCCACGCGCGCGGAGCGCAGGAGCTCCGGCAGCGCGACGGCGGTCGCGATCGACGTGGTCTTGATGAGCTCGAGCGTGTTGCCGGCCAGGGGGGCCAGCACATGGCGCACCGCCTGGGGCAGGACGACGGAGAACGCGGCCTGCCAGGCGCTGAGCCCGGTGGAGCGGGCGGCCTCGGTCTGGCCGCGGGGCACCGCTTCGATCCCGGCGCGGAAGATCTCGCCGTAGTAGCCCCCGCTGTTCAGAGCGAGCGCAAGCACCGCGGCGGCGAACTGGGGCAGGTTGATCCCCACGAATGGGAGCCCGTAGAAAACCAGGACGAGGAGCACCAGAACCGGGAAGGCCCGGAGCGCGTCCACCCAGAGGATCAGCAGCGGGTTCAGAAAGCGGAGGTGGAAGCTGTAGAGGACCGCCACGAAGAGGCCGAGCGCGACGGCGAGCGGCACGGTGACCAGGCTGAGCAGGACCGTCACCTCGAGCCCTTGGAGCAGGAGCGGATAGATCCGGGCCAGCGATTCCAGGTTGGCGAAGTTCGCGATGAAGTCCTGCATCGGCGTCTCAGATGATCCAGCCGTAGCGTCGCTCGAGCCAGCGGCTCACGACGACGAAGGGGCCGAAGATCGCGAGGTAGAGGCCGGCGCCCACGATCAGGGGCGAGGCGTTGGCCGAGATCGACATGGCGCTCTGCGCCTTGTCCAGGATCTCCGGCACCGAGATGACGGAGGCCAGCGCGGTGCCCTTGGTGATGGCGATCGTCCGGTTCGTCAGGAGCGGGATGGCGATGCGCACCGCCTGCGGCATCACGACGCTCGCGAGGGCCTGGCCGAAGCTCAGGCCGGTCGAGCGGGCCGCCTCCCACTGGCCGCGCGGGATCGCGGTGATCGCCGCCCAGAACGCCTCCTCGGCGAAGGCCGCCAGGACGAGCGCGAGCCCCAGCACGGCCGCCGCGAAGGCGCTGATCGTGATGCCCGCGTACGGGAGGCCGAAGTAGGCGAAGACCATGACGACCAGCTGGGGCAGCGTTCGGAAGACGTCGACGAACGCGACGATGAGCCCGTTCAGCAACCGGAACCGGAACGCCCTGAGCATCGCCAGCGCCAGCCCGAGGAGGATGCCGAGCGTCACGACCGCGGCCGCGAGCTCGAGCGTCACGCGGAATCCCGACAGGAGCGCCGGCAGGTACGTGGCGATCACCTCGGCATTGAAGAAGGTCTCGGCGAGCCGTCTCATCGGGCGGACCGCGTCCTGGCCCGACCGGGGCTACGCGTGGAGGACGCGCTGGAGGAATTCGCGCGTCCGCTGGTGGGCGGGGTTGCGGAAGATGGTGGACGGCGGCCCCTCCTCGACGACCTCGCCGCCGTCCATGAACAGCACGCGGTCTCCGCCGTCGCGCGCGAACGACATCTCGTGCGTGACGACCACCATCGTCATCCCTTCGTCGCGCAGGTCCCGCATGACGCGGAGCACGCCGCCCACCAGCTCGGGGTCGAGCGCCGAGGTGGGCTCGTCGAAGAGCATCAGCTTCGGCTCGAGGGCGAGGGCGCGCGCGATGGCGACCCGCTGCTGCTGGCCGCCCGACAGCTCGCCCGGGTGGGCGGAAGCCTTGTCGGCGAGCCCTACGCGCTCGAGCATGCGCCGCCCGCGCGCCTCGGCCTCCTGGCGGCTCATCCGCAGCACCTTGCGAAGCGCCAGCGCGACGTTGCCGAGCGCGGTCAGGTGCGGGTAGAGGTTGAAGGCCTGGAAGACCATGCCGATGTCCTTGCGGGCGCGGTTCAGGTCGACGCCGCGCGCCGACAGCTCGACGCCGTCGACCCGGATCACCCCCCGGGTCGGCTCCTCGAGGCGATTGATGCAGCGCAGGAGCGTGCTCTTGCCGGAGCCGGACGGGCCGATGACGATGATGACCTCCCGGGGTCGCACGCGGAGGCTGATGCCCTTCAGGACCTCGAGATCGCCGAACGACTTGTGCAGGCCATCGATCTCGAGCAGGAAGGGGGCGTCGGCCATCGCGCGCGGCAGAGCGTCCTCAGCTGCACTTCGGGGTGTGCGGTGCGGGGTCGTGGCCCTTGAAGCCCGGCGGGCCCCAGCCGGGGAAGATCGTGGTGAGGGCCGGGTCCTTGGGCGCCGGCTGCTTGAACCACTTCTCGTAGTTCTTCACGAGCCAGCCGTCGCGCTTCATGCACTCGATCGCCTCTTCCACCTTGTTCCGGAACGCGACGCTCTCGAGTCGCAGCGCGAAGCCGAAATTGCGGCCCGTGTACTCGGCGAACCCCACCTTGATCTGCTGGTTCTGGCTCGCCGCGTAGTTCGCGGTGGGGATCTCGTTGAGGGCTGCGAAGGCCCGCCGGGTGATGACGGCCTGGACCGAGTCCGGGAAGTTTTCGTAGCGCTGGACGTCGAACCCGACCTTCGGTGCCTGGTCGGTGGCCCAGGTGTCGGAGATCGTGCCGCGGTTCACCGCGAGGATCTTGCCCTTCAGGTCGGCGACACCCTTCATCTCGTCGCTCCGCCGGATGATGAAGGCGTTCCCGGTCCCGAGGTACGCCTCGGTGAAGAGCATCCGCTCCGAGCGCTCGGCCGTGATGCCGAAGGGGTTGACCATCATCTCGATCCGCTTGGACATGAGGGCCGAGATGAGCCCCGACATGTTCATATCGGCGATGTCCGCGCCGGGTCGCCCGATCCGGCGGGCGACCTCCTTCACCATGTCGATCGAGAAGCCCTCCGGGCCGCTCGGCGTGCGGATGACGAAGGGCGCGATGCCGAAGTCGGTGCCGACCTGGATCGGCTTGTCAGCCGGGTGGTCGTCGGGCTGCGCGAGGACCGGAGACTGGGCGAGGCCGAGCGCGACGGTCAGACATGCCAGGGACGCGACGCCGGACCGGACTCTCCGCATGGTCGGTATCTCCCTCGGTGACGGCTGCCGAGCATAGAGGACGAACGTCCGGTCGAGCAAGCGGTATCGCGCAGGAACTCTCGTCGACTTCTCGGTGCCGACGTGATGTGAGTTGCGCAGTCGGCGCCCGACCCGATCGAAGCGTCGGGCGCTGATGCGCTCGCGGTAGGCTTTAGACCTTGGCCCTCTTGCCGAGACTCTGCACGGACCAGTAACCCTTGAGGCCCGCCGCCCTGGGGCGCCGTCCATCGCAGATCGTACACGGGCCGTCGACCTTCGACCTGTACCCGGCCGCTGACGCCGCTTGCATGGACATCGACATCGCCAGGGGGTCCAGGGCTCTTTCGTCGACCCCATCGATGCCCTTTCGTCGACCCCATCGATGCCCGCTGCATCCACCAAGCAGTCGGTGCAGTACCACTCGCCCTGTCGCCGATCGAGGAACTGCAACGCAACCGCAGCCTCGGGACCGAGCGCCACCATGCTGCTCATCGCGCCCCTCCTTGACCCAAGAAAGGGGTCAGACACCCTATCAAGGGGCGATCCTAGAACAGGTCCCTTCGTGAGGGCAAGAAGATACTTGGGGTTTCCACTGACACGACGAATGGTTTCACCTGATTCGTGGCCGGAGGGCGAGCGCCCTATTTCCGGAATCTCCGGAACGCAGGTCTTTGCGGACATTGCTCACTTCACCAGCGCCGGTTAGAGTGCAGGCGTGACGCTACCCTCGCTGGCCCTTAAGCGCTGGAAACGGCCCGAGTACGAGCGATTCGTGGACCTCGGTCTCTTCCGGGGTGATCCCGTCGAGCTCATCGGAGGGCAGCTCGTCGTCGCCGAGCCCCAAGGCAGCGACCACGCCACGGCCGTCGGCGCCGCCGATGACGCGCTGCGAGCCATCCTGCCAGCAGGCTGGATTGTGCGGGCTCAGATGCCGGTGGCGCTCGACGACGAGTCGGCGCCCGAACCTGATCTGGTCGTGGTACCGGGGATTCGCGCCGCGTATCGTGAGTCGCATCCGGCGCATCCTGCCCTCGCGGTAGAGGTGGCTGACTCGAGCCTCGAGTTCGACCGTCAGCACAAAGGCAGTCTCTACGCGAGATCGGGAGTCCAGGACTATTGGATCGTGAATCTCA
>QHSZ01000168.1 GCA_003220595.1 Candidatus Rokuibacteriota bacterium | reverse complement strand
CATGCTGGCGCCGATCCTGGGCCCGACCGTGGGCGGCTGGATCGCCGACAACTGGTCCTGGCGCTGGATCTTCTACATCAACCTTCCCATCGGCGTTCTCGGCTTCCTGATGGTCAGCGCGTTCCTGTTCGACTCGCCGTTCGTCAAGAAGCCGCGCGGGATCGACGCAGCGGGGCTCGTCCTCATGGTGTGCGGGTTCGCGTTCCTGCAGCTCGTGCTCGACCTCGGCGAGAAGGAGGATTGGTTCGACTCGCGCCTCATCGTGGCGCTGGCCGTGCTGGCCGTCTGCACGCTGGCCGGGTTCCTCCTCCGCGAGCTGACGGTCGCCGAGCCGATCCTCGACCTGACGGTCTTCAACGATCGGAACTTCGCCGTCGGCACCCTCTGCATCGCGCTGGTTGGTCTCGGCTTCAACTCGAGCATGCTGCTGATCGCGCTGTACACGCAGAAGATGCTCGGCTACGACGCGTGGAACTCCGGGCTCGTGCTGGCCCCTGGCGGGTTCGGCACGATGCTGGCGCTCATGGTCTCGGGACGCCTCGTGTCCCGCATGGATCAGCGGCTCATGCTGGGCGGCGGCTGCCTCCTGAGCGCCGTCGCGACGCTCCTGATGACGCGGCTGACCCTCGGCATCGACTACTGGAGTCTGGCCTGGCCGCGCTTCCTCCAGGGGTTCTCCATGGGCTTCATCTTCGTGCCGCTCCAGACGCTGACGCTCGCGACCATCCGCCTGGAGCGCCTCGGCAACGCCACCGCCGCCTACAACGTGGTGCGCAACCTCGGCGGGAGCATCGGTGTGGCGGTGGCCACGACGCTCCTCGTGCGGCGCAGCCAGGAGCACCAGACCACCCTGGTCGCCCACGTGAGCGTCTGGGACGCTGAGACCGCGCAGCGGCTCAAGGAATGGACGGACCATTTCATGCGCCAGGGCGGAGACTCGTTCACGGCGGGCCGCCAGGCGGTGGCGATGCTCTACCGCAGCACGACCGAGCAGGCCCAGGTCATGGCCTACATGGACGACTTCTGGCTGATCGCCCTAGTCTTCTTCGCCATCCTGCCGCTGATCCCGCTCATGCGCCGCGTCCGCGCTGAGCAGAACGAGCGCGCCCGCGAGAGCTCGGGGCGGGTGGAGGCGCTGCCGGCCCCCAACGACTGAGCGCTCTCGCCGCGCCGGGGCCGCCGGGGCGCGCGGACGTGACGCTCGCTAGCTGATCAGGCCATAGAAGCGCCCGGCGTTCTCACAGGTGATCTTGTGGGTGACGTCGGGAGGCAGGTGGCCGAACTGCTCGGCGATGTACTTCGACGACTCCGGCCACACGCCATCGGGGTGCGGGTAGTCGGAGCCCCACATCAACGTCTCGACCCCCATGTCCTCGATCAGCCTGGTGCCGATCCGGTCGAACTGGAACGTGGCCTTGCACTGGCGGCGCCAGTAGTCGCTCGGCTTCATCGTGAGGCCGAGGTCCCGGAACCGATCCTCCCACTCGTAATCCATGCGGTCGAGCGCGTAAGGCAGCCAGCCGATGCCGCTCTCGCCGAAGGAGATCCGGATGTTCGGGTACCGCTCGAGCACTGCGCGACCGATGACGGCGGCCAGGATGTTGATGAGGTTGAGCTGGAAGCTCGAGACCGCGGTGAAGAAGGCGGCACGGCGGACGAGCCCCTTCTGCTGGTCGATCACGCCCGGGGGCAGGGACGGGAAGGTGTGGAAGTGCAGGGGCAGCCCCACCTCGTTCACGGCCTGCCAGAGCGGCTCCCAGACCGGGTGCCACATGGGCTCCATGTCCCACGAGCACGACAGCTCCATGCCCCGGAGGCCGAGCTTCGCGACACGGTGGATCTCAGCGACGGCCGCGGCGATGTCTCCGTACGGGAGACAGGCGAGCCCGATGTAGCGCTTGGGGTCGTGGCGACAGAAGGCGACGAGCCAGTCGTTGTAGATGCGGAACATCTCGGTGGCCGCCTCGTGGTCGCCGAGCCGCGTGGCCGCCCCCAGGATCCCGAAGATGACCTCGGCCTGGACACCGTCGCGATCCATGTCCTTGGCGCGGAGGGCGGGGTCCGTCGGCCGGAGGATACCCTTCTTGCCGTCCGCATAGAGGCCCGTCGTCGCCATGACGTCGACCCGATGGTTCTGGCCGGGCACGAGCTTCTGCCCGGACGGCCCGACGCCGCAGACGAGGCCGAACGAGGTGCCGTTCTTCGCGGTCCAGTACGGGCCGTCGGGACCCTCGGCGACGTAGGGCATGCGGTCCCTCAGCGCGGTCGAGCCGTTCGCAGTGAACAGGTCGGTCGGTAGCATGGGAAGATCGATGTGACTGTCGGCGGAGATCCTCGTGTAACGCATGTCGCCTCCCTCGGTGATGGCCCTTACGCTACCACGGTCCCCGGGCGCCCCGGCTAGAGGCCCGCGCGGCTCAGCACGAGCTCGATGTTCTTCGGCTCGGGCCGGCGGACGCCCTTCTCTACCTCGTGCATAAGCTCAACCGTGGCGGCCGAAACCGGCGTGGGCACGCCTTTGTGGCGGCCCTCGACCAGCACGTGGCCGTTCATGTAATCGATCTCCGTCGGGCGGCCCTTGGCCACGTCCTGCGCCATCGACGCCCGCCAGTTGCGGCGTGTCGCGGCGGCGGGCGTGAGCATCCGGTCGAGCGCCTCGTAGGTCTCGCGCCCACCGGCGTCCGCCCACTGCTCGGCCGCCGCGCCGTTGAACTTGGGGACGGGGTGGCCGAGCGCCAGCCCGACGCGCGCGGCCTCCGCCGCCAGGTGGATCGTGATGGTGCGGCCGACCTCGCTCGAGGCGATCTCGAGCGAGCCGAGCCCGGACATCGCCTGGACGGGGTTGCCCATCGCGTTCGCGCAGAGCTTGGCCCAGCGCTCGCCCCAGAGGTTGTCCGTGGCCAGGGCGCCGTCGATCACCGAGAGCATCTCCGCGAGCTGGGTCACACGCGGGGTAATGCGCCCGTCGTGCTCACCGGCGCGGAAGACGTCGTGGCCCTTGCCCTGACCCTTCTCAATGCCGCGCTCCACCTGACCGGGCTTCCACAGCGCGACGCCGATCTTGGACATGACGAGCCCGACGGCGCGCGAGGCTCCCACCACGGAGGCCACCACCGGGTCGGGCCAGCAGTTCTCGGCCGCGACGACGTAGCCGTCCGGCGCCAGGTGGCGGAGGGCAAGCTGGGCCGCCCAGGCCGTGTCGTAGACCTTCATCGCGACGAACGCGACGTCGTAGTCGCGCGGCAGGCGCGCGGCCTCGTTCAGGTGCACGGCCGCGGGGCGGGCCTCGAAGGGCTCGTGCGGTCCCGTCACCGAGATGCCGCGCTGGCGGATGGTCTCGACCTGCTCGGCCCACGGATCGACCAGCGTCACGTCGTGGCCCGCGCGTGACAGGAACGCGCCGAGGTAGCTGCCGATGGCTCCGGCGCCGACGAAGAGGATCTTCTTGCTCATGGCTCCTCCTACCTGAACGCGGGCATCACCTGACGGGCGAGGATGTGCAGGCTCCGCCGTTCCAGCTCGGCGGGAATGAGGCCGCCCGGGTTCAACTCGGCCACGATACCACTGACGCCCAGCTCGTCGCGTAGCCGGGTGAGGCGATCGATCAGGCCGGCGGCGCTGCCGAACGCCACCCGCGTGCGGAGGATCTCGTCGTACGAGAGCTTGGCCATGCGGTCGGCTTGGGCCCGTCGTCGCTCGACCGGCCCCGAGCCAGCGCTTCCCACCCCCGACCGGGCGAGCTCGGCCTGGCGCTCGAAATAATACGTGATGCTCTCGCGGGGCTCGTCTCGCGCCGCCTCCTCCGTCGTCGCGGCGTAGATCGGGATGCGCAGATAGACGCTCGCTTCGCCGGGGTGCCCCGCCTCCCGCCACGCCCGCCGGTACGTCTCCACCTGGGCCCGTAGCTCCGGAAGGTCCGTGATGCGCAGCCCGACGAAGATCGGCAGTCCGAGGCGGCCGACCATCGGAAAGGTCTCCTCGGTGGTGGCGGCCATCCGGATTGGCGGATGCGGCACCTGATACGGACGGGGTGAGACCGTCGCGTTCTCGACGCGAAAGAACTCGCCGGTATAGCTGAAGGGCTCCCCCTTCCAGGCCTGGCGGATGATCTCGAGGGCTTCGCGAAAACGCGTCTGGCTCTCCGCGTAGGGGACGCCGAACACCTCGTAGGCGCGCGGGGCCCCGCTGCGACCGATCCCGAAGTCGAAGCGACCCTGGCTGATCTGATCGACGGTCGCGACCTCTTCGGCGATGCGCAGGGGGTGGTTCAGCGGAAGGATCTGAATCGCCGTCCCGACGCGCAGGCGCTTGGTCCGGGTGGCGATGGCGCTGGCGACGAGGAGCGAGGCGGAGATCACCGAGCGAACGGGATTGAAGTGGATCTGCCCCAGCCAGACGCAGTCGACGCCCCAGGCCTCGGCCGTGTCCGCCAGCTCGAACGCCTCCTGGAAGGCCTGGCCCTGACTCACCCCGCGGCGCATCTCCTCGACGAAGATCCCGAAGTGCATCGAAGGCTCAGCCTCGCGTGATCCGCGAGATGCCCGGCAGGCGACCGAGGAAGTTTCCGGCGACGCCACCGTCGACGACCAGGTCGTGACCGTTCACGTAGCGCGCGTCGGGGCCGAGCAGGAACGCGATCACGTCGGCCATGTCCTCCGGCCCCGCGACGCGCCCGAGGGGGACGAGGGCGTCGCGCTCGGCGGCGACCGCCGCGTCCCTGTAGACCGCGGCGGTCATGCCGGTGCGCACCATGCCGGGCGACAGCGCGTTGACCCGGATGCCGTCGCGCCCGAGCTCCTGGGCCAGCACCCGCACGAGCATGATGACGGCTGCCTTGCTCGGCCCGTAGGCGCCGAGGTTCGCGTGGGGATGGCTGCCGGACATGGATCCGACGGCCACGACGGCCCCGCGCGAGGCCTTGAGGGCCGGGTGGGCGGCCTTTGCCAGGAGCCACGTCGCGCGCGTGTTCACGGCGAAGACGCGGTCCCAGTCGTCCACCGAGTACTGCACGAGAGGCGCCGGCCGGTTGATCCCGGCGTTGCTCACGAGCCCGTCGAGGCCGCCGAACCGTGCGACCGCCTCGCCGACGACGCGTGCCGGCGCATCGGCTTCACCCATGTCGCCGTGCAGCGGCAGCACGTCAGCGCCGAGCTTCCGAAGCTCGTCGGCCAGCCGGTCGAGCTCGGGTGAGGGGGCGAGATCCACGGCCGCGACCTTCGCCGCGGCGCCCCGCGCCCCGGCGTCGCGCGCCAGGCGGAGACAGGTCGCTCGTCCGATCCCGCTCGCCGCACCCGTCACCAGCACGCGCATGGGGCACCCCCGACGTCGGGCAGTGTAACGCGATTTGAGTCAGGGACGCCGGCTCTCGTCCGCGCCTTCGTCCCGCGTCAGCTGACGGGCCTCGCGCGCGTGACGCCAGAGGATCCGTAGGATCGCCAGCGCCGGCACGGAGAGGAACATGCCGGCGGGCCCCGCGATCTCTCCCCCCGCGATCACGCCGACGATGACGAGCGCCGGGGGGATCTCGATGCCCCGCCCCATCACGAGCGGGTTCGACACGTAGTCCTGGATGAACCGCCACGCGACGAGGAACAGCACGAGCAGGATGACGTGGCCATAGCCGGTGAACGCCGCGACGCTCACGACGATGATGCCCGCGACGAGGGGCCCGACGAGCGGGACCACCTCGAGCGCGCCGCCGAGGGCCGCGAGCAGCACCGGGTAGGGCACGCCGACGACCAGGAACACGAGCGACCACACGGCGAAGGTGATCAGCGACAGCAGGACGAGGGCGCGCATGTACTCGCCGAGCAGGTGATGGAGGTCCTCGCTGATTCGACGCGAGCGCTGCTGGTGCTCGGGCGCCTCGAAGAGCCCGGTCACAACTGCCACGAAGCCTTCCGCGTCCTTGAGGATGAAGAACGCGAAGATCGGGACGAGGACGATCACCCAGGCGCCGACGACCCACTTGAGGACGGTCGCGGCGACGCTCTGGCTGTAGCCGAGGATCTCGCCGGCGTGGCTCTGGATCGTCGTCTCGACCGTGCGGATGGTCTCCGGCCGCCACCCGAAGCGCGCGAGCGCGCCGCCGAGGGTCCCGCCGGCGCCCCAGTCCTGCGAGAGCCGCGGAAGGCGCTCGGCCATCGCGCGGGCCTCGGTCGAGAGGCGGGGCCCGAGGACACCGCCCGTGGCGAAGACGGCGCCGAGCAGCACGAGGTAGACCGCCGCGATGGCACGCGTCCGGGACCGCAGGCCCGGCACCCGGCGCTGGGCGGCCTCGACGAGCGGGTAGAGGAGGTACGCGAAGAAGACCGAGAACGCGAGCAGCAGGAGCACCTGCCGGAGGACGTAGAGGAGCGCCAGGCCCGCGCCGATCACCAAGAGCGTCCACGCGACGCGCGCCGCGACGGGCTCGAAGCCCAGCCAGGGCGTCCGGCGGCGGTCCCTCGTCATGCGCTCCCGTCAGCGAATGAACCCGTAGAACC